>JBFEVX010000156.1:0-7241 GCA_041546685.1 Bacteriovoracaceae bacterium | reverse complement strand
TAATGAAGCACCATTGATTTTTCCAATGACTGGACCTCGAAAATTGTTAATGGCACGAAATAATCCTGCCAACGCCAATGAATCTTCATAGTTTTCAGCTGGAGTGTAGTCCTTCATCTTCTTCATCCAATTGAGATCAGCACCTGCGCAGAAGGATTTACCTGACCCAGTCAGGACAACCAATTGAATGGAGTCATCAGCATTCAGCTCATCAAAGGCGTTAGTCATGCCACTGATCATTTCATCATTAAATGCATTATGGATCTCAGGCCTGTTCATTGTGACCGTAGCAACACCTCTTGAATCTTTTTCTATAGTATAAAATTCACTCATCAGTTTACATCCTGAATACGCCCCATTTCGGGTCCGGTATTTCCTGGTTAAGACTTGCTGATATAGCAAGACCTAGAATATCTCTTGTTTGAGATGGATCAATAACTCCATCATCCCAAATACGAGCAGTGGAATAATAAGCACTGCCTTCTTTTTCATATTTCTCCAAAATGGGCGCTTGAAATTGCTGAACTTCTTTTTCACTCATTTCAGGTTTACCTTGGGCCTTGAGTCCATCTTGTCTGACAGTAGTCAAAACACCTGCGGCTTGCTCTCCACCCATTACTGAAATTCTGGCATTAGGCCACATCCAGAGAAAACGTGGTTGATAGGCCCTACCACACATTCCGTAATTACCTGCACCAAAAGAACCGCCGATAATAACTGTGAACTTAGGAACTTGAACTGTCGAAACGGCGGTAACCATCTTGGCACCATGTTTTGCGATCCCTTCTGATTCATACTTTCTTCCCACCATGAAGCCGGTGATGTTTTGAAGAAAGATCAATGGAATTTTTCTTTGACCACACAGCTCTATGAAATGAGCTCCTTTTTGGGCACTCTCTGAAAAAAGAATTCCGTTATTGGCCACGATTCCAACTTTATGTCCATGAATGCTTGCGAATCCACAGACTAGTGTCGTACCGAATCTAGATTTAAACTCATGAAACTCAGAACCATCGACAAGACGTGCAATAATTTCTCTGACATCAAATGGAATCCTGGTATCTTTGGGAACAATTCCATAAATCTCATCCATTGGATAAAGTGGATCCTCGACACTCTGGACTTTTTTATCTCCAGCGAGTTCTCCTCTTGATTTATAGTTGAGATTTTCAATGATATTCCTCGTCAGATGCAAGGCCTCTTCTTCGTTTTCAGCAAAGTGATCAGCAACACCACTCTCATGGGTGTGGACTTTGGCACCACCTAGGTCTTCTGCCGTCACTTCTTCACCTGTAGCAGCTTTGACCAATGGAGGGCCTCCAAGGAAAATGGTACCATTTCCCTTTACAATAATTGTCTCATCAGACATGGCCGGAACATAGGCCCCTCCAGCAGTACAAGATCCAAGGACAACAGCAATTTGTGGAATTCCTTCTGAAGACATCCGTGCTTGATTATAAAAGATTCTTCCAAAGTGGTCTCTGTCAGGAAAAACTTCATCTTGTTTAGGTAGAAAAGCACCACCAGAATCAACCAGATAGATACATGGCAATCTGTTTTCAAGAGCAATTTCTTGGGCCCTTAAATGCTTTTTTACTGTAAGGGGAAAGTATGTGCCCCCTTTAACTGTGGCATCATTAGCAACAAACATACACTCGACGCCATGTACACGACCTATGCCAGTAACAACTCCCGCTGATGGCACTTCTGTCTCATAGACGTCATCTGCAGCCAGAGAACTCAATTCAATAAAAGGCGATCCGTCATCAAGAATTCGCTCAATTCTTTCTCGTGGAAGAAGCTTTCCTCTTTTGTGGTGACGATCAACATACTTGTCGCCTCCACCCTTTTTGACTTCCTCGAGTCTCTCCATAAGTTCCTGTCGAAGACTCATATTGAAAGCATGATTGTCTTTATAGGCCGTCGATTGACGATCGATAGATGAATGAAGTTTGTCCATGTAACAATCCTGTCGTATTTATGCAAAGCAATAATTCAGATAAGTGCCCTGAAATTATCAACTTTTGCCTATCTACTGACAAGACCAACCCTGTTATTCGAAATGCTGAATTAGATAAAAATGGCCTCCAGAAAGGAGGCCCGTTAGTCATCTAAACGACTGAAATTACTTACTTGAACCAAAGTTAAAGACATTTTCCATAATGATCCCCCAAAGGCCTCTGACCTTTTTACGATCATCTCCTTGAGTCGCCTCCTCTTTAACTTCGTCCTTTACGACTGGAACTTCTTTGACAGGTTCATCTTTATCGTCTTCCTCTTCTGCTTTAAGTCTATCCAAAAGTGCAGAGACATCTTTGATATCTTGAACCTCTCCTTCTGAAGCAATGGCGCGATCTTTTTCCTTCACATCTTTAACTTCAACAAATTCTTCACCTTTTTTAACATAGAATTTACCGTCGAAAACAAATGCATTCTTTGACGATTGTATTGCTATAGCAACAGCGCTATCAAACGAAGTCACATCAGAACGTCCTTCAAAGTTGAGAACTTCACTGGAAGAAATATTGAATTGCTCACCACCAGATGTTGTTCCAGTCAGGAATACACCATTGTTACCTTTTGTACCTGAGTTTTTGGCCTGAACCACATTTGAGACATTCCCAGAAGGTGCTACTACGTTTCCTGAGTTCTCAACAAATCCACTTGAATCTACAATTCCTCCAGATGCAGCTCCACTAACAACTCCATTTGATCCATTACCAGAAGTGGTTGTACTTACTTTCGCTGAAGATGTACTAAAATTAGCTGGTTTATTGTCGACTACTGGTTTGTTAGTGACATTATTTCCGTTATTAGCATTAGCAATAGCAATCGCTTCTTCTAGCTCTTCTTTTTTAAGTTTTTCAATTTCAAGTTTTCTTTCGGTGGCCAAGGTTTCATTGGCCTGTTTAAGTTCTGCTATCTGTTTTCTTAGTTCTGCCAATTGATCAAGAACACTTTGATCGACATTACCTTCTCCTGCTTGATCAACTTTATTTTGAATTTCAGAAGCTGTTTTACTTGCATCAGTCAGGGCTCCATTATTTTTCACAATTTGTTCATCAACTTTTTGGAGTTTTTCTGAAGTAATTGGTTCCCCAGCATTGTTCATCAATGGATTGAATTGAACCCTTCCATTATTTTGAACAACAGTTTCACCATTGCTTCTACTTACTGATGCAGGTCCACGTCCATTCATTTCTCCATTGGAATCAGAAAAATTTTCATCAAAATCGCCACCAGAGACATCATTAATTGAAGCAATTTTTCCATCAGACTTTTGCAACTTAGGAGAAGAAAAGAAGTCATCTGATAGAGAGGATGGTGAACTGACATCTCCATATTTATCTTTGAATCTATCAAGATCACGTATTGTTTGATCACTCTTATAACCACCATCATTTTTATATGAATCGGCAATCTGTCCAAGAGTAAGATTATCTACGTCTTTGAAAGATGCCCCTTCTTTGTGTTGATTATTTTCAACTCTTTCACGAATTTGATCTGCATCTCCAATGTCACTGGTTCTGCTATTAAAGTTTTTACCCTCACAACGACTCCAGCCATCCCAAGTATTCTTGTCCGCAATCATTGTGGAATAACCTCCACTTGTATACTTATCCTTTTGAAAGCTAGGGAATTTATCTGTTTTCATTTCTTTGTGACATTCATCAACTTCTCCGGCACCATTAATGAAGAAGAGGTCATTTCCTGATTTTGGATATGTATCGAACTTCCCTTGCTCCATGCAAGTCATGGCATCAAGTATTGCCAAAGAATTATTTGAACCGTCAGAGTTTGAGCCTTGTTTCAATTCAGCTGCAATCTTTTTGTTATTATTAAAATCTAGGTCCAACAGATCGGCAGCGCTGTACATTTCAGGTTGTTCATTTAAACGGCAGTAAAGTTCAACCTGATCTTGAACGGCTTTACATCCTTGATCTAGTTGCTGAGATTGTAGCTCCCACATGATTTTCATTGCATCTTTGACATTATCAAACGTAAAGGCATTGGCATCTACAAGCATATTACCAAGATGCCCCTTCAATCTTTCCATGTCCGCCAAAGTTGCTTGAGTAAACTCAACTTGTTCGTTAAGTTTTTCCATTAATTCTGTATTTCCTTGTGCAATAGCATTTGACATTTGTTTTTTTAACTCGGCCTCTGTCTCTTTGAGTTCATTAATATTTCGAACTAACTCTTCTCCATGTTGGTCTTTCATAAACTTGAAAGCTTTCTGCTTAAATTTGTCTAATACCTTTTTGGAGTGGGCCTCAATTGTTTGCATCTGGCCGACTGTAAGAGTGTTAATTGTTTTATCTTTGTTATTGGCTTGCCACATGCCACCATGATCCTTAATCAGCTGCATCATGTCCTCAGACAAACTTACTTCACCTTTAGCTTCCTGCATCCAGGGTCCCATCAAGAAAGGTTCTGTCGAGAGTACTCTGATCATTTCAAAGCATTGTCTACCTGAACAAGATTGTGAGTTAGAAAACAACTCCTGAATATTGGTGTAATACATCTTAGGATCAAAAGTTTTAGAAAAATCTTCAGTATTGCTTGTCATGATATCTCTAATAGTAGCATTACCATCAACATGAGAATGTGGAGCAGCTGAAATAACAGAATTTAAACTGTAATTTTCACCTTCGTTACTCTCAAAGTTTCTATCTTCGGAAGCAAATCTACGCCCCCCTTGTCCTGGTTGATCATTGTTTTTTTCCCGCCACTCTCTATATTCTCTTTTCCTCTCTCCTAAACTACCAAGAACAAGTCCGATGTTTCTTCTCCCATCAACAGCTTCTGCCATTTGATGGATTTCACTATTGAGAACACCTTCAAATATGTTTGAAAAACTGTCCACGACCCCGTCAAAATCATCAGGCTTAACATATCGAAGCTCTTCTTTTAGTCCATTTAAACTTCCAAAAGTTTCACAAAATTGTTCTTCAGACTTTGAACCTTCAAATTTTCCTCTACGTTGTTTACCTGGTTTATTTCCGTAACTTTTATATTTGCTGCTACAGGCGTCGGCCTGATCAGCGGCCAATTGAAACATTTGATTCAATGACTTTTGCTTACAAGGAGCATTCCCACTGGAATCAGGAATCGCAAGGTTTTTGATAATATTTTTGAAATTGGACGGTAAACATGCAACTTCAGGTTTGGCATTATCGCCCTGATATTTACTTTTAAACCATGGATGGTTGGCCGGAAGACCAACGCCTTTTGCGATATTCTGAAAACTAGCAATAACTTCAACCGCTACCTCAGACTTTTTCTTGTCAACAGCATCTTTAATAAAATCTTTAACTTCTTTTTTTGAAAACATTTCCAAATTTTTATCTTCATGACACTTACAATATGAATCTGCTGTTGCATCATCTCTTTTATCTGGTACGTTTTCATAAAGAGATTCACATTGATTTAAATAAAGTTCATCAATCAGAGCAAAAGATTCGCTGTAGCAAAATACACATAGTGAATAATCAAAAATACTACAAGTTTGATTAAGACCAGGTCCAAAACTCAGTGGTTGAGTCCCCAGTCCAAAACTCAATGCCGGAGAAGCATAATTTGGAGTCGTATATAGTGAAGGATAACTCAATTCAAGAGATGGTGTATAAGGATAGATATATGGATTTGTAAAGTAATCGGTCGGTAAAGTAGAGCCAGTAGATAAAGACAAATTTGTAGAATCAAGATCATCTACCAGAGAAACTTGCTCATCTGGAATCTGCATTGATGGATCACCTTCAACTACAGAACTACCTGAAACAGACTCGGAATCATCTCCTGAAAACAAGTCAGCAACATAATTATATGGTGCAGAGATGATATCCCAGATACCTGCATGCGCACTGGTACTAGAAAAAACCATAAGTAAGACAAATGTGAATACCTTCAATTTCATAACATACCTCAGTAACTTATCGGCTTTCTGATCAACTTTTTAACCGAGTCTTTTTATGGGATATATCCATTTTAAACTCATGAGGTGTTTAAATTTAGTGATTTATAGCACTGACCATTTTCTAGACATTAAAACAGCATAACCAACTGTAATTATACTGTTTTTAAAGGGTTTTATAGGTGGGTGTACAAGGATTGAACGACTCAAATTTGAGTCACTCTTTCCCCTCTTATTTAGAAGGGAAAGAGAATAGATTTTCAGTAAACGCCTTTGCGCCTTTATACAGAGTATCCCAAAGAGACTGGGTCTCATATCTTGAACGATCAGTTGGTTTATCAGCTTGATCATTTGGAACAACTACAGGTTCAATTTTAGCTGGCTTGATAACGACTTCATCGACCTTATCATCTTCACTGATGCCTTCATATTTATCTACAAGAGCTTCAGTTAGGTCGGCAACATCATCAACATTCTGGATATCGGAAGCAATGGCACGCTCTTGCTTAACGTCTGAAACCTGGATGAATTCGTTACCTTTTTTCACATATGTTTTACCATCGAATACAAATGCAGACTTGGAAGACTGAAGTGCAATTTGTACAGCAGAATCAAAATTCTTCACTTCTGGCATATTGGCAAAGTCAATCATTTCACTAGCACTAAACTTATACTTCTCTCCAGTAGAGTCAGTCGCTACAAGCTTAAGTGTTCCATTTTGACTTCCCAAAGCGCCAGTAGGCAAACCACTAACAGTCCCATTGGCAGAAGGAACAGACGATCCAGTTCCAACTTCATTATTTGCAACAGTACTTGTAGAGCCAGTTACCAAGCCACCACTACTTGATGAGTTATCACTTCCTCTGTCGGAATTAACAGATGATCTCGTCGAAAATGATGATGCTACAGTACCACTATTATCAACACCTGCATTAACATTGTTATCAACTTGAACCTGAGCAATTTTATTTTTCCTTTCTTCTCTGGCCTTGGCAATTTTTGCAATTTCCTCGTCTCTCTCACTTGCCAACTTTTTATTATCTTCTTTTAAAGATTCAATTTGAGCTCTTAGTGCTGCAAGCTGACTATTCAGTTCAGCATTAGGCTCGTTCCCTGAAGCGACAGAATCCGCTACTTGTTTTTCAATATCAGAAACTTTTTCAGATGCACTCACGAGGGAACTATTATTATTTACAATTTGATTATCAATAGTAGAAAGTCTATCTGAAGTCATTGGTTGCCCAGTAGAAGAATCAACAACAGGATTGGTGACAACTGTACCATCTTGATTGATTGTAGTTGAAGATCCCCCTCCAACTTTATTAGC
>JBFEVX010000176.1:0-4918 GCA_041546685.1 Bacteriovoracaceae bacterium | reverse complement strand
TCGCTGGGTTTCTATTGAATGAACTTTCTTTCATTTCAATTTCAAATCTTGGCTTCCAGTTAGTTGAAACTTTTTGATTGAATTGATTACTGTTCATCAGAGTCGATTCTTTTTCTCTGAGAACTTTCAGTTCTTCTTTGTAGCCCGGCTTCCTGTGTTGAAGCCTAAGGAACGCAATTTCTTTTCTGATCTTTTCAAGTTCTTTTTGTTTTGACTTGCTTCTCGCGTATGGAGTGAAGTGAAGTCTCCATCGTCCAGCTTGATAAGTATCAAGCCTGTTGCCTTGACGAGTAGGAGTTACAACATCGTAAGTAAGTTGCCAGTAGCCAAGTTGATTTGAAAATTTCCAGACTTCGCTTGAAGTATCAAGCTCCATACCTTTCACTTTTTCAAGATTATTCAAAAGAGCATAGCTATCGATGACTTTACGTTTTAGATGGTGATCAGTATGTGGAATGGCCTCTAGGAGAGTTTTCACTCGATCTTTAATCTTATGATCTTTCCAGCCGGCCGTGATCCCTAGAACTTGCCAAGGATTTTGAGCTTTACCAATACTCTCTTCCAGTCCATGAGTGGATTTATGGACTACACCTGAACTACAGGCCATGAGCATACTAAGTAGAATAGAGGCGAAAATTCTTTCAATCATACTCCTCTTTTCGGTACTTTAGGCCGATCATTTAATAGTGTAACTGTTCGAATTTACAAGGTCTTAGAAAGCAGATAGCCTTGAATAAACAATATTTAAAGGATTTTCCATGAATGTCTTAACTCAGGTTTTGCTTCCCTTAATTCTCGCTTTCATCATGTTCTCTATGGGACTCTCATTAGTGATTGATGATTTTAAACGAGTGGCAAAATACCCTAAGGCCTTTGTCATTGGATTGCTCCTTCAAGTTATCTCACTTCCATTGCTGGGATTTCTTGTTGCGAAGCTTTGGGTAACTCAATTTGGATTAGATCCAGTTTATGCTGCTGGTTTGATTATCATCGCTGCTTGTCCAGGTGGAGTGACTTCCAATCTCATGACTCATCTTGGAAGAGGGGACACTGCTCTGTCTATTTCACTCACTGCAGTTATCAGCTTTCTGACAGTTATAACTCTTCCGTTCATCGTGAATCTAGGACTCTCAACTTTCCTTGGGGCTGAATCAGACGTTCATCTGAATGTTTTAAAAACTGTTATTGGTATCTTTTTCATTACATCTGTACCGGTGATCATTGGAATGATCATCAAAGCTAAGAATGAATCTCTTGCGGATAAAATCGAGCCTCTATGTCGCAAGCTTGCGACCTTCTTCTTTATCGCTATTGTCTTGGCTGCAGTCGCTAAAGACTTCAAACTCCTGATGGAGTCTTTTTCAACACTGGGACCATCGTCTTTGACATTGAATATTCTAACCATGGTTATTGCCTACGGAGTTGCAAGACTCTTGAGTCTTTCCAAAGAGCAGTCGAGGGCGATTACATTTGAGTGTGGTCTTCAAAATGGGACATTGGCGATCTTTATTGCCGTCACTCTTTTAAAGAATGAGCAGTTAATGCTTCCAGGTGTAGTCTACGGGCTTTTGATGTTTGTTACTGGTGGGCTTTACCTCTTTAAACTGCTTCACAAGGACAAGAAAGAGCTCCCAGCTCCGGCCCTCTAAGTCCATATTTCGTTGTAATGTTTACAAAAGGGACCACCAGATTCACTAAACTGGTATGGTCCCGCCATGTTGAAAAAGACGATTGCCATATTCCTTCTTCTGATGGGGTCTTTGACCCAAGCTGCTGTAGAAAAGCAGCAAGCCATTGAGTTAGTGAAGAGAATTTCCAAGATCATGGAACCTTTGGCGGCAGAAAAGAATCTTCAAATCAAAGTTGATTTTAAATCAATGAATACTCCAGGTGCTTTTTCAAAGTGGGAGAAGCGAAAGAAAGTTGGACTGATTACTTTTAGTGATGAATTGTTCTATGTGGATAATGTCGACCTTCACGCTGTAGCAATGATCGCCTGTCACGAGTACGGACATTTCTTAGGAGGCGCTCCTTATGTTCAGCCCAAACCTAATGGAACAATTTTTAATTCCAGAAACAAATATGAACAAATGTCAGTTGAAGGGCAGGCCGACTTCTTTGCAAGTTCAATTTGTTCACCTCTGATTGAAAAACTTCTAGAAAACAATAATCAAGACCCAATTCATCATTCTTTTTGCAAAGACAAAAGATCCGACTGTTTGACGACTCTGATGGGAATCAAGAGTTCAGCAGATTCATATGTAGAGATTCTTGCTGGGTATGATTATCACGATAATTATACTGACTTGTTTGACGTCACCACATTTCAAACTGACCGAACTCTGAATATTCCTGGTGAATATCCAACGATGCAATGTCGAGTTCTGACGATGGTTCAAGGCCTCTCTTGTTTTGAAAACACTCCGTCTGGAAAATGCTTGAACGAGAGCGGAGATGAGGTTGAACTTAGACCTGCTTGCTGGCTCAAAACGAACAGATAGACACCAGATTGACTCGGGGCACGGTGCGGCCCGCCACTGAAAGTCTCATTAAGACACTGAAATCAAAGCAAAAAATTGGCATGGAGCTGGCAATAAGAAATGTATGTGTTCACGAAGGAGTCGTGGAGGAATGATGAGACACCTGATACTAGCCGTTTTTCTTATTTTAATCACCAGAGCCGTTGGAGCTTCTGAAGCCCCTAAAGAGTTTGATCCCTGTGTGGAATCAACTCAGGAAAATCTCACTCAATGTGTGGATACCTGCGGGGAAGATCTGAGTATGCGCGAGAAGGCTGCCTGCAAGCAATCTTGTGATGTTCAGTGGTATTCAGAACTCAAATACTGTCATCAAAAAACCATCGCCCTTAACATCTAATTGAGGACGGGCTGAATGGTCCGTCTTTTTATATCTCATCAGAATCATAGGTGAATTTCACTAAAGTAAAATACTCGGTTAACCGAAAAGACTTATGTGAAGTTAATGTTTTTTCCATTCGCATTCATTCTTCTTTTTCTCTTTGCTTCTTGTGAAGATAAGAATCTTCATGAGTTCAATGTTGAAGGTCAGGATCATCTACGAAAGGGCGAAATAACTGATGCTATTAACAATCAGGTGAATCCACCTAGAGAGAATTGCAGACTTCCATCTTCCGTTCAGCCACCAGAATTTACAGTACCAGTTGTAAAAGACAGACCTCGGATGAAGCATTCAGTAGAAAAAAATCAAGCCATCTGTGAAGAGAGAGCGAAGCTTGCCAAAGCAAGAGGAATTAAAGATCTTGTGGTTTCATTCGAAGGACTTGCTACCTATAACGAATTCTTTGTTGATAAGTTCTACAAATATTACGACAGTCTGTGGGAAGGAAAAGACGCTTCCCCTCCTGGAGGAGTTGGATCATACGTAGGAAAAACGTTGATCGCTCCCAACTTGAAAGACGATTATAAGAAAGCTGATTTTCTTTTGATGTCCGAAAGAGGTGGAGCAAAGAAGATTGAAGATTGCGCTGCTGTCTATCGTAAGGTGATCGGTCCCGAGTTCAAATTGAAAGTTATGGGACTTAGCTTTGGAGCAGGTGAAGCTGTAGTACTTTCAAGAAACCTTTCCAAGAGAACTGAGTTCGGACCAAATGGAATCGAGGTTGAAGATCTTGTGACATTTGATCTCAGAGGAAGTGAAAGACAAGATGGTACTGGAGCGAGAACGAGGATGAACGACGATTTTGTGACTCCTCCAAATGTGAAAAAACATATGAATTTCGGTCGCTTCAACGCCGCTGAACCTATGTATATCAGTCCAACTTTGGGATATCCTGGATATCGATCCAAACCTTCTGGAGTGCCTGGAACTTCGACTTCAAATATCACCATGCCTGTCCTTTCTGGACATGCATCACAGCTTAAACGGCCAGAAATTCAAAATTACTATCAGAGCCTTCTTTGATAAAGTAATGACATGAATATTCTCGATAGCTTCACAAAATTTTTTAAATCATCGCCATCAAAAGAAGAGGGTGAGATTTTTTTTGAAAAAGAAGAAAGACATTTCAACATTAGAAGACTTTCTCCTAAAGACCGTGAAGAAATCATTCATGGATTTGAAAGTATATCGACTGAAACCCGTCATAAAAGATTTCTTGCTTACAAAAAAAGTCTTACTGATTCGGAAGTGGAATTTTTCAGTCATCCAGATTTTATCAATCACTTTGCTTACGGTATTCAAGAAATCAAAGATGAAGTCAAAACACCATTTGGGATCTCGAGATTTGTAAGAGATTCCGACGATCGAACAAAAGCGGAATTTGCCATTGCTCTTCGCGATGACTATCAGGGAAAGGGACTTGGATTCGAGCTGATGAAGCATACAGTTGAAGAGGCCCAAAGGGCGGGAGTTCAAATACTTTATGGACTTACTCTTCCTGAAAATGATGGAATTTTGTTTCTTATGAAAAAATTTGGTCGAGTGGAAACCTTATCTGAAGACAATCTAAGGAGAGTACTTCTCTATATCTAACTCTTAAATAAAACTTGAAAGAAGTTTTAGCGCTGAACAATTCTCATTACATCATTAGCTCTTTTCCCTATGGCCTCTTTCAAGCATACAGGCATAAGGTTGACTTCATTCAATGAATTAATGGGAAACCATTTAAATGTGATACCACTACCATCAACCTCTTTGTTGTCGTAAATCTTGTCGAGATCGAAGTATTGAGAATTTTCTGGGAGCTTTTGTCTGTAGATGAATGACATCTCGTGATATTTTTGATCGTTAAAATCGAAAAAATTCTCTAGCATCAGGGCGAGTTCTAAATCATTGAAATCTTCGGCCAGCTCTTCTTGGAGTTCGCGCTTGGTTGCCGCTTTAGAATCTTCTTGAAACTGGCAGCGGCCACCAGGAAGTACCCAGAAAGACTCTCTGG
>JBFEVX010000083.1:0-16486 GCA_041546685.1 Bacteriovoracaceae bacterium | reverse complement strand
GAAATAATAAGAAGTTTTCCAAGCATGAAGACACTTTACGTATCAGGGGAAGAGTCTGAACAACAAGTCGCAAGCAGACTAAGGCGTTTGAAGATAAATAATGGGAACCTCAGAATATGTTGTGAAAACAAATGGGAAAACATTCAGTCTTACCTTGAATCAAAAAAGCCAGAACTGTTTATTCTTGATTCCATACAAACGACATACTCGGAGGAAGAGCAATCTGCTCCGGGATCTTTATCACAAGTGAGAGAAGTGACTTATAAACTTATGAATGAGGTCAAGGCCAGAAACATTACATGTATTGTAATTGGTCAAATAACAAAAGATGGGGGAATTGCTGGACCAAAGATGTTGGAACATATGGTTGATACTGTAGTTTATATTGAAGGGGAAAAAGAGTCCCAAATGAGAATTTTTAGAACAATAAAAAATAGGTATGGCATGACGAATGAGATTGGTCTCTTTGAGATGCAGGCCGAGGGCTTACGTCCTATGCATAGTTTAACTGAGTTAGACCAAGAGGAGTATAAATCAGGAATGTATGGATGTGTGTTGACTTCTGTTGTAGAGGGGAGCAGGACTCTTCCTGTTGAGGTGCAGTCACTTGTTTCCAAATATGAGCAAGCCTTACCCAAAAAGAACTGTGAAGGAATTGATCATTCGAAGCTAAATATGTTTACAGCAGTAATTGAAAAATACCTAGGCATCAAACTTTCAGGAAGAGATGTGTTCTTAAATGTGACTGGTGGCATGAAAATGAGAGGTGGGGACAATGATTTATGTGTTGTAATGTCATTACTGAGTTCTTTAGATGAGATTAACGTTCCATCAAACTCAATGTTTGTTGGGGAGGTTGGTCTTACTGGTGAAGTGAGAAGTATAAGCAACATCCAGGAAAGAATTAACTGCTGTGTACGTATGGGTGTAAAAATAATAGTTATGCCAGAAGGGAACAGGAGAAAACTTAAAGGAAGCAACCCTCTTGATGTTATAGGTATCAAGAGGGTAGAAGAATTATATAAACTTCTTAAAGAAACATGCGCTTAATTGTGGATGTCCAATCGGAATATTTCTTTCTGAAGTATTCTTGATTGGAGGAATCAACACTAAAAGTGCGATCCTCTTTCCACAATTTTTCAATGTCAGAAAAGGCCATATTACCAAGACCGATGGCACTGGCAAGAGCGGCACCATAAGCTGTGGTTTCGATGACTTTGGGTCGAATAATCTTACAGTCCGAAACAGAGGCTTGAATTTCCATAAGTAGATTGTTAGCAACAGCGCCACCATCAACTCTCATTTCAGAAATGTCAGTTTTGGAATCTTGCTTCATGGCACTGAGAAGGTCATTGATTGAATAAGAAATTCCTTCTAGACAAGCTCGAGAAATATGCGGAATACCTGTGTCCCTTGTGAGACCAACAATGGCACCCGTGGCATTACTTTGCCAGTAAGGACTTCCAATTCCAGTAAAGAATGGAAGAAAGAGGACATTGCTCATTGATTCAAGATTAGCAACAAGTCTTGCCTGTTGTTCTACGTCTGGACTTGTTGGAAAAAGTTTTAAATTGTCGCGTAGCCACTGGACTGCAGCTCCTGCAATATAACAGCTTCCCTCTAAAGCAAATGTACGCTTTCCTTTGTGTTGAAATGCAACAGTTGAAAGGAGGCCATTGTTACTTCGTTGGATCTGCTCACCAGTGTTTAAGAGCATAAATGCTCCAGTTCCATAGGTGCATTTAATATCTCCTTGATTGAAACCGGCCTGACCAAATAGGGCAGCTTGTTGGTCACCAAGGATTCCTGTTACAGGAATTCCATCAGGTAAAAAGCCAAGTCCTTTTGTTTTTCCAAATTCACAAAAACTGTCTTTTATTTCTGGTAGATACTTTTTATCAACTTCTAAAAGTGAAAGAAGTTCCTCAGACCAAGTGCCAGTCTCCAGTGACATGAGAAGTGTTCGGCTTGCATTCGATGCTTCTGTTGCGAAGCTTTCTCCAGAGGTTAGTTTGTAGAGAAGGAATGTATCGATGTTTCCAAATCTTAAATCATCTTGAGAAGCAGCTTTTTGTACATTGGAGTCATTTTTTAAGAGCCATCTCATTTTGGTTGCACTGAAATAGGCATCGATAGGTAAACCTGTCAGATTTTTAATTTTATCTTCGTGCCCATCTTTTTTGAGTTGTTCACAAAAATCACCAGTTCGTCTGTCTTGCCAGACAATCGCATTGGCCAGAGGTGTTCCTTTTTTATCAAAGGCACAAGTTGTTTCTCTTTGGTTAGTAATACCGATACTTGTAATGTCTTCTGCTCTAACATTACACTTATCAAGTACTGCAGAAATTGTTGCAGTTGTACTCTTCCAAATGTCATTCAGGTTATGTTCAACCCAGCCAGGCTTGGGATATATTTGAGGAAATTCTTGATTAACCTTGCCTGTAAATTCGAATGTATCATCTTTGATAAGGGCCGCGGTTGTACCTGTCGTACCTTGGTCGATCGATAGTATGTATCCCATTGAATTCTCCGAAAATAAATTTTACTGATAGTCTATGTTTGTATCTGTTGGTTTCGCAATGGCATTGATATAGGATTTCCAAAGTTCAGAAAGACCACGATTGAAAGAATTCATGAGAGCGAAACTTAGAAGAACCATTGTGGCCAAGAGAAGAACGAACTCGAGAAATGTCTGACCTGATTCGTCAAGAATTTCGTCTTTAGGCATGTCTTTTTGATCTTTCATATTTGTATTATCAGCGCTATAAGTGGTCTCTACAAGGGGTAATTCGTTCTCCAATAGAATCGCGACGCAATGTCATGTAAACTACTCCAGAAATGAAGATGAAAAGATTTTTACCTGTATTCATATTTATTGCGACTTTGTCAGTATATCTGATTGGCCAAGTTGTATTCGAAAATGGGCAACCGAATGCCCGTAATACTGAAACAGATAAAAAGATAAATGCTCACTATGAATCTCTGTTTAAAAAGATGAAAGTGAAGACTACAGATGGCAAAGTCATTGAGCTTGCAAAGACGAAGGCCCCAATTGTAGTTCTAAACTTTTGGGCGAGCTGGTGTAAGCCATGTCTAGCTGAATTCCCATCAATCAATGAGATGAAGAAAAAGTTCAACGATGATCAAGTATTATTTTTGGGTATTAATACCGATTCAGATGATCAATTGAAAAATATCAAGAAGACTGTGAATAAGTATGAACTGAAGTTTCCAGTAGTCGCAGATTCAGACAGTAAGATTGTAGATAACTACAAAATTGAAGCAATTCCCGTCTCAATCATTTTTGCCAAAGGTAAAGTCATAGAGGTGAGCAACAAGCAGAAAGACTTTGATTCTGGCGAAACCGTAGAGCTTTTCAAGAAATACCTAAATTAGTCACAGGATCCAGGTTTGATTAATCTGGCATTCGCTTCCATCATTGCGCATTCATTTTCATAAGTTGTTGGATCTGGCATGACCTGAACACAGAATACGTTTGGTGGACAAGGTGGCATTGGAGGCTGGGCACAAACTTGCCCGGAATTCTGATTGCAATTCAAGTTTTGAGATGTGGAGGTGTTGGACGATTTTTCGACCAAAGGATCGGCACCACATGCAATGAATAAAAATGGAATCAATATAAGCAACACTCTTTTCATTATCTACCTTATCGACAAAACAGACTAAAGAGTTACAGCAAAATTTCTGCCCCAATGATAGGTGATATGGTCAATTGTAGGAACATTGAAAACAGAAAAACGCGGCTTTAGCCCCTTAACTAGAGCCCCTTGCTCAGTTAAACCCAGAGCATGGGCAGCGTTAAGTGTAATGGCGGTCCATAATTGAGCTTGGTTAAAACCAAGATTTGGAGCAGTAAGAGAGGCGATTTGTAGAAGATTATCCCAATGACAAGAACCAGGGTTATAGTCACTAGCGATAGATACTTTTACTCCGGCCCTTAGAAAGGCCTTGGCATTTGCTTGGGGTTTGCCAAGAAAATATCCGGTTCCTGGAAGTAGAGTGGCAACTGTTTTTGATTTGGCCAATGCTTGTATACCATCTTCTGTTGTACAGAGCAGATGATCTGTAGATAAAGCGCCCATTTCAGCCGCAAGCCTAGCACCTTTATTGTCATTAAATTCATCGGCATGACTTTTGAAAGGGATAGAAAGTTTTAAACAGGCATCAAACAAAGCTTTTGTATCATCCGTATCAAAGTAACCTTTTTCATGGAAAATATCTGCGCAATCGATGACGTCTTCCTTCGCTAACTTTTCAAGTAGAGGAAGAACAACCTCAGACATATATACTTTGCTACTGTCATAAGACTTGGGAACAGCATGAGCGGCCATGTAGGTATTGATGATCTGAACTTTGCCAGAAAATTCAGACTTTAGATTATTTACGATATGAGACAGCTCATACTCTTTGTCAAAGTTGAGGCCATATCCTGTTTTTATTTCAATAGTGCCAACACCATATGAATACAACCTCTCGATTCTTTCTTTAGCAATTGAGTGCAATTCTTCTTTTCTGAGAGAATTAGTACCGTTCATGGTGTTGAGAATTCCACCTCCGGCATTAGCAATGGCAACATAGTCTGCGCCATTGAGTCGCATACTATATTCCTTGGCTCGATCACCACCGAAAACAAGATGAGTGTGCGAATCTACAAGCTCTGGAGTAACACAATGTCCAGAAAGGTCATTGGTTTGTAAACTTTTGTACTCTGAAGGTAGGTCATTAGTTTTGCCAGTCCAAAGAATTTTGTCTTCATCAAACACAACAGAAGCATTCTCAATTACAGATATATCACCCGGCTCGATGTGCCTGCCATCCTTAGAATGCGCAGCCTCTAGTGTAAGTAACTGTGAAATATTTGAGTAATGCTTCATTGTCATCCTATAGACTTGGGAAACCAATATTTGTTGTAGGAATCATGTCTTTAGCAATATCGTATCCAGCATCTACGTGTCTGATGATCCCCATTCCAGGGTCACTGTTGAGGACTCTTGAAAGACGCTTGTCCATATCCTCAGAACCATCAGCAACAATAACCATACCTGCGTGCTGGCTATAGCCGATTCCAACACCACCGCCATGATGGAAGCTAGTCCAGCTGGCTCCATTCATTGTGTTGATCATAAGATTAAGGATCGGCCAATCAGAAACAGCATCAGTGCCATCAAGCATTCCTTCTGTTTCTCTGTTTGGAGAAGCAACAGAGCCGCAATCCAAATGGTCACGACCAATAACAATAGGAGCCTTAACTTTTCCTTCTCTAACTAGCTTATTGAACAGCAATCCCGCTTTCTCGCGCTCACCATATTTTAACCAACAAATTCTTGAAGGCAGACCTTGGAATGCAATCATTTCACCGGCCTTATCAAGCCAGTTGATTAGCTTTTTATTTTCTGGAAAAAGTTCTTTAAGGGCCTGGTCAGTAACCCTAATGTCCTCTGGATCACCAGAAAGAGCTACCCATCTGAAGGGTCCGCTACCTTGGCAAAATAGAGGTCTTATATAAGCTGGTACAAATCCAGGGAAGTCGAATGCATTCTTAACGCCATCAATCTTTGCTCCCTCTCTTAGGTTGTTACCGTAATCAAAAACATGACTTCCTTTCTCTTGGAATTTCAACATGGCTCGAACATGAGCAGCCATTGTGTGATAACTTTCCTCTGTGTACTTCTTGGGGTTACTTTTTCTTAGATCAAACGCCTCTTCAAGAGTCATTCCAGTTGGAACATAGCCGTTCAGTGGGTCGTGTGCAGATGTTTGATCAGTTACGAGATCAGGAACTATTCCTTTTTGATCGACGTACTCGAAAAAGTCAGCAGCATTACCGACTACACCAATTGAAGTGGCAATCCCTTTCTCTTTTGCTTCAAGTGAAAGCTTGATAGCTTCATCATAATCTGATGCTAGTGTGTCTAGATATTTTGTATCAAGACGTTTTTGAATTCTTTCTTTGTCAACATCACAACCAATGAATACGCCACCGGCCATTTTGACAGCGAGAGGTTGAGCACCACCCATACCACCAATACCAGCAGTAAGGACAAGTTTTCCTTTGAGGTCACTACCATCTCCGTAATGTTTTTCTGCAGCGGCCATGAAGGTTTCATAGGTACCTTGAAGGATTCCTTGAGAGCCAATATAAATCCAAGACCCAGCCGTCATCTGGCCATACATCATGAGTCCTCTTTCTTTTAGCTCGTTAAAATAATCCCAATCGGCCCACTTTGGAACAAGGTTTGAATTGGCAATCAAAACTCGTGGACCGTTTTCATGACTTGGAACTACGGCGACAGGCTTTCCTGACTGAACAAGAAGAGTTTGATTATTTTCAAGATTCTTTAAAGCATTAATAATATCATTAAGGGCCTTCGGGTTACGAGCAGCTTGCCCGTTCCCACCATATACAATCAACTTTTCTCGTTCTTCTGCTACATCGGGATGGAGATTGTTTAGAAGACATCTTAAAGCCGCTTCCTGGTGCCATCCTTTACAGGTGAGCTCTGGACCAGTGGGAGGTAGTGGGATATTTACTGAATCGTTCATTCTATTTCTCCAAGTACTTCGGTTACACATTTGAGTAGCGAATTGTCAGCGATGACATTTTCAAGGGCTGCTATATCTTGATGGAAAGTTCTATCTTCTTCGATTGGTTCTACATATTTACGAACAAGTGTCATGACAGCTTCGAGTGCATTATTCGATTTAAGTGGTCTTAGCAGCTCGATCGCCTGAGAAGCACATAAAAGTTCTATGGCTAAAGAGCTTGTCACGTTGTCCAAAACTTCGTGTAGCTTTCGACCAGCAGTAACACCCATAGAGACATGATCTTCCTTGTCTGTTGAGGTTGGAATGCTATCTATACTGGCAGGGTGACAGAGAATTTTGTTTTCTGAAGCGAGAGCGGCAGAGGTTACGTGAGCGATCATCAGTCCACTATTGAGTCCACTATCTTTTGTTAGAAAAGCTGGAAGATCAGAAAATGTTGGGTTCATCATCTTTTCAACTCTTCTTTCACTGATATTACTTATTTCAGCCATGGCCATAGCAAGATAATCGAGAGCGAATGCAGGCGCTTGTCCATGAAAATTACCACCACTGACAACTTCTCCAGTATCGGGGAAGACGAGTGGATTATCTGTTACTGAATTGATTTCAATTTCGATGACATCTTTGGCGTGGTTATAAGCTTGTCTACTGGCACCGTGTACTTGTGGAAGACATCTTAATGAGTAAGGGTCTTGAACCTTTCCGCAGTCTACGTGAGAATTCATAATCTCACTTTCAACGAGAAGTTTATTTAAATTTCTTGCGCATTCGAGCTGACCTGGTTGAGGCTTGAGCTCATGAATTTTATGATAATAGGCTTTGGTTGTTCCTCTAAGTCCTTCAAGCGTTAGGGCTGCAATGACATCACTTGACTCCAATAATGTCTGAGACCTTTGAATTGCAAGAGCACCGAGTGCTGAAATAACCGCAGTACCATTGATTAAAGCAAGTCCATCTTTGGGGCCAAGCACTCCCTGTTTTAAGCCTTCCGCTTTTATAGCATCGATACTCGGAACTCTCTTGCCTTTATAATAAACTTCGCCCTCACCAATTAGGGCAAGAGCAAGATGACTGAGTGGAGCGAGATCTCCACTTGCACCAACACTACCCTTACAAGGAATAACAGGAGTAATGTCTCGATTGATGAATTCAAGTATCAATTCAACAAGCTCTGGGTTGAGACCAGAGAAACCTCGAGTGAGGCAGTTGGCCCTGATGAGCATGATTGCCCTTGCGGTTGGAATATCAAAAGGAGCACCAACACCAGTACAATGCGATCTGATCAAGTTGTATTGAAGGTCTTTTAGCTTTTCCTTTGGAATATGTTTGTCACTAAGAGCTCCAAAGCCTGTATTGATACCATAAACAGGTTTGTTGTTTTCAACAATCTGCATGACAAGTTCACGGCTTTTTTTCATGGCTTCCAGATTTTCTGGATTAATTGTTACTTTGATGTCTGAGGTTTTGTAAGAAACATCATAAACATTTGTATAGGTAAGATTCAGACCATTGAGTTGTAGAGTCATATTATCCTCTGAGTAGATTAATGTTGTTCAAGTATTGATCCGGACCACCTTTGAAAACAAAGCTTCCGGCAACTAGATTGTTACAGCCGGCATCAATAAGTTGAGTTGAATTACCTTGTCCGACACCACCATCAACTTGAACCATAAAGTCATATTTGTTGGCGAGTTTCTTAATTCTGATTTGTTCTAGCTTGTCCCAGGTTCCTTCGATAAAAGATTGCCCACCGAAACCTGGTTCGACTGACATGACAAGTAGAAGGTCGATTTCAGCCAGAATATCATCACTAAGCTTGTCAAAAGAAGTCCCTGGCTTGATTGAGATACCTACAGATGGATAGTGCATCTTAGCTTCTTTGATTAATTCAAGTGGTGTGCTAGTCGCTTCGTAATGAAAAGTGAAGTTGTGTATAGGAACGTCTTTTAGGGTTTCAATATAAAACTCAGGATTGGTTACCATGAAGTGTGCATCAAGAGGGTGTTTTGTGAGCTTAGAAATCATCTTGATGATAGGGTTTCCAAAAGTCATGTTGGGAACAAAATGTCCATCCATGATGTCGAGGTGAAACCAGATGTTCTCAGCTGTATCAAAATGCTTGAGTTCAGTTTCAATATTCATGAAATCGCAACTTAATAAGCTAGGTGAAATGATTGTTGTCATCAGTTGTCCCCGAATTTGAGTTCTATATTGTTTCCTGTGGACTTAAGTCCATTTAAATAATCTGAATCAGTGCAGGCCTTTTTGCCTTCAAGCTGTATATTTTGAAGTCTTATAGCTCCGCTCTTGCATCCAACAACAAGAGTTCCTTGGTCAAGGTTCACTTCTGCTGGTGCAGCTTTAAGTGTTGAAATAGAAAGCGAAATAATCTTAAGTCTTTTTCCATTCAGTATGGTCCAGGTTCCTGGCCATGGAAAAAGAGCACGACTTTTTCTTTCAATCTCTTTTGCTGTTTGGTTTTTGAAATCAATTTTTCCGTCGTCTCGATTGAGTGTTGGGGCAAATGTAACATAGCTTTCATCTTGGGCTGTATAGCTGATTGTGTCGTTATGAATACTGTCAACTAGTTCAACCAAAGCCTCAGAACAGGCAAACTTAAGTCGAGTATACAGCATGCCGCCGGTTTCATAAGGAGTAACGTCAATGGGATGGTTTATGGCAATATCACCAGCATCCATCTTCTTGACCATTTTTTGAATTGATACACCTGACTCTTTATCTCCGCACAAGAGTGCATACTGGATTGGTGCAGCACCTCTGTGTCTTGGAAGTTGGCTGGTGTGAATATTGAAACAACCCATTTTAGGCAGGCCTAAAATTTTAGAAGAGAGAAACTGAGCAAAGGCAAGTACTATGAAAAAGTCCACCTGAACCTTTTCCATTTCTCTAAAAAATTCTTCTTCTTTGTTGATGTTTTCAGTTTGAAGAAGAGGTAATTTGTGTTGTTTGGCGAACTCTGCAACAGGGGGGCTTTGTAGCTGCTTACCTCTACCTGCTGGGCGATCAGGCATGGTGACAACTTTAACGATCTCTACAAGGGGGTGATTGTAGAGTAGTTCTAGTGAGGGGAGAGAAAAGTCAGGTGTTCCACAAAAAACAACTTTGTACTTTCCCATTCAGCCCTTCTTTTTACTTTTGAGATATTTTTTTGTGAGGAAATTCCTTTTTATCATGCTTAGTCTTTCGAGAAAGACAATTCCATCAAGATGATCATTTTCATGCTGAATACAAATGGACAAAAGTTCATCTGCATCCAATGTCAGTTTGTTACCTTTCATATCTTGATATTCAACATGTATTTTTTCTGCGCGTTTAACTTCTTCATAAACGCCAGGGACAGAGAGGCAACCTTCTTCGTAAAGAATTTCACCCTCTTTGTTGGAAATGATCGGGTTGATAAAGACTCTCGGATTGAAATTGCTCAAACGATATTCTTCAGATCCATCAGCATTTGTGACTTCTTCTCTGTCGAAATCAATATCCATGACAAAAATGCGTTGGCTAACTCCGACCTGTGGTGCAGCTAATCCGATTCCTGGCGCCTGATACATAGTAAAAAGCATGTTCTTGACCAGTGTTTCGAGGTCTTGATCAAACTTTTCAACAGGCTTGGCCACTTCTTTCAGAACTGGTGCTGGAAAAGTGAAAATTCTGAGCTCTTCACCTTCAAGTTGGTAATTTTCCAAAAAGTTTTCAGCTGTATTCATGGTGGGACTTATAGCACGTGAGCGCTGCGTTAGTCTAGGAAGGTGGCTTTGAAATAGGCACTAAAAGGAGCAACCTTTCTTGCAAATTGCTTAGTTTGCCATCGGAAATGGCCTTCATTATATCTTTTGCCCTGCTGCCCCGCTTCCATATGGGCCATTTGTCTTGGATGATAAGGTGTTTATCGAGAGAAAGATATTTGTAATACCTCTCTTCAACGATGAAATAACCTGTGTGGGGGTTCTTTGCTTGTTCCTTTGCTTGTTCTGGGTTGTGGATGTTGATTTCCTGCCCAAGGGCCTCGGCAATAAAGAATGGCTTTCGAAAAAGAACGTTTACTTCCCTGTCCTTTATCAAAGTAATAACTCTTTCTGGAACGGTTGGAAGGAAAAAACATGGAGTGAAAACGATCCAAATAAAAGTAAGAGAGAAGAAATTTATCAAGAATATTTTCCGAATATAGTCGGCGCGTGCAAGCAAGATAAAAATAGCATAAGCAAGAACGATAAGAGTCAGAAATGCCCTTAGAAGATTCGGTAAATCATTAATAACTTCAGAAAATTTGAAGCTGAACATGACAATCAAGGACATGAGGCCAAAAAAACTAGCCATAATTTTAAGTGGTAATTTTTTGAAAACATAATGCTCACTCTTATTGAATACAATGTCGAAAATTATAATCAGCAAAAGGGGGATGCTTGGCACTGCATAGTGATGAGATCTTTGACTGGGAATCATCCAGAGTAGAAAGAAGAACAAAAAGTTTATGAAGAGAAACTGAAATGTTTTGTTCGATTTAATATTACTTATTAATTCCTTAAACATGAAGGGAATAAAAAGTGACCAAGGAAGAGCAAAGATGATGAGGCCCTGAAACAATACTCTAATAGGATAGCTTTTTGCCGTAAATTTTCCGACGTTTTCTCTCAAAAAGAAGTAGTTAAAAAAATCATCACCATGAGTGATGTAACTGGAAATATACCAGACAGATCCTATTGCAACGGAGATCGATGCCCATACTATGACGTCTTTATATTTTGGTTTTTCTTTATCGATAATCAACCTGGTCAAGTGGAATAAGCCGATTCCACCAAAGCCCATAACAAAAGAAACAGGTCCTTTTACAAGATTACTTAGTGCCAGAGCAAATGAACTTTTTACTAGCTCTGAATTTTCTCGAGTTTTGTAAAATTCGTAATATTTGAGAACAGCATAAGTTGTTAGGAGAGAGAGGGGCATCTCCATCATGAAGATTCTTGAATACTTGAGAAATCCAACAGTCCCACAGAAAAAAAGGAAGAAATATAAGTTTTTCGATCTTAACTGACGTTGGCACCAACGATCAATGAGCCAAACCATAAATAAAGAAAATAAGAGGATACTAAGTCGTGAAGCAAAAAGACTTGTCCCTCCTGAGAATCCATAAAAGGGAAACGCTAGCCAAAACTGCAAAGGAGGTTTGGACCAGTGGGGTGTGTTCATATGGATAGGAGTTAGCCAACTGTCATTTAAGAATGTTTCTTTGGCAACTTGTAAGTAGAATCCCTCTGTCCCTTGTCTTGGAGCATCTACACTGCCAAGGTCCATCAGAAGAATGAAAACAAAAAGTCCTGAAAAGAATATTTGGTAGAGAAGTCTTCTATTCATCTTAAAGTTCTATTTTTATAAAAAAAGAAAGATAGGAAAAGGGAAAATAATATCGGCACTGAAAAAGTGGAAACTAATGCTGGTATCTTGCTGCTTTTTCCCATTTCGATAAAGTAGCTCTGTATAAGCCAGTACATAAGCGTAAAGATGAAGACAAAAACTACAGACCGTCCAAAACTACTTCCTCTACGGTTTGGATTAAAAATGGCAATACTTGATACAAGACTGAAGATAATACAGATAATGCTCGTACTAAACTTTTCATAGAAGAGAACTAGATACTCATTTATATTAATACCACTTTTCCTGAGTTGCGAGATATATGAATAAAGTCCCACAACGTTAAGTGTCGTAATATCAGCTTCGATTTGTTGAAAATCCTTCGGCCTTTCATTGATTGAGATTTCAGAATTGGATAAGTCTTCGATGGTGGGAAAGTTACCTAAATCAATATTCATGATTTTTTTGCCAGACTTTGCAATCCATTTTTGGCCATCAAAAGAAATGGTGTCTGCTAACACTTTCTGTTTGAGTTTGTAATCTGGGGTAATGAAATAAAGGCTGACGTCAAAGAGGGCTTGAGCGGTCTTGTCATACTTGGCAAATGAAAAATAATAATTTTCCGACTTATACCAAAGCCGACCAGATCCAATGGTACTGGCCTTTAGTCCGCGACTTTTCAAGTTTCTAAATTTTGCTTCAGAGTCTTGAATAAGGATGTTTTTATTTCTTTTTGCAAAAGGGTCAATAAACCCAGTTATAAAAAATTGTATAATGGAAATGATTAAGCTGGCCTGGATGATAATGAAGATAAAATCCCTGCGGGAAAATCCACTAGCAAAAATAGCTGTGAGTTCATTTCTGTTTTTCAACTTATTGATGCTGAATAAAGAAGCGATGAGACAGCTGATAGGGAAGATACGATTTAAACTTCCTGGCACTTCCAGTAGGTGATTCATTAACACATCGGAAGCAGATACGTTACCTCTAAGGAAGCCTGAAATTAAATTTGCAACAGTGAGAAGAAGAAAAAGAAGAACACAAGCTGCTCCAAATATTTTCATCCATTCTGCAAATATGAATCGTTTTAGCAGGGTCATTGTTTAACCAGTAACTTCGCCAGTAGGTAGAATGGAATGAGAAATGCCTTGCTCGACACAAGGGCAACGGAACGTAGCGGGGCAGGTAGTCCATTCATTAATTGTACAAAAGAAGGGCTGTGCCTGTAGTAAAGGTCCATTATCCAAACACCGGGAGAAGTTGATTCCATAACTTCATCTCTAAATAATCGCAACTGATTGGTGATTTGATGTTCAGAACCATATGCAAATGAACTAACAAAGCATCCTTTCGCTTTGACATAAATTTTATCGTAGGCTTGTTGAAATGCTTTGACGTTGTTAGCTTTTCTTTGACGGAGATACTTCTTAATCATGACTGAGTTTGCATATTGGTATTTGAACCCTATTGAAAAGAGGGCAAATTGCTTCAGACAGCGAACGGCTTCTTCTTGGAGTTTTTCACTTCTGTCGTAGGCTTTACATAAATCCCAGTAAGCATGACTTATTAGAAGTTGTTCTGATACATGATCGTAAGCTTTGAATAAATTTGGATGAAGTTGTTTCTCTTCTACACCATAGAAAGCAGCAACAGCATTTAAATATCTTCGAACGGATTCAACCATTCGAGGAATATCATCTTTTTGTTGATAAATTTTTGCTTTTTTAAAATGGGAGATCCTCTCGATATAAGCTCGAGCAACCGGTTCAGGAACACTGTCCAGTGTAGGTGGTTTGACCAATTGGAGTCTCCAGCTTGGTTAGAATTTATAGGCTAGAGAGAAAGACGTATCTTTGATGGAACGACCTTTCTGGTTCAATTCTGCCCTTTCATCAATTTTAGTGTTTTTATAGGCAATTTCAAATACCAGTTTGGGTCCAACCCAGCCAATTCCTGCTCCGTTTCCTCTTTCTGACCAGGCCTTGTCATTAAATGTTCCAAATCTTACATAAAAATCATTGTATGCTCTGATCTGTAGGGCAGCACGCCATTGAAGAGTTGAAGAAGGGTCATCTGTATAATCAGCTCCCATGTCACCCATGACGGTAATAATGTGCTCAAAGGTATATTGAAAGCCCATTAATCCTCTTGTGTCTTCTGCTCTCTTTTGGAGTGGATCAACTGCAGTAAGTCCCAAAGTAAATTGGTCTGATATTGCGTGTGTAATTCCGAAAATAAACTGAGTATATCTTTCCTTATAGAGATCATTTCCAAGACCTGAAGGACTAACGGTGTCAGTTGTTTTTCTAATTGTTGAACCTATTGCAGAATTTTTCGTTACTGGTGTGGCAAGTGCTGCAGAAATTCTTTTTCTAGATTCAAAACCCAAATCTTGCTTTGTATAAGAAATAGAACCACCGGTACCCTGACTGGAGTCCGAGGCAATAATGCCAAAAGATTGTGGTTCATATCCTCTATATGGTTCAGTTGGGTTGTTATTTGTAATTGAGGTATCACCCTTCTGATAATAAATACTTCCCATGGTGTAAAAGGCCAAACCAGCTGGATTAAGGATGGAAGACTCATCCATCAGGACACTACCGACCCCTGTTCCTGCTGTTGATTTGAGGCGTGTCGTTTCGTAATCCCTTAACCGAGCAAAAGAGTCGGGCGAAATCAAAAGAATCAAGAGTGAAAAAATTGTGTAGCGCTTGATTATCATTGAGTTGTTACGTGGTAGGCTGTTTATTTGCATATTTAAAAACCTTTTTGCAGTACAGGAAAATTATAATGAACATTACGAAGGCCGTCATCCCCGTTGCAGGAAAAGGAACAAGATTTTTACCTGCAACTAAAGAAGTTAGCAAAGAGATGATACCTATTATCAATAAACCCATGATTCATTACGCAGTAATGGAAGCTGTTGAAAGTGGAATTGAGGAAGTTTTATTTGTTACATCTAGTGGTAAAGAGGCGATTGAGAATTATTTCGATAGAAATTTTGAATTAGAGCACTTTCTTGAAGAGCGTGGAAAGAGCGATCTTCTCAAGCAAATACAAGATATTGGAAGCAGAATAGAAGTATGTTCAGTTAGGCAGAAAGAACAGTTGGGTCTTGGGCATGCAATTTCTTATGCAGAGTCTTTTACTGGTAAAGATGCATTTGCTGTTATTTTGGGGGATGACCTCGTTCTTGCACAAAAGCCAGTAACGGCACAACTTATGGAAGTCAGCTCTAAGTATAAGAAAAGTGTCATAGGCGTTATGGAAGTCCCAAAGGATGAAACTGATAAATATGGGATTGTAGCAGGTAATTTTGTTAGTGGTGAAAAAACGCTGAAGATGGAAAAAATGGTTGAAAAACCGAAACCACAAGATGCTCCAACGAATCTGGCAACACCTGGAAGATATATACTTACAAATGAAATTTTTGATTGTTTGAGAGAAATTCCAAGAGGTGTTGGAGGAGAATACCAACTGACAGATGCAATAAATCTACTCGCAGGTAAAGATGAAGTTTATGCACATATTTTCGATGGTGACAGATTTGATACTGGATCTATTAACGGATATCTCAATGCAACAGTAGAGTTTGCACTTCGTGACCCAGAACTAAAAGATATAATGATCAATATCATCAAAGATAAAATTGAGAGGTACTCAATATGAAACTAATTGCCTTGATACTTCTATTTTTCTCGATTCCAACTGCGTTCTCAGCGATTCCAACGACAGAAGGGTTGTTTAGAAATGGAAATAATAAGGATATTGAGGGAGATTTAGTAGTTTTGACATTTATTATTGAAGAAAACGTCAATAAGAAGCTTCTGGATAACGCAAAAGTGTCTGAGACAACTGAAAAGTTGGAAGAGAGCATGGTGAGAGAAACACTAAAGCCTAGATACTTTAAAATAATTTATGGCATGGAATCTGAAGAACGAATTGAGACAATACTCGTTGAGTATGATGATCCAAAACAGAGTGCAGAGTCTGTAATAGACGTGAAATATTTTTCGAATATATTGGAAAAGATCGTGGCGGATCAATATATAGAGAGAGAAGTTTTTTATTCTCTTTTAAATGTAATAGCTCTAAATGATTCAAGAGCGATAGCCGGATTATTAAACAAGTATAATGCGAACTTCAACAATAATGAGAAGCTATTGAATGAAAACAAATTCAAGCTCTTGAATGATTATAAAAAATATCTGCAAACTATTAAAGAAGATGAAACATTGAAAGAAAAGCTTGAAAACCCATTGAAGCCAGAGGATCCAGAGAAGGTGCAGGCCGTGAAAGAAACCATGGGGGAACCTTTGTACAAGCGTGATGAAACTGTTTCGTTGGTTAAAGATAATGCGGACTTTTTCTGGCAAGTTCAGCTAGAGAATACTTCAGCAAAATTTGAAAGCAAGCAATTGCGAATGTCCGAGTTTGTTCATGTCCATGGTGGATCAAATATAAAAGTGAACATGGGAGAATACATTCTTTTTGATGGAATTCATGAATTACCCAAGTTTATCTTTGTGAAAGATTTGTTGGAACG
>JBFEVX010000191.1:0-3430 GCA_041546685.1 Bacteriovoracaceae bacterium | reverse complement strand
GGTAATCTGAGTTTTTGAAAAATTCGACATCCGGGTTCTTCTCCATAACAAGTTTAAGATCCCATTCGGATCTGACGGAGAAACAAACACGGTTTTTGACGTCGTAGACGATATTTGAGTTGTTCTTCTCGATGAATACAGACTTTGTCTTGTCATCGGGGAAGCGTAACCAGCGAACGCCTGAGAAAGGGTAAGATTCATATTCCCCGCGAACACCGTATTCATCCTCAAGTCTGTGTTTTACTACTTCAAACTGTAGAACACCCACAGCACCCAGAATTTTTTCTCTGGTCGTGTGCCGCGTAAAAAGCTGAACCGTCCCTTCTTCTGAAAGTTGGGTGAGACCTTTGTCGAGCTGTTTGGCCTTCATTGGATCCTTTAGAATCACTTTTTGAAAGATCTCTGGGGCAAAGGAAGGGATTCCTGTGTATTGAATCTTTTCACCTTCTGAAAAGGTGTCTCCAATTTGGTATTTACCTGTGTCATGAATCCCAATGATGTCACCAGGGTAGGCCTTCTCTGTGATCTCTCTATCTTGCGCCTGGAAAATAAGAGGTGAGGCAATTTTCACATCCTTTCCACTTCGAACGTGATGAATTTTGGTATTTCTTTCAAACACACCTGAACAGACACGCATAAATGCGACTCTGTCCCGATGTTTTTTGTCCATGTTTGCTTGAATTTTAAATATAAAACCAGAAAACTTCTTATCTTCCGGTTTAATCATCTTTGTTTCAGCAGAGTCGTCAAAAGGTTCAAGTTTGACCTCTCTCTCCATTGGCCCTGGACCAGCTTTGGAAATCATATCGAGAGTTTCTTTAACTCCAAAGTTATGTAGTGCAGTTCCGAAGTAAACAGGAGTCATAATTCCTTCAAGAAACTCTTCTTCGATAAATTCTGGCATCAATTCTTCAACCATCATCAGATCTTCTTTGAGTTTCTCAAGAATTTGATCATCATTGATAAAGTCGACAACTTCCTTTGAGTCAAGGTCTGAGGCCTCAACGATGATAGGATCATTGGGGTCGTTTGATTCTCTGAAGCTGACGATTGTTTTATTTTTGAGATCGTATACGCCTTTGAATTTGACCCCATCTCCGATAGGCCATGTCATTGGAACACATTGAATTGAACAAATTTTTTCTACGTTGTCGATGAGTTCAAATGGATCCATGGCATCGCGATCAAATTTGTTCATGAAAGTCACAATAGGGGTGTCTCTCATACGACAGACTTCCATCAATTTCTTAGTTTGTTCCTCCACACCTTTAGCAGAGTCAATCATCATGAGAACTGATTCAACTGCAGTCAATGTACGGTAAGTATCTTCTGAGAAGTCCTTGTGTCCCGGAGTGTCGAGTAGGTGCATCGCCCTTTCTTGATAAGGAAAAGACATGACTGAAGAGGTGATGGAGATCCCTCTTTCTTTTTCCATTTCCATCCAGTCAGACTTTGCATAGTCACCCTGCTTGGACTTCACCATTCCCGCCTTTCTAATAACACGGCCAAACCATAGAAGCTTTTCTGTCATGGTTGTTTTACCGGCATCGGGGTGAGAAATGATGGCGAATGTACATCGTCTAAAGTTATCTTCCATATTTTACCTACGACCTAAGTCTGTTTATTTTGAACACGAAAACTAAGTTTTTAAGAACCATTTTTCAGGTGTTTATAACTTAGTTTTCGCACTCCGTAAACGGCAGGTCGTAAAATTTAATACTGATTTATCTCTTTGGAATTGCGTCATTAAGTGTTTTACATTGAGTTGTCTGGTCATTTGGCAAGAGATTGATTTATCCGATTTTATCCCAATGCTCATTTAATTTCTCTTCGAATATTTCTAAAAAATCATCATCCGATCTAGGAGGGATTTTGTCTTTGATATCAGTATAGGCAATCACTAAAGTGATCATTTCGAGCGTAGTGATTTCTGAATTTTCCATTTTCGAGTATTTAGTAAAGACATCAACAATTGATCGATAACGTTCACGCTCTTCTTCGATATATAGATATGTCGAAAGGTAGATATGGTATAGATCATCTTTATCCATAGCTCATTATCGAATTAAATTGAAAAGTTAGTAAGTTAAGTTTTATTTATTTTTGAAAAATCAAAGAGATGGGCTTCATTTGGTATCTCGATTATTTCTAATGGTAAATTTTTTGAAATTAGATTTTGAATATAGTCTTTGTTTACGACTTGGTCATATTGGCCCAAAAATAACTTTATTTTTGAATTGAATTTTTTAATCAATTTGACTTCATCAATGACCCCTTCCTTCATGATATTTGTAAACAGAGTTTCTCTGAATAAGGGATCACATCTATTAAAACTATTAATGAAAGCTGAAAGTAAATTCATGTCATTTGAAATAAGTGGGAAGTGTTGTTTTAGTACTTCTGTTTCTGGACAAGATAAGGAAAACGTGGATGTTGCTTCATTGGGTAAATAAGGATTTAGATGGAGTTTTTTACTTGAAAAAGGAGGGGTTGATATAATTACAATTTCACTTTTACTAAATGTCTGACTTAGCCATAATGCCAAGTGGCCACCAAAAGAATGACCAATTATTTTGTTAGGGGAGCGGTTAAGCTTCAGTATGAACTTTCTTAGAATGTCTATAAAAGAACTTGGAGCATAATGTTGTATTCGGGAGCTTTTTCCATGACCTGGTAGGTCCAGTGCAATTGCCTTCATCTGTTTTTCTTCTAAAAGGAGACTACTAAAAAATTCTTTTGAACTAGAATTTCCATGCAAACAAAGACAAAGATCGCCTTCGATATTGTTTTCCATGTATGATATTGTCAGACCTTCGAGATCAATTGTTTTTTCTATTAGCATTAAAAAATTATTGTATTCCTGTATGTATATTTCAAGGAAATATCATTTACTTTGTCCCGGAAACAACAAATTTATTATAAAAAAGCTCTGTGTTGGGATCATTAAGAGCTTCTAGGTATTCACTCATGAATTCCCAAGCTCGTAGAGGACCAAATATTTCATTTAAACTATCTTGCATAGAATTAAACCTTTCTAGATATTGCTTTCGTTCTGTTGTGAGAGATTCTCCAGAAAAGTGCATTGGTATCAGCCTTGAGTTTAAATTATTAAATCCACTTTTAGAAAGCATAGATTTAACTTTTCGACCAATATGGAGGTCTAATGGGAGTTTTTTGATCTCTTCAAAGTAAGAGTCAAAACAATATCTGTCGTTATAAATGTTAAAAAGTATGCCATCACTATCTATGATGACTATTTTCCCACCAGGCCTTAATATTCGATTAAATTCTTTTAGAATGTTAGAGCACTCTTTTTGATGATGAAGGACAAATCGGCACACGATCAGGTCAACAGAGTCATTTGCAGCATCAATTGAATTGAGATCATTGATCTTGATATTTACATTATAATTTTTATATTTTGCCAAAT
>JBFEVX010000140.1:0-8669 GCA_041546685.1 Bacteriovoracaceae bacterium | reverse complement strand
GGGACTATTCTCTGTGAATATTCTGGATGTCGATGAGGTTGATCCAAATGAAATATTGGATGAGATACAAAGTTGGGGACAGTTTGACACAAGAGATTGGAAGCATATCGCAACATACCCTATTCGTTATGCTCAACCCGATTCATTTTCACAAGGGCATTTCAATCAAAATACAAAACGAATTATTTTTGCTGGAGACTATACACAAACTCCCTCTATTGAAGGAGCGATGAGATCTGGAGAGATCGCAGCGAGCAAAATTAGTTAAGACCGTCTCGACAAGCTTTTTGAACTTTGTTTTGATTTTCACCGAAGCATACATGTATATGATCGTCATGAACACCACGACTGTCCCTAGAAAGACTTGGGATTCTTCTGTCATTGAAAATTATAGATCTTGCACCTGCTTCTTTTAACAAATTGATGAAATTCTTTGTTTTATCCCTATCATATCTTCCCCATTTATATGAAAGACCTGCATCAGTATCATCCCCTTTTCTAAAAGGTCTGATATCAATGCACTCTCCACTATCATGGCCAGAGTGAACGCCCCAGGAGTCCTCATGATAGGCATCTCCGTATTGAACACTGCATCCAGTAGTCGTGCATTGTTGTTGATGTTTTTTAAGAACTTCTAGAAAAGCACATTGCGAAGTTGGCTTCAAATAAGCATCTGAGTTCACACGATCATCTGGCTTGTAATGATAGGAGCCAAAAGGCCCTTCTCTCCCATCCATCATGGGAACTTTAACCATTTCAACTCTCGAAAGTTGAGGCCTTCCACTCCCCCAATTATGGTAAGCGGGAAGAAGTTCAATTTCATCGATGGCCGCCTTTGGGTTTTCAGCTCTAAGGATATTCAAAATCGATTTCATCGGCTCAACAATTCTATTGGCTATTGGAGTCAAGTCTTCAAAGAATCCACATTCCAATTTATCAGTATTCATGTAAAAGTGTGCATCTTCAGAGTCTTGCCCTTGAGCAATGAACTTATACCTGTCAAAGCACTGCTCCTCGCCTTCATATGTATCAGGTGTACAGCATCTCTCAATATCAAATTTTCCATTAGACATTGAAAGCGTAATTGGTTTGTCATTCAAACTGATACCGTCTTTTGTTTTATAAAGAGGAGAATCTTTGGTGACAAAGAAAGTGAAATCGGAGGCCTGCCTGACAGATTTTTTATCAATCCATCCAACACTTCCAGACTCCACACGTTGTCTATTCCCAGTTGTATTCACTTTCGATGCAATTGATTGATATCTTCGCTTCTTGGCATTTCTGATATTATCTTCTGTCTCCTTACTAGGGACAGACAAAACCTTAACCGGAATTCTGCGCTCCGATTCGTCCATCTGTTCAATAAACTCTTGAGGTGTATATACGATTGAACCTTTTGGAATATATTGATTCTTATTGTTCTGATTATTGATATCTCTGAAATTTTCCCAAATGAGATCACCCTGCCTGAATTCATCTGAAATATAAAATGGAGCTTCAGGAGTAGTTGTTTCCTGACAAACATACGGAATCTGTGTGTTTTCATCTGCGGCAAACAGTGAAGCCATTGAATAAAGGGCAATCAAAAGTATTTTCATGACCGACTTTTCGGCTTTTAATGGCCAAAACTATACGTGCAAGCTCCCTTTTTAAATGGGATCAATCCATTATAAGTCACTAATATTACGTAATTTCACAGGCCGTGACAAATTGACCATGAAACTTTCTCTACTTTAATTGCAGCGCGTCCAAGAATCTCATAGAGTGCCCTCTCCACATAACAAAAAGGACAGTTTTGAAGAAATCATTACTCACACTTGGACTAACTCTTGCTGTATCAACTACCGCCCAGGCCAACACCCGAATGGGAGAATTGGTCGATTATATACAGAACAAATATGTCACCCAATTCAAAGATCACCCTATTTTGATTTTGAAAAAAGATGAGCTGAACTTTAGATTGGCAAAAAAACGATTGTTTGGAAAAGAAAACGAAAAGCAAAGAGTCACAGAAATTGGAAACTATATCAAAGAAAAAACGGGTGTTGAGCTAAGCTATAATGACGGGACAAATATCGATACCTACGTAAGCATTTTGAAAAACTCAGCAGTCGCTCTTCCTCTAGTGGAAAGTTACTCCTCAAAGAAAAGAAAAATCTGTGTAGTTTTTCATGCTGATCCAAGTAGCAATCAAAGACTGGAGTCTGAAAGAGTATTAGCTCTCAAAACTCAAGAAGCCTACGGAAACATTGATTTCAATCAGCTCAATCATAGACTTCCTTTTGAAGTTCTAAAAAAGTTTTCTATCTATCATGAACTCGGTCACTGCATGGATAGAGAATTTATGCCTAACGTAGATCCGTATGAAGATTCACATGGAGTTCATGAGAGTGAGTCTTTTGCTGAAACTGCAGGGTTGTTCTTTTTAGCAAAAGAAGGCATCACTGATGCTGGTAGAAATAGAGCAAAAATGAGAACTGTATATTCTAGAAAAATGGGTCAATTTTTTGTCGATAATCCGCAAAACGGATTTGGAAATCCTAATTTTAGATATGGTGGAATTATTTATAATCTTTCTCCCGTGTTAAATGCTGGTCAAGATCTTCTTGATACTGATTCAAATCAAATTATTAACTCATCTCTAGATTCAATGCTTGGAACAGCTGTAAAGGTCGTTAAAGAGAATGCTCTTCCTTTCAGGGCCTTTAATGCTATTGCTATGTATTTTTCAGATGGAGAGGCAGCGGCAATTGCTAAATATGAAGAATTTGAGAGAGACATGCCAGACTTTTTTACAGGTATAGTAGATGTCCTGAAAAACTATATAAGTACTTCTGCTGAAGTTGTTGATTCTGCTTTTCAAAGACTTCCAGATCCAAACAATCCTCAAGAGCAATTAGTATCAATTGATTCAGATTTGCTTTGCACTTACCTCAACACTGGTAATGAAGAGGCCTTTAACGTTTATCTTGATGAACTCAGAAATGACCTTGAAGAAAAAAACGCAGCTGTTGATGATCAAAGACAAAGACAAGAAGACCTGATTAATATTCACGAAAACATTTCTAAAACTTGTAATAATTAAAAAAGTGCCGGCGAAAGCCGGCTCTATTTTTTGAATATGGCAAGAAATTGATGATACTGACGATCGTTCTTTTCGATCGCATTGATCAGATGATGGTTAATTTCCATTCCATACTTGTCTGCCCACGAAGACAATTCTTCCTTTGAAAATCCATAATGTTTAACGCCCATTCCCTCATTGTCGGGGTGAAATGTTCCATCTTCTTTATCTAGATCCACAATCGCAAGACGTCCACTAGGGTTCAACAGAGATTTTAACTTCCCAATCATTTCAATTGGCCGATCTAGATGATGGAAGGCCATGGAAGAGACAATAAGATCAAATTTTCGATCTAGTGAGTCCTTTTCAAGGTCAATCAATAGTGAATTTACTGACTCATCATCCTGAGTTTTTTTGTCAAAGACTTCCAACATTCCTGAAGAAACATCAACTCCTAGTAATGTGTTGGCATAGTCGGCCATTTCCAGTCCAAAAAGCCCAGTCCCACAACCAAAGTCCATAATATCTATTTTTTCATTCAAATTGAGTTTTGCGAGGGTTTTTTCGGCCAAAATTGCCATCATTTTGATTTTATTCTCGTTATCCCACTCGGCTGCACTATCGTTGAAATGTGACATATGACCTCCAGATTTTTCAATGAGTCTGCATAATATTTTTTGATCTGTCATGACCCATGGTTCACAGCTTGTGTAAAGCAGACATTTTTTCCACAACAAAAAAGAATTCAAAATTAATGAGACAATTAAAAGGCACAAAGGAGTTGTGCGCCCCTTCCAGTGGGGCTTTGTCCAGGAAGGAACAATGAAATTTCTTGTTTTAGTGACACTATTTTTCACACTCAAGGTCAAGGCCGATTACCCTGAATATAAAGTGATTGATAGCGCCAACAAGTCCATTGCAGGAAGCAAGACAACATTCAAAATTAGTAAATCTAAAAATGACTACCGAATCGATGAAATCAGATTCGGTGCTAAAAAGTTTTCTCTGGATATCCAAGACAATTTTTTCATGAACCAACCAATCCCCTTTTTTGAAGTTGCCTTAAAAAACAGGAAAGGATTCAAGGTTTTTGCCCTACTAGGAACAACAGGAACTTCAGGTAGAAGTTTTCATTATTTCTTGGATGACGGAAAAGGAATAAAGTACTCCGGTCTTCATCCAGAAATTTTCATTGATGAACAAAGTGGAGATTACTTGTCAGTTGAGCATGATGGTCCAAGAGTTTGGATTTCGAACTGGGAACTCAAAGGAAGCGGTTTTAAACTCATTAAGACGGAGCAGGTAAAATGAAAAAGCTCCTTCCTCTACTTTTGATTCTTTTAGTTTCATGCAATCAAGAAGTTCCACAGGACGATCCTGTGAACACGACTCCAGATCCAATTCCGACGCCTATTGCGGGACCTGATCCACAACCAACACCTGCTCCACAACCAGCTCCCACCGAGCCAGATGAGAGCAATAGACTCTATTCACAACTTACTTGTCTTATGGAAAGAGTTTACGGAGAGACTCCTGTAACAAAAAAGAGAACTCGAACTCTTGCCTTTATCGCAAAAAATCTTCATCAGGGCTTTGATGATTACGGATTTGATACTGTTATCAAGAAGGCCCATATTCTAGCTCAAATGACTCACGAATCAGATGGGTTCAGTGCGACTGTTGAAAGAGTTCTTGGTCCGACCTGGAGGAGCTTGTTCGAAGGAACAAGTAATCAATGGAACTGCAATGCTTATCTGGATGCAGTCAATGAAGATGATGATTACTTTGATAATAGATATCGCTATTCCAAAGATTCTTATAAGTCAAAATTTAGAGGAAGAGGTCTTATACAACTTACAGGCTGTTTCAATTACCTAGGATTTCTTCATCATCACTCTGCTTTGCTCTCAGGTCAAACTTCTAAAGCTGATCAATATAAGACATATTTTACTTACAATAGCGGGGGGAGCACTTTACAGGTGGGAATGTATTGTTCAGACTCAGTGCTTTCTCAAATCAACGATAAATTCAGAAATGAAGGTCTTGCCATAGAACCTGCCGAACTCCTCAACAATTTTGAAGATGTTGCTGATGAACTCGCTCTTCCTTGTCAGGGAAGAGGAGTCTCCCCTCTCCCTAGTGAAAAGTTTGTTGTCGACTCTAGTCTCTGGTATTGGAAAAAATGTCAGAAGAACTCCTATTTCAGTCCGTATATCAATACCAATTCAGACAAAGCTGTCGCTAGAATGACAGAATGTGTTCATGGCAAACACAGTACATATCAAAACTATCAAAGCATCGACTGCTCCCGAACTTATAGTGATTGGAGAAAAAATAGTTATTGCTCTAGGAGAAAAGCATTCAAAGCTGCTGTAACCTGTCTTTCCCAGAACTGAAAGGTTGGTATCCAAACCACTTTCTGATATCCTTGATACATGTTTAATTTACTTGCCCTACTCGATGATATTGCAGCGACACTTGATGATGTCGCAGTCATGACAAAAGTCGCAATGAAAAAGACCAGTGCACTCATGTCTGATGATTTGGCAGTTAATGCTGGTGTCGTCCATGGTGTTAATCCAGATAGAGAACTTCCCATGGTCAAGGCAATCTTCTTCGGTTCTCTTTTGAACAAAGTCTATTGCATTATTGGAGTTCTGGTACTTATGGCCACATGGCCACCTCTTTTAAAAGGAATCCTCTTTATAGGTGGTCTCTATCTTTCATTTGAAGGCGTGCACAAGATATTTGAAAAACTATTTCATCATTCTCATGCTGAAGATAAAAAAGTTGTTTTAACAGAAAAACAAAAGATCAAAGGCGCTGTAAGAACCGATTTAATTTTGTCTATTGAGATTATTGTCATTGCAGAAACTGCAACTCAAGGAAATCTCCTCATGAAATCATTGAGTTTGGTAGTTATTGGTATCCTTGCCTCTATCATTATATATGGTTTGGTAGCATTACTCGTGAAAATTGACGACCTTGGGCTCTACCTGATTGAAAAAGGGCATGAAAAATTTGGATCATTTCTCGTGAGCAGTATGCCATATATGATGAAGGGATTGGGAATTGTAGGCACAGGGGCCATGCTTCTAGTAGGCGGAGGTATAATCACTCACACCTTTCATATACCGACCTGGATACCTGAAATCCTTCAAAATCTGGTAACAGGAACCCTGGCCGGTATGGTTGTTGTTGGAATATTTGAGTTATTCAGAAAAATTAGAAAACCTGCTGCTTCTTAATTCTCCCAAAAGTCAGTTCCTCCATAAGGATCATCGGCCATAATGGCGTCGATATTCAGACAATCTTTGAGCTCAATCTGCAAATAACCGATATACTCTTTTTCTTTTTTGAATACACCTTCTTCAATAATGTAAAACCTTTTTGCTCTTAGATCATTAATTTTGATGTAACTCGGATCACACTGTCCAACCTCGATCATTTCATTGATTCGTTTAAACTTTCCTAAATGAATCAGATCAATTAAATCTTCTGCAGACTTTTTTAATTGATCTTCGAATAAATACCGGTCTTGTAGAGTGATACCGACAATAAATCTTCCTTGTCCGTTTCCTACAGTTACTCCTCCCCCTTGGGAAGTGTTCGTAAAAAACATCGAAAGAAGCATAAAACTTGTCAATAATTTCATACTCGTCTCTCCGTCAGAGGAAACAGTTGAAGGTTGAATTGATAGACGTCTGAGACGTTATCTAGATTGTCGGTCATTTCATTGACCTCCTTTCTGAATTCTCTGATTTTTGTTTTTAATATTTCAAGTGTCTTCGGGTTCATCGGTAGGGTCCCGCCATTGAATTCCCTCAAAGACCAATCACCTTCTTCAAGGTAATTGAGTGCTAGATTAATCATATTCCTATGATAAGGAACGACTGCCATATTGATAATTTCATCAGTAGTATCCAATGCTCCTTTTGTCTGCCTAAGCCCTCTCTCAGTGTCGAATTCAAGAAGACCAATCTTAATCAGAGCATTGATAGCTTTCTCAACATTGGATTTGGTGATTTTCTTTCTTAATTTAGACGTAATCCATTCTGGATCTGATTTAAAATCATTCAGGTCAACCAAAACATAGATGGCAACATAATGCCATTGGCTTAAAAAATTAAACTGTTCTTTTTCTAAAAAGGATAATCCCTTTTTATCTTTTTCTTTCATGACTTCATGAAATAGTTCAATTTTCCGGTCTGCATCCTGTTCCTGATTATAATTAACCAGCAGTTCAAAGAATTTCGCATCTATTTTCTTTTTAAAGCCAATCGCATCAAGATATTTATATAGTGTTTGGTTGGTTAGATTACGTTGACCATCCATAACCATCTTAAGATGACTTGGAGAACCAACTCCGGCCTTTCTGGTAAATACTCTGTAGCTATAGTCCTTGGACTTCTCCTTCTTGACTGTATAAAAGTCTTTCAGGAACTTACGATAGTCCATATACTGTCTTACTTCTGGAATGATGGTATCTGTGTTCACAATTTACCTGTCCTTTCTGTAATTTTTTTCCTGAAATTGAAATAATTGAAGATACAGGGTCAAGTCAAATCGATTCACCTTTTTCTTTGAACCTCTGGTTAACGTAAAATTACATCTCACCGTTTACAGGTTTGCCAGGGTCATTTTGACTCTAAAATTTCACGTCCTGTGAGATCAATTCAAGCGACAAGAATTTAGTATAAAGAGAGCGCCAACAGTGTACACATCTGTGAACGCTAATTGATATTTTTTATGAACTGACTTTGACCAATAAAATACTTCCCGCTATTTTCTGTCCGTACCTCAGAAACATTTCATTCCCGGGGAAATGAATCTGACTACATTAAAAAAACTACACAAACTACAAAAACACGGAGTACTAAAATGAAAAAAACAATCGCTGTAATCGCACTTCTCGCTTCTACACTTTCTTTTGCTGGATCAACTAAGGTTATCTTTGTACGTGGCGGTTCTGCTGCTGAAGTTGAGCAAAAAATGTTTGACACTGTTCAAGACATCCAAGGTAAACACAGAGTTAGAATTAACCATGAAGAATGTGTAAGACCAAAAGTTTATGCTGCTTCAGCTCCTTCTAAAGCTTATAGAGCGAACAGACATGGTGAGCTTGAAGCTTACTGGTCAGCTACTATCAAAGTGAGCTGTCAAAACAACGACTAAGAATAAATAAAATTGGTTCCCGCCATTGGCCCCCTCAGCATAACTGCCCGAGGGGGCTTCTTAATTTCAGCCATTTATAAAATAATGGCACCTAAAATGGGCGCATTTCACTGATTTCATTCCAATTTGTTTAACTGCCTATTTTTTCAATTTGTGACAATTTAACTTATTGAATATCAAGAAAAGTTAAACTTTTTCACGCAAATTCCGTTTCGGAAATTGAGCTTATTTTTCAATTTGTTACTATTTCGGAAATTATGATTTTGTTGTGGTCCGTCTGTTCGCTTGGTACGTCATTTGAATCAAAATCTCTCTTCCATTGAGTGAAGACAAAGTTCAGGATTTGAATTTTGTTGTTGTCTGTTTAAGACAAAGAGACCTTTTGGTTTTTTTCTCTTAAATGTACAGCCGTCTTTACTTCTCCTGGGAG
>JBFEVX010000149.1:0-7897 GCA_041546685.1 Bacteriovoracaceae bacterium | reverse complement strand
GTTCGGTAAGGTCTATTAAGTATTCTAATTGGCCATTACGTAGTCGACTTACTCACTCCTTCTAAAGTAGTGGCATAATCTCTTTGTCAGTGTCTCTACTAAAAAGCATTCCCATTCATTCAAAAGCGCTTGAGCTTTTACTTTCGCGCGAAAGTAAATGCATCTAACTTCATGTTATCATTGGTATTTTTAAACTCGTAAGAAGTTGGTTTACAAATTGTATACTTATTGTTGTTTTTAAATTTATAATAAATTTACACCTTTCTAACCATCCTCTAATTTTAGTTTTGTGAACATGACCAGAGGAAATGTTCGAAACTAAAAACCTGGAGGAAACAATGACAACTTTTAAGAAATTCATGATGGTGTTCTTGCTTTTGAACATGATCGTAAACAGCGCATGGGCAACCGTGATCACAACACAAACTGGAAACCAAGTCGAAGTCGGAGACGGAAAGCCGTACGGAGTCTCTCATGGCTATGATCCCAACGCCACTTGGGATGACATCAAGCGAGACGCACGAAGACGTTATCAAGATCTTAGACGAGAGGCCATTCGACTTGAAGAAATGCATCGTAAGTCTGAAAGCAAGGAAGAGCGAGACAAGATTGCTGATGAGTTGGAGCAAATTCAGCGAGAAATGGATAAGAATAAAGCTGATCGAGAGTTTGAAGATGAGTTGACTCGTCATCCGGATAGACCGACGACAAGACCTGAAGAAGGAAATTGGCGTAGAAGAATGAGAAGAGAGCGTATCAGAGATCTCGAAAGAAGACAGAGAGAGTGGGAAGAACAGCAGCAAAGAAACAGAGACAGAGCGACTAGAGTGGATGAGCTCAGAAGTATTGGAAGTGCCACAATCGGTGAAGCTTCAGATGCCCATAGAACAGTGATGGATAATATCGAAAATCAAGATCAGGCCCAAAGAGATATGGATGAGGCCGGATGTGATGATATCAACGATTCAAACGCGGCCATCTGTGAAGAAATCAGACTTGAAGTTCAAGAAGCTTCGGCCAGTGTTGAACAGTCGAGAAGACATTTTGGAAGTATTGTAGCTGCTATGCCTCCACTTCTTCTTGTTGGCGGAAAGATCTACAACCTGTTCAAGAAACTTAAAGAGAAACAAGAAAGAAAACTTGAACTGATCGACCTTGAAAGCCAAGTTAGAATCTGTAATGACAACTGTGGTGAACTTGAAGAAATGGCAACTGAACTCAAAGAAGAAATCAAAAGAGCTGATCTGATCGAAGATAGTGAACTTAAAGAAATTCAAGACGAGGAAAGAAAAACAGAAATGACTGGTGCTGCAGATGTCGAACTGGTTGTTCCAAGATACCTTGGAGAGAATACTGAAATTCCTTTTGGAAACAAAGATGCTCTTCCATTGGCCTTTGGAGTCTACACTGATACTGAAGCCAAGTTTTTTACTGAAGCCAAGGTTATTGTGAATGGAAAAACTCTTCCTGCCACTTATTACCCTGAAGCTGGAGTTATTAAGGCCCTTTATGTTGGCTTCCCTAAAAAAGAAGATTTCAAAGGAAAAGTGATCCTTTCAAGTGTTGATGGAAAATCCTTTACTGCTCCTTTCGGTGGAAAGATCAATATCAGCAAGCCGAATATCGATATCAGCAAGAAAGGTGGCGCACTAACTAGAACTAAGTTTGTTGTGAAAGTCACAGGGGATTTCGACAAAATCGAAGTCACTGGTACCAACATCAAACCACAGGTTTTCAACTATGAGACAGTTCAAAACAAAAAAGAATTTGTAGTTAAGACTTTGAGTAGAGGAGAGGCGACCATCAACGTGAAAGCATCTCTAAAGACCAAACAAGCTTTCGTAGGTGATTTTGACGGAACTCAACTAGAAACAGATTTGACAGGAAGACTTTTGAATCCTGAGTCAGATCTTTTTCAAAGCTCAAATGAATCAAAAGACAAAGTAGAACTTGGATTTTGCTGTGAAGCAGTCGGAGCATTGACTTGTGAAGGTTGCATAGCCGGAAAGCGTACAAGAAAATCTTGTAAGGCTTTGAACAAACTTCCAGGTTATAACTTCAAGGCCTTCTTAAGTGCCAAAGACCTGAGCTGTTCCAAGCTCTGAAAGCTTTAGAGGGGTCGACTTCGGTCGGCCTTTTTTTTATTTGGTCTCAGTCCACGAAAAGAGATCAAAATTCATTTGAAAAACTTCTTTTGATTTGCTGGCCTCGACCAGCTTTTTTGTTTTGGTCAGAAACTTCATGAACTGACTGTTGATCTCTTGTCTGACAGATTCATCTCCTGAAAACACAACGGTAAAATTATACGTTTTCGAGTCATCAAGCTGCTTAAGCCTATTCATCGTGTTGGTGTAACACTGAGACTTATAGCTATGAAAGATGGCCGAATCTTTTGGAAGATGAAGTTCGATATCGTTGAGGTGTATTCCTTTGCTGTCCATAGAGATGATCCCCATTCTTTGGAGATTGTTCATGTACTCAGAAATTCTGCTCTTAGGTAGAAACAGCTTTGCTGCCAGCTTCATTGGATCCTTTCGAAACTCATCACAATGAAGTCCCATGTGAACCACCTGATTCATGGGATCGAGATAATAGTCCTCTCTATTGATTTCTCTCTCGGTTAGCTCCTCCACATCAATATACTGAGAGGTCTTGTTCTTTTGTTTTTGCCAGATCTTGATTTCCCTTAAAAGAATCTTTTCCCGATCTTTCAATGCGCATCTGGCGTAGTCGAGGAGGAGTTTTAAGTATTCAGATTCCTCCTGGGAGAAGCCTAGATATTGGCAGGCCAGGTAGAGTTGGTCCTGATTGAGGTCGCGTACCCCTTTGATGACTTGGGAGAGGTAGGCCTTTTGGATCCGTGTATGGGCGGCCATGGCCTGATAAGTGATGGTAGAGTCGATTTTTTTTCGTTCTTCGATGGTTTTTCGAAGAATCTCTCTGTAATCTAACTCGTTGAAAATATTCATAAATTTCTCTCAGTCTGAGAAGTAGTTTACAAAATATATACCACAATGCTCGTATAAATAAATAATAAATTTACGCATGGTGAATTTACCAGCTACATTGTCGTTATGGGTCACGCCTGATAAATAAAAAATGCAATATCCATAGAGAGATACTTATGAAAATGATCACATGGCTTCTTCTTTTGACTTTAACTCAGACAGCTTTTGCTGGTGGTTGGGCCAGTGGTGGTGGCGATCCTAAAGAAGTCGAAGCGAAAGTCTTTCCAGATATGGACAAGATCAAGCAGGCGATAGATCTTCTCTCTGAAAATCTTGATAAGACAACTTTCAACAAAAACTTCAAAGACGCATTTAGAAACGACATGAATGCGCTCTATCTTAAAAAAGCTTTCTATTATGTTCCTGAACTTTTTGCAGTTGGTTTCAGTAGATATCCTGGTGACTATGAAAAGCTTTACTCTAACGGTGCGATGACTGAGTTTAAGCCAGCTGCTCCAATTTATTTTTCGAAGCAGGCGATCAACTACGATGTCAGAACTTTAGCTCGTGTTATTGCACAGGAAGTTCCACACCATATCTTCAAAGGTCGTTTTCAAAAAGATGAAACGTTTGTGAACAATCTTGGTACGTACCTAGTACTTCTCGATAAGGTTCCGACTGTGCCGTATAACGCTAGTCAGATTATTTATGAAGAATTTGATCATGAGCTGAGAGATGCTTCTTCAAAAAGAATCATTCAAGAGGCCCGTGATGAATTTGCTTCGGGTGAAGATGTTTTGCGTATTCTCTACAATCTAGCTCATGACCTCTATAAGAACAGAGGAAGCTATAGCAGATACCATGTTGAAGGTTCTGCTCCGATGACGAGAGATCAACTTTTCCAGAGATGGAAGAAATCTGCTGACATTACAAATCTTACGAAACTTCAAACTGATAAGATCGCCAGTTGTATGTTCTCAACTTATGAAGACGGACCTTCTGGAATCACTCCACAGTTTCAAAAGCTTTTGACTGAGACATTTTCAAAGCTTTTGAAAGAGTTCAAGTCAAAAATCAAAAAGGTCTACTTCTTAGAAGAATTCTATCTTCCGGTAGAGCGTGAAGTGACTGATTGTGGTGTTGGTTTTGAAAACGAGAAGGGTGAGATCCAAGTTTTCCAAGCGATCTATCGCCATGAAGGCAGACAGTGTGGTCAGCCTGGGAATCCGTGTCCGATATTCATTCCTTGATTGATTTAGAGAACTGAACACTCAAACTGCGAACGAGCAGTTACTTGGCACGCCATCGATAGTATACTCGGTGCCATCTTGCAGGCGGTAAGTGCTGCTTTGAGCTTTACACAGTCTCCAACGAGAGATCCATCAACATCATCACCTCCGTCTGCAGCACTCGCTTGAACGTTCTTTTGACTTTGATCAATCATCTTCTGGATTTTGGCGAGAAGATCTTTGTTTTCTAGGGCTCTTTTTTTGTCTCGATTGATTTTTCCAGTAACATCAATCATTGAACCAACGAGCTTATCATTAAGACCAATTTTTTTAAGATACTTGATTTCTTTAAATGTGAAGTCTTTGTAGCCTTCATTGACGTTGTTGATTTTTGCACTGAGGATCACAGGACTTGTGCCAGACTTATATTTGAACAGTATACTTTCATTGTATTTGTGAGGATTTATTAGTTGTAGCTTGGATTAATAAAGCTGTTATGTCCTATAGACCTATGATTTTTGTAACTTCCGTAGGACTTATATCTGAAAAATTTGTACTGAAAAAGAAGCCTTGTCCATTTGAGTTATGGCCCCAATAACTGATGTTCGATTGGTATGAACCCGAGTGGTATATCCAAAATGAGTCCTTTTTTTCTTTGTAAAAAAGCCCAAAACCATAACTGGTTTTTTCATTGATACTTACTGAATGATTCTTAAAGTAATCTATGTTTTCATTAACTAAATCAAATAGTTTTTTTATAAAGCTCTTCTTGTTTTTTTTACTTTTCTTTGGACAGAAAATAATGCCCCCATCTCCAAAAACTCTATTCAAAGGTCCATTAAATATAAAAGAGCCTGTACCATTTGTAGAGTTAATAATTTCATCTCTAACTAAAGAGAATTCTTCAGAGATCTCTTTATTTAGTCGATTGAGCAAATCCTCTGTTGAGTGTTGTTTTTTTAAAAAACTATATAAGAGCACATAGTTTGTATTAGAATAATTAAATAATACTTTTGAGATTTTGCGATTTCTTACAAATTGATCAATAATCTCATCGTTTGAAGATCCGTGATTTTCTTCAAAATGTTCAAGGTAGTCAACAAGGTTGGTCGTATGATTTAGAAAATCGTAAATCCCAACGCTTTCACTTTCAACTCCAAGTGAGCTGAGATAAGAATTAAACTTAGTTGGTAGATGTTTGTCCTTTAATAATTCTTGGAAAAGAATTGCTCCAAAGACACTCTTAGAACAAGATGCAATATAATAGTCAGAGTCTAAGTCTCCATACGTAATTGATTTATGGTTATGCTCATATACTTCTAAGAAATACCGTCTATGCTTATCTAAGGAGTTTTGTTCGAGGTATTTTTTTAATTCTTTCATTTAAATATCTTAGGTTGGTTTTTAAAAAAATATATATATCTTCATCAATAAATAAAACGTAGACAAAAGACATAAGGACTCCAAATTGGAGCAGCCCTAAAACAAATGAAATAGAGATGTGCAGAATGATTCCCATTAATATCCAAATCTTCCGAAATTGTTTGAGAATTATCAGAGGGAAGTATAATTGAAAAATGATAGTTAGATAATTACCTGTCACAATTAATAAATTATTCTTTAAAAATAGTTCTGAAAGGGTTGGATGATAATATTGCGGGATTTGCATGACGTAGTAGAGAGCAGTTCCATTAAGCCATAGATCGCCTTGTGCCTTTGAAAAGCCCGCGACTAGATACACCAAGCATACTTGCAGTATTGAAATGAGATATGCAATAAGTCTTGAATGGTCACGGAAAGATTGACTCATGAATTTAAGATTTTCCCAATCAAAAATTAGATAATAGAGAAATAAGATGTTTGCTAAATTGTTTCCTCCATCAAGTCCATAAGCGATTGGAGTTTGTATATTCAGAGTTAAAAAATAGAAAAGAGCGATTAAAGCTTTACTACGAACTTTGTCGAATAGAATAAGAAGTCCTAGCAGTATTTGAATCACTATCACTATGTAAGAATAGTCTTTAATGTATTCTAAGCTGAGTAGGCTGATCAATTTTACAAATAAGCTACTTCCATCTTCAAGATGGTTTAAGTCTAAATAGATTGCATCTTGCCCCCAGAAGTTGCTGTAATGGAAAGTGCAAATAAAAACATCCAATACAAACCATAAGACTAGTCCTTTGATAAATAATGAATACTTTGTTGAAATGAATTTTAGTTGCTCATTAGAAAAAGAAATCATATTTCCTTCTTGTAAGTTACTACAGGGAAATGCAAATAGGTGTATTCTCTTTGATTAATAACATTTCGTTTTGAAAACTGAAGTGGCTTAGTTAGTTTTATCCTGAAGTTATAACCTTTAAAATCATTTCGACTGCATTTCTTACTGAATAAAACATTTATGTGATAATATTCTCTCGTCTTTTTTATGTTTTGCTTAATAATATTTGCACAGTTTTCTTTGTCTGATGTTTCTAGCGTACAACTTTTTAAGGCTTGCTCATATAATCTTAAAAATTGCTCTGCAAGACCTTTGGTTAAATACAAAACTCTGCCTAGGCCAAGTAGTCTATTCGATTGATGTCGTGAAAGTCTCTCTTCTTCAAGATTGATCCATTCAATCGGTTTGTTACTTTCAACACAGTTGTACTCAAACTCAACGTCTTCTATTCCGGGATTAGGGGAGAAAAAGCCCCATCTTTGAGAGAATATTGGGTTCATATAGGCTTTAGAGACTTTTTTGTATCCTTCATCAAGCAATGGATTATCAGGAGCTAAATAGATAATCATAAATATTGAATGGATAATGGCGTATGAACCTAGCAGTATCAATATTAGTTTTTCATAATTTTCTCTAATAAATGTAATTATTTTACTTAGCAACTTTTCTTATCCCTGAAATTTTGCGTATATCAATACTACTGAGCTGTACCACTCAACCCATTCTTTTGAGTTTTTGAGTTTCTATCTAGAATAGAGTTCTTTTCTGAGGTACGGCTTGAGTTATTTATTGTAGTGTCATTTTCAGTTGATGTACTTTCTACAAAAAATGTACTTTGAACTTTATGGTAATTGAAATTATCATCACACACGATTTCATTTTCATTGATATACTTGCAGTCGAGTTGAAATCTCTTTTCACCTGTCTTTGCTTTTTTTGCAGAGGTTAATTGATCTTGAGCCATTTGAATGGCTTTGTAAGTATAAAGTTCATTAAAAACTTTTCCATCTTCGCTTTTTAACCATTTCTTACCTTCGTCTGAGTTTAACCATTTCAAAGGGGCTCCACTTTTGAGAGCAGTTGGTAATGTTATTTGTTCTTCTAGCTCTTTGACGACTTCGGGAGCTAGCTGCATTGTATTTGGAGTATTTTGGTTTTTCCTCCACATTCCGTTATTTAATTCTGATGCCTGCGAGCCTGGCCATATTTGTTTGGTCTTCCCAGCGGCTTCAGCTCCAGGCCATATTTGTTTTGTCTTCCCAGCGGCTTCAGCTCCAGGCCAGATTTGTTTTGTCTTTCCAGCGGCTTCAGCTCCAGGCCATATTTGTTTGGTCTTTCCAGCGGCTTCAGCTCCTGGCCATATTTGTTTGGTCTTCCCAGCGGCTTCAGCTCCTGGCCATATTTGTTTTGTCTTCCCAGCGGCTTCAGCTCCTGGCCATATTTGTTTTGTTTTCCCAGCGGCTTCAGCTCCTGGCCAGATTTGTTTTGTCTTCCCAGCT
>JBFEVX010000028.1:0-35795 GCA_041546685.1 Bacteriovoracaceae bacterium | reverse complement strand
CACCAACAGTACCGCAATAGACCAGCGGTTTACCGGCATAGGATTCATTAAAGAAGATAGCCCCATTCACTGTTGGAATACCACTCTTGTTTCCACCATCTTCAATTCCTTTGTGAACTCCTTCAAGAAGTCTCATTGGCTTGAGAAGACCATCTGGCATTTTCTCTTCATGACCTTGAAGTGGCCATTTAGGGTCGGCAAAACAGAAAACATCTGTATTCGCGACAGGCATGGCCCCCATGCCAGTTCCAAGAATATCTCTATTCACACCAAGAATTCCGGTCAATGCTCCACCATATGGGTCAAGAGCTGATGGTGAATTATGGGTTTCTACCTTGATACAAAGATCAAGTTTCTCGTCAAATCGGACAATTCCAGCGTTGTCTTTAAAAACCGACTTCAACCATGGAAGATTTCTTTCCTTTTCAATTCTGGTTGTGGCTCCTTTGACAAATGTCTTATAAAGGGATTTGATCTCTCGCTTCTCTCCATTTTCTTCAAGTGTAATATCAGCAGAAAAGATCTTGTGCTTACAATGCTCTGACCAGCTTTGAGCTATAACCTCGAGCTCAACATCAGTGATTAACTCATCGAGGCCATTGGCCTTTCTGTCTTCAAGGGATTTTGTATTAATGAAGTTGGTCTTGATATGGAGAAACTCTTCCCAAGTCATCGCAAGACATCTTTCTTTATTGATTTTTTCGAATATTTTTTGGTCAATGTCATCAAGATTAAAAGATTCAACTTTTCCATCTCCATGCATTTCAACTGATGGAAGCTTGATCTCAGTAAATCTGTTTTTAAAAATTGCTGAATCTGTACTATCAACACTTACTGATTGAATGAGATTGTTTCCAAGATACTCAATGGCCAAATTTTCAATAGATTCAACTGACGCCTTGGTTTTAAGTAGATACAGATCGCCAGTACTAATGTGACATTCTATACCCTGGAGTCTGAAGGCCTCCTCTGCAGAATGGGCCGTATTGTCCGTTACACCAGGTCTGAATCCGACCTGAACAAAGTTGGAATAAGTGACATCTTCTTTATTGTTTGTGACATATCGGTCTTGAACAGGATCACAAAAAACTTCTTTTAGAACACTTTCATCAATAGGCATTTCACTAGAAACCAGAAAATATTTTCTGATCACGAGATTATCAACGGCCGAATGGAGAACTGATTCAAAAAGATCTCTTTTTTTGTTGAAAAGTGGTGAGTTGTGAATACCTTCTACTTCAATTCTGTATTGATTCATGATTTTTCCTTGAGGGAAACATATTTTTTATCACTACCAGGGATGTTCACAAGTTCGAACGAACGACTTGAGAGGATATCCATGGCCTTTTTATAAAGTTCATATTCAACTTGGAGACCTCTTTTTACAAAATCCTCAAGTGTGTCATCTACATTTCTAGGGAAACAATCCTGTAGTATTGGAGCTCCCGTATCTACTCCCGAGTCAACAAAATGAACAGTAGCTCCACTCATTTTAACTCCAGCATTCCATGCTTGTTTATAAGCATCTTTTCCTGGAAAACTCGGAAGCAAGCTTGGATGAATATTGATGATTCTGGAATGTCCAGCTCCCTCATCTTCAAATCTTTCGATAAAGGAAGATGTTAGAATACGCATATAGCCAGCGAGGAAAACCCACTCTACACCTCTTTGATTCATCCACTCATAAATGGCCATTTCATGGATATCTTTATCTTCAGTGTAGCTATTCGCCTTATTACGTACAAACGGAAGACATACGGCTTCAATATCATTATTAGCTGCACGTTCTAGAGCGTAAGCATCCGGCTGATCAGAAATCAATCCGACAATCTCAATACCGACTTTTGGTGCGTATTGAATAATGTTCTCAGCGTTGGTGCCACCACCACTCGCCATGATACAAACTTTCACCGACCGTCGCTCCCAGAGGCTATATCTGTACGATAAACCATTCCATCAAAGTTAATTTTGGTAAGCTGCCTGTAAGCTGCCTCTCTGGCCTTTTCAATTGTTTCAGCAGTACATGTTACACCGAGAACTCGTCCCCCAGAATTGACAAGCCTCCCATCCTTATTCTTTACGCCAGCAAAAAAAACTTTGGCGTCATCATTGCGCTCAATACTAATTGGATTCTCAAGATTCATTGGCTTACCATCCATTGCAGGATAACCACCACTGGCAGCTACGATATGGACAGAAGCCTCATTTGAAATGGACAAGGAATTTTCATATCCCTCAAGCTCACCTTTTGCAGCTAGATCAAATGCTGTACAAAGATCACCTTTAAGAACAGGCAATAACGTCTGAGCTTCAGGGTCTCCAAAACGAATATTGAATTCAATAACATTAACATTACCTTCATCAATCATCAGTCCGGCGAATAAAATTCCTTTGAAAGGATGACCTTCTTTTTTCATTCCTTCAACAACTGGTCTGAAAACTCTTTCATCTATCTGAGTCTTAGTTAATTCAGTAGGCCATGTTTTTGGTGTAAAACATCCCATACCTCCTGTATTCGGTCCGTTATCTCCATCCAACAATCTTTTATAATCACAAGCGTAACCAAGAGTGATGAAAGTATTTCCATCCATTAAGGCAAAAGCAGATAACTCAACACCTTTGAGAACTTGTTCAAAAAGAACTCTCTTGGTGTTGACTGGACAGTCGGGATTGATAAAAAAGTCATGAAGAGTTTTTTCAGCTTCTTCTCGTTTCCAGGTAACGACTACCCCTTTGCCTGCAGCGAGTTCATCAGCCTTAATAACAATACCTTCTTCTTCAACTTTCCAATCTTTAAGGGCTTCAAGGGCCTCTTCATAGGAATTGAAAGTTTCAAATGCAGCAGTAGGAATATCATTTCTGAACATGAAATCTTTAGAAAAAATCTTTGAGCCTTCTAGCTGAGCAGCTGCTGCTGTAGCACCGAGGACGTTGAAGCCTTTCGCTTCTAGGAATTCACCCATCCCATCTACCAATGGTTGTTCGGGCCCGAATACAATCAGTTCCGGTGAAAGTGAATTCATCTTATCTAGTAAATCATTTTTATCTTTAATGTTACAAGAAAGCGTATTAATGCCGTCATCTGTCATTCCAGGATTACCTGGAAGAACTGTGACTTTGCTTACTCCAGCTTCTTTGAAAAGTCTGGCAGCAAGTGCATGCTCTCGACCACCACTACCAATTACAGCAATATTCATAGTCTCTCCATCTTGTCAGTCAGGAGATTTAGGTTCCATGTATTCTCAAACAATACCTTTCCTTCAAATTTCTCATAAAGGGCATTAGTTAAAGTCTTGTACATCATGGAAGCTGCTTGCTTTTGCTCGGGGCTCAATGGCGCTGGAGAACATTTGAGCTCTTTCTCACAGATATTCTTCCAGTCTTTTTCATTTCGATCTTTTGCAATCCCTTTTGCTTCTTCGACTTTTTTATACCAATCTGAATCACGATAGAATCTTCTGAGGTTTTCCTTTGAAAGCTGAATTCCGTTATAAGTCAATCTGAGCTCGTCCGGACCAATTGAATCTACAAGTTGAAGGTTTCTATCTCCATTGTCATCTTTAGATTTGTCGAAAGCAAATTCAAACTTTCCATCCCAAAGCTTGATACCGATGGATTGAAACATGTCTTTTAATCTCAAGGACAAAAGCAGACATAGCGCTTTGGTCTTTTGAAACTCGACATCATTCATACCAGAAATTTTCTGAGCTTCTACATTGCTTATATATCGATCAGTCGATTCCAGTTTAGTGGAGAACTCTACAACAGGAATTTCAAACTGATCACCGGGACAAGGCTCTTTATCTAGACCAATATCTGCAAGATATGCTGGGTCTTTGATTCTTTTCATCAATGAGCTTCCTTCAGGAATCCCAAATCTGAATATAACTTCCAATGGAACAAGTGTGTTCACTGGTGAAGACTCGTATTCTGAATAATCCCATGTTCCAGTTGAAGGATCGAATGCGACCTGAGGTACATTAACAGGTTCAACTGCAAGTGAATTTGTAATTCCATCAACTGGCTTGTTATCTTCATCGACTAAACCAATGCAATGATGTGAAACTCCAGCCTCTCTAAACTCATTCAAAAGTGCTGGTGCTTGAGAATTCGACTCCACAAGTTTTCTATCTGGATTCCAGTCTTGCCAAAAAAATGCCTCTCCCATTTTCTTGAAGAATAACTGGGCCATGGCGGCAAGACACTCTCCTTTGCTATCCAAATTGTCGGGCATTGCTCCCCAATCAAATACTGAATATCTATCAGAGAATTCAAATACGTAAGGACTTTGGCCCTTGATCCCTTTAATGTTTTTTACTGAACCTGTGTGTAGATGTGGTAACGTCATTGCTCTCTCCAAACCTTAAGAAAGATTTTCTTTGTGCATATGTCTGAGACGGCTAAACTCTTCCGCCTCGGTTACTGATGTTGGATATTTGTTGTTTACACAGGCCATGCACATCTTCTCTTTGCCTATGGCCTCAACGAGGTCCTGCTCATCAAGGTAGATTACCTTGTTGGCACCAACCCAATCAGCAATTTCATCCAAAGTTTTATCCTTGGCGATCAACTCTTTAGGGTTCGGGAAATCAATTCCGTAATAACAAGCATATCTCAGAGGCGGACAAGTGATGGCGAGAGTAATGTCGCTGGCACCATGACGCTTCAATAAATCAATAATTTTCTTGGAAGTTGTACCTCTGACAATACTATCGTCTACAAGTAGGATCTTCTTTCCTTCAATTTCACTTCTGACAGGAGAAAGCTTTAGCTCAACTGCTTTTTCTCTTTTCTCCTGAGTATTTAATATAAAAGATCTTTGGATATAGCGGTTTTTGATCAAAGACTCTCTGTATGGAAGTCCTAAGTTTTCAGCAAGCGATATTGAAGCCGTTCTCGAAGTGTCTGGAACAGGACAAACAACATCAGGACTGATCACACCATTTTGAATTAAGTGTCTCGCCTTTTTTGCCAACACTTTTCCAAGATTCAAACGTGCATTGTAAACATTGATATTTTCAAACTGCGACTCTGCCCCAGAGAAATAAATCCACTCGAACATACATGGAGCTTTTTCTTTGCCTTTGGCTGACTCTGCAATACTTGAAAAGATTTCGCCATTTTCTTTGATGAATATAAACTCTCCTGGCTCAATATCTCGAACAAACTCATAGCCAAGAAAATTAAGAGAAATGGTTTCCGAACAAAGACAATAAGAATACTTATCACCCTCTTCGCCAAATTTTTTACGTCCAAGAACCAATGGTCTGATTCCATGTGGGTCACGCATTCCAAAAAGACCTTCATCGGCCATGATACCCACAACCGCATAACCGCCCTCAAGCTTTTGGAAAATTTCTTCGCATGCTTTCAGTGCTTTTTCAGGCTCGAACTTGAAAGACTCTTCACCATTGGATTCTGAAAGTTTTTGACACCAAAGATGTAGAAACAACTCAAGATCGTTGCTGGTCAACATTTTGAGATGATGCTTGCTTTGGAGTTCTCTGGTTACTGAGTGATAGTTGACAACATTTCCGTTGTGAACCATTCCAACGCCAAATGGAAAACCTGTAACCAATGGCTGAAGGTCTTCCTTGCCGTCACCACCTGCAGTTGCATAACGAGTATGACCAAGGGCCATATTACCTTTGAGTTTCATCAACGAATCTTGATCAAAGACACTGGCAATAAGACCAAGGTCTTTTTCTTGATGAAATTTTTGAAAACTTGGATTGTAACTTAAGATTCCGGCCGCATCTTGTCCTCGGTGTTGTAATGTAAGCAAACCGCGGTAGGCCTCAAATGCTGCCCAAGATGGATTCTCTTCAAGGACCGTAGGTCCGATGATTCCGATAACTCCACACATAGATCAATTACCTCTTGGCTTTTCTTTGATACTCGAAAATTTTCAATAATTTGGCCAGACGTTTTTTAGAAAAACTTATGTAGTCTATAAGTTTTACCTTATAATAGGAGCAACCAGATGATTCTGGACTTAAAGTGGAATGATTACATACATGCGCATCGCGTCTTAACACCCCGTATAGGCCGTGGTTAAAGGGTTTCAAGGAGACTTTTATGAAGAAATCCATTCTCATTGGCCTTTTACTTATGACGACCTTGGGACTTACTTCTTGTGGGAAAAACAAGACGGAGAGCTCTATCAATGGACAAGATCCAAATGGATACTACGGTCAATTCATGAGTACTGATGAAAATGAAAAGACACTTCAAAATATCTCTAACCCTAGAGATGTTCTCTACTTGTACAACGACAATTATTTTCTCCATATGACAGACAGAAGAGGAACATACAGAGGCACATGGAGACTTGAGGCCAATCAAGTCTTACTTGGAAGCTATGCTGTTGCTAGTGGAGTTAATTTCAATGGTGCTAATTGTCTGAATCTATCAACATCATTCGAAAATGCCATCTTTTGTCCGAGGACCAGTCTCTAAGATCTCTCCAGATCAAGAGTATAGTCTCCAGCTACCGGAATTTTATTGACCGATACTTCCATAGTGCGAGGACCATCAATTAGCACATCTCTTTCAAATCGAAGATAACCAGTAATGAATTCTTGAAAGTTCAGATGAAATACATCAAGCTCAGCTTCAACTCCAATATATTTAAACAGTACTTTTTCAATTCTGGTTTCTTCTCCAGACTCCTTTAAAGACTGCCATGTATCAGATCGAAGTATTATTGAAGGAACATCAAACTTGAATTTCCCTTTCTTGAATTTGGCAGGAATCGGTACTAGTCCTTTAATGGAAATATCGTAAGTGATATGCATTTCAATCTCTTCTTGAGACAAGTCATCACCAAACTCCAGGCGAAGTGTGCCGCCTTTATGAAGTTTTCCCGGTTTCAGGTTAAAATTCCATACATATGCCACTAATAATCCTTCTATTGCTATTTGTTTCTTGCAATCATCAGCCTTTATCAAAGGGGATGATCTCCATTAACAAACCTGTTAAAGAAAATTCTACATGGAATGATCTGTGTGTAAATGGCCCTTCCCTCGAAGAAATCAATTCCAGTGTCATTTTCAAGTATGAGAAAAGTGAAATGAACATGTGGTTCGATTCTTTACCAAAACAAGAAAAAGGTATCATGCTTGTTCTTCATGGTTTGAATCTCAAACCCTCCAAGATGAATTCACTCTCTCATTTCTGGTCAAGTCAGGGTTACTCAGTTCTTAGAGGAACATTGTCAGGGCACTTCGGCTCTGAAGAAGAGATGAAGGCCGTTACTCAACTGACATGGCGAAGAAATGTCAGCAATCTGATCTGCCACGCTTGGAAGAGGGCCTCTAACGCAAACTTGCCTCTCTATTTTCTCGGATATAGTCTTGGAGCTGCCAGTATGATTGATACTTTAAAGTCACAAGGCCTCCCAAATCCATTTGAAAAAATGATTCTGCTCGCACCCGCGATCAGGGTGAAATGGTATGCAAATCTCACAAAAATTGTTTCTTTCTTTTCTGGAAAAATAATGATTCCTTCCGGCAATCTCAAAGATTATAGGAGTCAAAATGGTACGGCCACAGCGGCCTATTCTTCACTTCACCAAATCATCGATACTATAGAAGCACCATACACATCAATGAATGTTCCGACCTGGATTTACCTCGATCCGGATGATGAACTTATCTCTAAATCCGGTCTTCAAGAACTTGTGGATCACAAGGATTTAAATCTTTGGAGTCTTAAGTTGATTAATAAGAGTAAGACGTCATTGGATAAAAACTATCATCACCTGATTATAGACCCACCGACTTTGGGGGCAGAATCTTTCAATCAAATGAGTGCCGATATGAAGTCCTTTATTGAATCCCCCTCCATTAAGTAGGGCCAATTACTCGGGTATGTCTAAAATTTAAACGTAAAAAAATTTTACAAGAAGGCCTATTTTTGCCATCCTAAAAGAGCGGAAGTGATGAATTATACGTTACCCAAGCTCTGATTTACCCGTTGAATTCTGACTAATATTTTTGTGATAGAATATAAGAAGATACGAAAAGCCCATCAATTCAGGCTTTTGGCGTATGACGAGAAGTAAAAGGAGATTGGATGCGGACGTTGTTATTAGACAGCACCTTCTTCCCGGTCAAGATCATCAGTTGGCAGAAGGCCATGATACTCCTCCTGACAGGCAGGGCCGAAGTTGTCGATGAATACGACGATTTAAAAATACGCTCTGTCAGTGACTCATACAATCTTCCTAAAATTCTTCGTCTCTTCAATAATCATCGCTCTAAAAAATCTGTTAAATTCTCACGTATGAATGTCTATTGGCGAGATAATTTCAAATGCCAATATTGCTATAAAAAATTCCCCACCAGTCATCTCACTTTCGACCATGTAATGCCCGCGAGTCGTGGTGGTGGAACAAGTTGGCAAAACGTCGTCACTTGTTGTGTAAGATGTAATAATAAAAAGGCCAACAAAACTCCATTGGAGGCCGGGATGAAATTGCTTAAAAAGCCGGTCATGCCCAAATGGTCTCCACAATTATGTCTCAGACTTAAAAAGGATGATCCAGATGAGTGGACCGAATGGTTCCCTTCGAAAGTGACTTAGAAAAGGTCGTACCTAAGTCCAAAAGTTGTTCGGGCCGTACTCAGTTCTGAAGAGCCAGTGTAGGTATCGAATGACATTTTAAACTCTCCCCAGAGCTTCTTGTAGAGGTTCATGCCTACATCAAACCCAAACCGAGTGGCACTGAGTTGTTCAGTCTCAGTATCAATCTCAATATCACTTGTATGATTCAAAAGTGAAGAGAAATGGGCAGCAAATGAAAATCTTCTATTCAGTATCACTGTCTGGTGATCGATTCCTCCACCCACCCAGACAAGGGAATAATTACGCACACCAAGTACATCACTTGGATTCACAGCAGTTGGATTTTCAGCATATAAAGTAGTTAAGTCATCCTTCCCTACGTAACCAAATAGTCCAAATCTTTTCCAAAGAGACAAATGGATACCTCCAACCAGGCCAAAGTTTGTATGCTCTTCAAATGTTCGAGAAGCTCCGTTGTCATCTGAAACTTCCAACTCACCTTCATTGGCAAAATTGGCAGTTACATAGTAACGAATAGTATTTCCAAAAACTGTATCGTCCCTGACATAAGTGAGTCCAAACCCCAACGAGGCCGTTCTGTTATTCTCAAGTTGATCTAAACCTTCAATGCTTTCTACATATGATTGTGTATACCTGTAGAGTGAAAAACTAATATGGTTGTTGCTTGTGAAGAAAGTCTCTTTCTTATCTTCAACCAAATCCTTTTCCATTTTTCTGACTTCTGCGAGCTCATCTTCCATTTCTGCATCAACAGTCAACTCATCGTAACCAATACCTGAGGCCGAGTAATCTGTCTTTTTCTTGTCAAATGAGCCGAGAGTTTGACCACTTTTTACACCCTTTGCGATCATTTCCCTGAGCTTGGCCTCTGTCAGCATATCGAAACTGTCTGCTGGACATCCTCTTCTGACAATAAAGTCATTCAACTCTTTGATCTGTATCGTTCTTGTGTTAATCAACTCGACCAGATTTTTCTGATTATCAGTGAGCTTCTCTCTTACTGAAGTTCTATTGTAAGGGGTGTTCTCAAGAAGTTTGTTGTTCTTGCTCAATGCTCGAAGCAAACCTTCTTTATTTTCGATTTTCTTATTTTTTTTGATCTGAAGAGCTTCACATCGAAGCCTGATCGTTGGATCGACGACAATGTCCCCGGTTTCAGAGTCAGCGAGGACTGAAAATGATATGAGAAAAAACATCAAAATGTATTTCATTCTATTATTCTAATGTCGTCCTGTGTCCAATACAAGAATTGATGCTTTAATGTGGCAACAAATCATTTTGAAGGTTAAAATGAATATATGTTGAAAAGTTTGAGCCTCGCACAGCTCTTTTTTGGTGTAGTGTTCACCATACTCTTGATCTTAAATTGGATTCTATTCAAATCCATCATTCATCCATTGATCTTCGGAGCTATTATGGCGGGCTCATTCGCCCCACTCAATACGCGTTTAAAAGATAAACTGGGAAATAGAGAACAACTTAGTGCCATTCTTACCTGTATTGTGATCTTGATGGTTGTCATTCTCCCGTGTGTCTATATCCTTCTTCAACTCTCAAAAGAGTCAATAGAATTATATCGGAGTGTAAAAGACGGTCTTTCCAGAGACTCAGTCAACAATTTCCTATTTGGAAACGGCACTTTTGCAGGCCTGGTATCCACTTTCACTGATTTTTTCAATATTGAAGTTTCAATGACTGAAATTGAGGCCAAGGTTCTAGAAGTAGTTCAAGGAGCTTCAGGTCAAATGTTCTCTTTCGTCAATGGACTCTTCAGCAATATCATTTCATTCTCCTTCAATTTTATTCTGATGCTTTTGACAACATACTCATTGCTGTTGGATGGAGCGAGACTCAAAGAATTCATGTTGAAATTAAGTCCATTGCCTGATGACCAGGAAATAAAGATCGTCGAAAAATTCAATCAGATGAACTATGTAACCCTAGTATGCAATGGTGTTGGTGGCCTGATTCAAGGTCTACTTGCAGGTATCGCCTTTTGGATACTTGGAATCAGCAATATTTTTCTGTGGTTTGTCTTGATGGTAATATTGGCCTTTATTCCACTACTTGGAATTAGCGTCATTACCATTCCAGCGTCAATCTACCTGATTCTGATAGGACATACTGCTTCAGGAATCATCTTATTTATTTGGTGTGCAATAGTTGGTTTGGTTGTAGAGAATTGGTTCAAGCCAAAATTTATTGGAAAAAGAATTCAGATCAATTCCATGTTGGTTCTTTTTTACATCATTGGTGGTATGGCCGTCTTTGGTATGGCAGGTATTTTTTATGGACCACTTATCTGTGTCATCTTTATGACCATTGTGGAGATCTACCACGAAAATTACTCAACTGCCTGAGAGAAAATGTGCCAATACAACCGGAGTGAACTTATCAAGTAACTGGGCATACTGCTCAAGCATCATTCCCGCAATTCCCCAACAAGGAATCAAAGTCCACAATGTCAGTCCTTCTTTAAAAACTTTGAATCTGGAAAGCTTGTAATAATCCCAAGTATAAAACCCAAGGACTTTTAATTCCAACCAACCATAAATTGCTTCAAATCCTGTGATCATCAAGGCCCAGAAGATAAAGCGAAAAATCCAATGCCATTCGGCAATTAGTGCATAAGAGGGCTCGAATCCTAGAGGAAGAATCAAGGCATAGAGAGGAAACATATAAAGACTGATGAAACCTTCCTTGTATTTTGGCGGAACTCTTTTTGGAACATCAGCGGCCATGACTTTTTCAATTCCAAAAACTGAGAAAGTGACTTCCATCGTGCATCCGAAAAAAACATAGAAAATTGCTTTGAAAACAAAAACGATCAACATCTCATTCATATCTAACCCTAAATAAAGAGGCAATAATGTCTGCCTCTTTTACTTTGCCATGAAGCTGTTAAGATGAAAACAAATACACATTATCAAGAGGACAAATCATGAAAAGAAATTACCTATTTTTGGTACTGACTTCATTAACAATACTCTTTGGTTGTAATGGTGACAGTACAAATATCACCATTCCAGGCGTCAAAGGCCCGTATCTAACCCTAGAGAAAGACTTTGCCCGAATCGATGCATCTTTCGAGAATATCACGATTGACAATGACCTTGTCATGCCACTTCCAGACTTTGAAGAATCTTATCTCTCGATCAAGGATAATGGAAATGGAGGCATTGATTTTAGAGTCGGTTTGAACTGGCAAGAAGTTCTCGGAGACGATGTTGAAGTTAGAGATCCACAGACTCTTCCAGGTGGCAGAGCTCTACCAGGAGTTCCCACAGGAGCTCTCCCAGGTGTAAGTTTCACATTGACCAATTTTCATAACGTAACAATTTATGCTGGAAAAAACTTTTTTGGTGTTTTTTACCCTCTGAATCTCGAAGTAGATGGAAGCATCATCTCTTCGAGATACTACCTAGGTAAAAAAGCAGTTGGGACTCTCTCTTTGGTAGGCAGAGACTCCTCAGGCGAAAATTCAGGCTTTCTCCTCCTGCTCGCCATCGACGATACCACCAAGAAATATCTCAAGCGTAAATACCTTAGATGATAAAAGACCGGTCAGTGTTTAGAAATGCTGACCGGTTTTTTTATGCTGCCTTCTTATTCGCACTCTTATCCATATAGTGATTAACATATTCTTGAATGACAGATTTGTCAGAATCCCCAAGATTTACAAACATCATACCAAGACCTTTTGGTCTTTTGTCTGAGATGTTCATGATTTTGACTTCACATTCCAGACTTTTTCTTAAAGCACCTTTCTTAAAGTACACTTGTCCAACAGCATCTTTGTACATAGTGTCTGGATCAAGTTTGTTGTATTCGATAAAAATTCCACCTTGGCTCAATGAAGTACAGTAACCTCTATACTCTTTACCACCAATTTCCAAAGTGACGATCTCATAGAATGGCGCTCTAAAGGAGCCACGTCTTATAAAATATTTGGTGAGAGTATCACCATCTTCTTCAAGAGTATGAACTTGAATGGGAACATTGAACTCCGTAAATTTGCCCATAGGGGTCCACTTACCTTGTTCCTCACTTTTAAGGAAGGTTTCATCTCGATTGAGTTCACCATTTTCCTTAAGGTTATAGAGTTCGCCGAATCTGTGAGGGCCTGTTACAACGTCACCAATTTTGAGCCACCAGGTTTCTTCGTTTGATACTTCAAATGAATCTCCAACCAAGCGTTTGAGTTCTTTTTTAGCTTGCTCCTGATGGGCCTTTTTATATACCTCTAGCTCCTTGATCATTATATGGGCCTTGGTATGTTCTTCTTCAACAGCTGATTTTTCAGATTTTAGGCTCTGATAATCATCATTAAGTTTTTCAAGCTCGGATTTGAGATTATCGAGATCAAGCTTCATATTGCGAGTTTTCTCTTGTTCTTCCTCAAATTGGACTCTGATCTCTTCAGCTTCAGAAGAGCTTGCATCAACAGCTTTATGTTTTTTCAAAAGGACATTATACTTATCGACAAGTTCCTGAATCTTACCCTTCAATTGACCATTTTTAACGGTCAGTTTTTCAATCTTAATTTCCTGGTTTTTTGCAATCGTTGTTAGATTGGTTATCTTTTTATCTGCTTTTTGTTTTTCAATAAGGTATTGCTCATGAACAACAGATGAGCCAGTATCACCAGAGTTTTGGTCCATCTTGCCAATAAGTTTCTCTTTTAGAATTTTGACTTCTTGTTCAAGACCTTTGGCATGGTCCTGCCATTTTTTGACTAACTCTATGTGATCATCACCGTTACTAAGTGAAACTGAACGCTCGAGTTCTTTAAAATCCTCAATCACCAATTGAATTTTTCTGGCCAACTCTCTCTGTTCTTTTGAGAGATCTGTCACACCATCTTCAACTTTTTCAACAATTCTTTTATCAAGGGCCTCACGTCTTTCAAGTAGACCTGAAACAACTTTTGATTGTTTGCTAATAAGATCGACTATACTGTCAAATTTTTCATCTTTATGAATTTGACCTTCTTTGAGATCGATAATTACCTGATGAAAATCTTCAATTCCAGTCATGGCCTTATCATTCAAAGTTGAGGCCTCTTTTATCTTTTCAGTAAGGCTTTGATCAACTTTATTGAATAACTTCTCAAAAGTTTCTTTGATAAATGTATCTTCATGTAAAGACTCTCTCTGTTTCATTTTGTATTTAACTTCAGACAGCTCTTCAAGAAAATAATGTGCTTTTTCTTTGGCCTTTTCAAACTCCACTTCAATCGAATTGAGTCGATGAACTTCCCTTTCGATTTCAGTAATTTCTTTCAATGCCTTTTGATAGGCTATCTGGAGCTTTTCATACCTGCTCTCGACCTCTACAACCTTTCGCTCTGAGTACCTGATTTGGCTTTTGAGCATGGCCGATTTTTCTGATTCAACACTTTCAAGGAAAGATTTTCTATCAGTATATTCTTTTAATTTTTCATCAAACCAATTCATTCTCTTTTCAAGAATGATCCATTTGTTTTGATCCTTTTCACTTAATTTAGAAAATTCTTTTGCAAGTTCATTAATTTCTTTCTCATCATGATTTCCGTGAACTATCTTTTCTTCAAGAGAAGTCATTTTTTCGAGAAGTATATCAAGTACTTTCGCATCAATAGGATCAGATTCATGTGCTTTTTGAACAAAATTTTCATCCCGTTGTGCCCTTGAAACAAGCGAGACTTTCGGTAACGGTGGTGGATGCCAGTCAGGTGCAAGCGGTGTAATCTCATGAAAAGGAAAACTATGTTTGGAGAATTCTTCCACTTTAAATACAGGTACCCATCTCCTCTCATTGAGAAGATACAAGTGATCATTAAACAGGATTTCACCTGCTATCAGATACTCGAGAACCTTTTCTTTATTGGCCGGAATAAGCTCCTTAGAAGCACTTCCAAGCCAAATTAAATATGGAAGACCTGCCAAATAACCCCCTTACAAAATGGAGTAGTCCGCTTAACTTTTCGGAAATTGGTCAGAAAAAGTTGAACCCTAATGATTACAAGCACTTAAGAAATGTCAAAACGTTGGTCAATGTCACAGAGTAGACAATCGTCTAGACAGAAAAACGATAGTTTAAGAATGAAATTTTGGCATACGAATTGCTCTAAAAATTGCATGAAAGTTTTTAAGTTGGTTTCATCCATTCTTATGATGTCGTTCGCCGCCTCTTGTGGGATCACCAATCATTTTGACAAAGTCAAAAAGCCTGCGGGTTATGTCAGACAATTTTCAACAACTGATGAGACTTTCAATGCCTACATCAAGAAATTTGAAGATCACGCGAAAATTAAAACTGGTAATGTTAACTACAAACTCAATGATATCCCTATTAACTTTGGGGATACTGAAAATGAACGTTTTGTTGGCGTTTGCTTCACTTATAGTGACGGTAAGAAAGAAGTTATAATCAAAGCTGACTGGTGGAATAAAGTCCCACCAAGCTCTAGAGAGTCCCTGATTTTTCACGAACTCGGACACTGCGCACTTGATCGTGAACACAATGAAGATATGATCGTTAACGGCAAAGGAGAAGAGCTTAGGGCCAGCATCATGCACCCTTCAATCGTTTCTGCTCAGGCATACTCAGAGTATTATGATGGTTATGTGCACGAATTATTCACGAATGATAGAGGAATCTTAAGCGGTCTCTTCAAGTGAATTGTCGAGCAGATCTTCCATATCGTCCAATTCATCAATAAAGTCATCATCAGTAAGAACATCATCTGTAAGTTCATCTGAAAATTCGTCAGAAGCTAGAATTTCATCAATTGATTCATCTAGAAGCTCATCTTGTTCCTTATCCGTTACAATTTTATCTGAAAAGGAATCCAAAAATGCCCCACAGGCACTTTCAAAATGTCCCTCATTATATTTGTCTGTGAGATAATTAATAACCTGATGCATTCTTGAAGCATCAAAATCAATCGCAAACAATTGCTCTACCAAGTCGTGAGCAAAGATGAAAATAGAAGAAAGTGGATGTATATGTCTACTGGTCAAACCCCTAGGAAAACCAGAGCCGTCAGGTCTTTCATGGTGTTCGAGAACAATTGTTCCGACTTCTTTATGAATGGCCTCATTTGATTCAATAAGGTCTGAAACTTCCTTTGCATGATTAAAATATTTATCTTGATCCTCTTTTGATACGTCTGAAATCATATCCATATTATTTGATTCCATTACATTGGCCACATCTGGATCTAAGGTAGCGTCATGAAGTAGTGAAGCCAGGAGAAGCTTTTCCATATTGGCCTCAGAATTCCACTCCACTTTTTCAAGTATCATTCCACTGAAAATGGCAGTTAACAATGAGTGATCAGAGTAAAAACTATCTGAAGAAGAAACTATGGAAGATATCTCCTCAAAGTCAGTATCATTATTTATTCTATCCCTTATGCACTCTATATTCGTAAATCCCTTATTGAGTGCCCTTTCACTTACTCCACAACCGAGTAACAACGAAGAGAGTACTTCTTGAGTCCTTTTCCATCTTTTCTGTGGATTTTCATTTTGGATATCGAGAATAGAAAGGAAAGGCATATTACCAATAGTGACTTTAAAACTCTCGAAATCTTCACGGGTGATATAAAGATATTCCACTCCCCTGGCCAAATACCTATGGATTTCCTCTGTACCAAACTGATATTCACCATGGAACAATTTAACGAATTTTTTGTTACTAAGTTTTATATAAACAGGGATATCAGTCTTATCAAATCTCAAAAAGTAGAGGATTTTGATCTTACAAAAGTTTTCAGTAATGTCTTCAGGATCAAAAGAAGTCTGAATATCAAACTCCATGTAACCTTCAACAGCATCACGGAGCAATGGCTCTGTAATCGGTTTTTCAAGAATCTTGAAACTTTCATTACTCATGAAACTTTCGTCATCAACCAATTGAGAAACATCATCATTAGTAGCGACAATAAAGCATGTTGGCATCTCTTTATAGTTGATAAATTGATAGATTTTCTGGCAATTGCCATCTGAGAGTGAAAATTCAGTGATGACAATATCAATGACATCTTCTTCAAGCATTGAAACAGCTTCGGCCACTGTTTCCACCTCAAGAATATCTACAGAAGGATTAAGGTTTTCCAAAATCATTGTGTAAAGGTGTCTTTGGTTGTGATCGTTTTCAACGATCATGACTTTAGTCATCATTACTCATTTGTTAAATCTCAGGGTTTAGACAATTATAGGACTTGAAATTAAGAAAATCTTGAGAAGTGAGACAAAGGTAATACAACATACTGAAATTTATAATAATATTCAAAAAGGAAGAAAATCATAAACAGCATGATTTGAGTTAAAATGAACGTTATTGAGATGGATTTTTAGTCTCTTAAGCCTTAGATGGCAAAAGATATGGGCAAAAATAAGAACATTACAAGACATTTATTTGAAGATCTTGGATGCATCCTTATGCTTGCTCTTCCAAATAAAGGCATCAAGAGTGTAATGGCTCATCATGGGGATCACATAAAGCCCCAAAAGCATACTCTCCCACAGCTTAGGAGGTACATAGAGGTACTTTTCATCGAAATCTATAATCTCTCTCTCAAAATAGAACTCAAATCCTCCAAAAATAATAGCAGTTAAAAGCACAGCTTTAATCACTGATACATATGTCGGAAATTGAATTGGCCTGGTTCGAGTTAGTCCAACTCCTAACATGGCATAATATGGAATCCCATGAGCAACCATCAGTGGTAGTAGAATCTGAAATCCATCTTTTCCAATGTAAAAGACGCAAGTATAAAGAACGACAGGCGCAACCACAGAAAGACAACGATTGAGCTTGAACTCCCCTTTTTTAAAATTCATAAATTCATAACCGAGATAGGCAAATCCTAATAAGGTATTGAAGATTACCAATCCTTTGAAAATATCAGTATTGGGATACATAAAAAGATCTTTCTTGGTATAAAATTCAATCACTAAATCTGAGCGAAAGTGTGCAGCGATCGCAGGAGTCAAACTTAAAAGATAAAGAAAGCGACCACTCCATTTTGTAAATGAGCGATCAAGTTTTTCATACCATTTAGTCACTCCATAAAACTGTCTGATGTGATGATAGGCAGTCGCATAGAAAATAAAACTATAGAGATAAGGAACCTGAAAATGAAACCAGAGAAAACCAACAGTGAAGATAACTATCGGGGTCCAAAGATAAATAGAAGAACTGCCTCGCTCTTCTTTATTAAAATAAGTACGCCACAATGTTGAATAGACGTGACCTGAATCAATCAAACCCATAACTATAAAAGCAATAATTTCGTAAAAAGTATTATCTGCTTCAGCAATCAGGAAATATAAAGCAGCGATGAAGCCTGGAAAAAGTATCCAGGTAAAGTCCTTGGAGCGCTTGTCCAAAATCCAGTGACATGTTGATTGCATATTCATATTTTACAATAAAAAAGGCCTCCCATGGAGTTCGGAGGCCTTATTTTGAACTATTTTTTTTAAAATCTACTTTGAAGCGAGATCTCTTGTGCTTTTTTCGGTATCAACCGCAACCTCAAAATACATCGCTTTATGATCAGATGATTTCAAATCACCAAGAACTTCAGAGTCAATGACCTTTAGTCCCCTCGTGAATGTAAAGTCAATAATAAGATTCGTAAAGGCAGATCTCATTCTCTTATCATTTCGAAATTGCATATCTTTGAAACCAAGTCTTTGAACCAGATTCCTTTGTAGATAGTCAATTCTCGCCTGTCTGTTTGTATTAAAATCACCAGCAAAGATAATTGGTCCTCTATGACCACTCATCGCTCTAATGGCGTCATCAATCTGTCTATAGAATGCCTTATTGCTTGTTACATTCATTCCGTGAATATTGATAATTAGTAGATCCTTATGCCCTTCGATTGGATAGCTTCCTATTGTCAGAACTTTTGGTGTTTTAACAACAGGTTCCTTATCTCTAGATCTTGAAATCTTTGTATATGATGGTTCTACGTGAGAACCAATCATCGTTCCGGAATAAATATGTTTCTTGAAGCGATATCTAAACGAAATACCAATATCAAATCTGAAATCACTGAACTGATCAAGTGAATCCATGACATGTTTTGAATTATAAAGTTCTTGAATCATGAGAATATCTCTATCTGCACCGTAGTGAGTGAAATCTTCATAAAACCCATCGTCCTTGCCTTTGTGAATATTCCAAACCAAGACTTTAATCGATTCAGGATTAAGTGCTTTGGTCGTTGATTCACCAACTACAAGGTGTGATTTTTTAAGTTTAGGTACATAAGTAAAAAGAAAAGCATCTGCCTTCGCAGCAAAGAAGGTAGAAATAATGAGGGCAAACAATTGCAACTTTAAACGGGACATCCTGTACTCCATGGTTCGAATTTTAGGTGTTACTAACTTTTCGGACCCGGGGAGTGTTGGTTTTGGAAAATCTTCACAAAGTGATAAAAAGGGAAGTTTTTGCCTTTTTTCTTCATAAAATCAGCTAGTTAAAGCTTTCCAAAGCTCGTTTAAAAGGATAGATTCTAATAATGAAAAAATTCCTGATTATCACACTACTGTTAATGACAAGTGCTCCAGCAATGGCCGAAGACAAATTGGCCTGCAGCCTGTACCACGCCTTCCTTTATAAGAACGAAGTTCAAAAACTCGAAAATGACAAACAGATGCATTGTTCTATGTCTTGCTTGATCGCAAGAAAATGCAAAACACTCGAAGTCGTTGCCATCGGTTTCATCAAAGAATTCGTGGACGCTCTTGGATATGGCACTCCTGACCCAGCAGACATCAAAGCAAACTTAGAAGGAATAACGCTTGCGAAGAAAGGCATCTCTGAAAGAGGTTGTTACAGTTCATGCAAGGAAATCTATCCGAAACAATGAAAGCGAAAATCATCACTAAAATACTTCTACCTACAATTATAATCCTTTCGCTTATTGCAGCGGGGATCCACTTTATTGCTCCAGTTGTAGTTCAAAAGAAAATGATGGGAGAGTTCAATAAAGAACTGTTTTCAGTAAAAAAAGGATATGAACTCCACCCTAATCTATTCATTGCGGACATGCATGCAGATACACTTTTGTGGGAACGAGACTTTTTTAGCAAAAATGATTATGGACATGTAGACCTTCCAAGAATGATGGAAGGAAATGTGGCCCTACAGATATTCACAATTGTGACCAAAGCTCCAAAGTCGATGAATATCGACAAAACTGATGGGGAATCCCTAGATCGTATAACTCCTCTCTCAATAGTCCAAATGTGGCCGATCTCAACCTGGTATAGTTTATTTGCCAGGGCCATTCATCAAATTTCCAGACTCAAGAACTGGCAAAGCAGGAGCATGGATAATTTAATGATCATCAAGACCCAACGAGATCTCAAAGATTTCATTGAACTGAGAACATTCAGAAAAAGAATGGTTGGGGCCATCATTGGACTCGAAGGTGCACATGCAATAGAAGGAAGCATAAAGAAGATGGAAATCCTTTATCGAGAAGGATTGAGAGTCATAGGACTAACTCATTTTTTCGACAATAAAGTGGCAGGATCTGCTCATGGAGAGAAAAAAGGTGGGTTAACAGAATTTGGTAGAAAAGTTGTTAAACGCGCCAACGAACTTGGCTTGATCTTTGATGTTTCTCACTTGTCGGAAAAAGCAACTTTCGAACTTTTGGAACTATCCACAAGACCCGTAATAAATACACATACAGGATTCAAAGGTAAGTGCAAGAATGAGAGAAACTTGAGTGATGAACTTGCTAAGGCGATCGCTGAAAAAGGCGGGATCATAGGCGTGGGCTTCTGGGATATTGCCACTTGCGGAACAACAACCAGGGCGATCGTTGACACCATAAAGTATGCAACAGATTTGGTTGGAGTGGATCATATTGCTCTTGGAAGTGATTTTGATGGAACAATCGTGGCCCCAATAGACATTTCAAAAATGGAATCGATCACATCGGAATTGTCCCACGCAGGTTATACAAACGAAGATATCGCCAAAATCATGGGTGGTAATGTCAGAGACTTCTTTCTAAAGTATTTACCTCAGAATTAGACTCTCCCCTTTTTTCCTACTTTATCAGAATAGGATTCCAGTTTGAGTCCATAGATCAGAAATTTAATGAAGTTCATGATACCTCCACCAAAGAGACCTTCTGTCATGCCACTGAAGAGCTCATATTTTCTTTTAGTGTATGGGAACCAATTTGCTTCGATCTTGCCAGAGTTTCCATCAATGAGTACAGATTTCATATTGCAGAAAGAATGCAAACCATGGACACCTTTATACCTACCAATACCACTATTTTTAACTCCTCCAAAAGGAAGATAAGGATTTCCTTCAGTCAACATGACATTGTTAACTGAAACATTTCCAGTTTTGATTTTTCTGGTGACACGAATCGCTCTACTCTTATCTGCAGTCCAGACACTGGCACTCAGTCCAAAATCACTGTCATTGGCCATATTAATGGCATCTTGCTCATCAATAAACTTGTATAAAGGCAGAATAGGCCCAAAAGTTTCTTCAGTACAAATATTCATATCAGAATTGATGTTTTCAAAAACCAAAGGAGGAATAACTCTACTTTTTCCATCCCAATGATTACCTGTCAAAAGTGTTGCATTTTTTTTCAAAGCATCATCTAGATGATCCTTGACGATCGCTACTTGAGAATCGGTAGTCATACTTCCAATATCAGCATCACCATCTTTATCAATTTCCTGCTTGATCGTTTTTGCTTTTTCAACAAGAATTTTCTTGAATTCATCATATATTGTTTCTTGAACATAAATTCTCTCAACTGAAGTACATGATTGCCCTGTATTTGTCAGAGATCCCCAAAGGGCACCAGCAGCAGCACGCTCAAGGTTAGCATCTTCAAAAATAATCAATGGATCCTTTCCTCCAAGCTCCAATTCCACAGGAATCAATTGTTCAGATGCTTTGGCCATAATTTTTTTACCTGTGGCAACAGAGCCAGTGAAGAAAATTTTATCAGGTCTTTGTTCAATCAGTCCGGCACCAGTTTTTCCGTCACCATAAACTATTTGAACCCAATCTTCTTTGAAACCGGCCCTAAAAAGCAAATCTTCAACAAGTCCCTCAAGTGGTGTGAACTCTGAAGGTTTATATACCGTTGCATTTCCAGTGACAAAGCTGACTGTTATCGGAACGATGGCCTGATAAAATGGATAGTTCCAAGGAGAAATCACAAGTATTGTTCCTAGTGATTCATAGAAAATCTTGGATTTCTTTCCCATCAAAGCTATTGGTGTTTTGATTGATTCATCTTTAAGAGCTTTACAGGCTTCTTTTTCAAGGAAGGTAAGATGGTCTAATATTCCAAAAATTTCAGAAAACAGAGCATCACTCCTCCCTTTTCCAGTATCCATTTGAATTTTGTCGACGATCATCTCTTTTTCATCAAGAATGAGTTTTTTCAAAGCAGTGACATATTTCAACCGCTGAGAAACTGTCATCAAGGAAATCTCTCTCTCGGCAGTACGTGACCTATCAAAAACATTAGTGATTTGATTAGAATCTGGATTTTTCCATGATGTCGTTTTACTAGTTCTTTCAACTCTTTTCGAATCACCTTCCAGAGGTGCAACACCTGTTTGCCACTTGATTCCTTCCATGATTTTCATTCCTGTCTTTTGAGGGTCGTCTATATTTGAATAATAAAGTGTAAGTATGAGTCCTTTTAAACCTAATTGGATCATCCTAAGTGGAGCTCCAATAACATCTGGGAATGCTGCATTCTTTTCAGAGAGAAGAACAATCCATCGAATGACAAACGAAGGCATGAATGCAAAAACAGTCATTAAAAGAGTGAGTCCCTCTCTATCGTCATCATACATATAGTCCAGCATTCTATCGACATGAGATGAGAAACCTGTTGACGAGAAAGAAGGGAAAATTCCTTCACCAGGTATAATGACATCACCCAATTTATTAAGTCCTCTATTTTGTAGATGTCCAAAATATTTTGAAATCATTTCAAAGACTCCTTAATTGAGAGAGAAGCTTTTTTCGCCAACGCCATAATTGTAAGACTGGGGTTAATTCCCGGTGCATCTGGAAATATACTGGAGTCAGCAGCAAAGATGTGTTCATCTTCATGTAAGTTGAAATTCTCACTCACAACTGAAGAATTGGATTCTTTCCCAATTGCCAAACCACCCATCAAATGGAGTCCAATTTTGAAATTGCCATCGACGATCTCTCTAACACCAGTAGAATTAAAAATGTCATGAATGGCAGATAGGCCATTATTAAATGTTGTCTGATCTCTTTCATCCAATGTTTTAACTATTTTTAATTTCCCGCTTCTACTCAAAGAAATAGTACCAGGGTTTTGATCGCGAATGGCCACTTCAACACAGGCCATTTGAGTAATCTTTTTCATATAAGAGAGGTGTCTTGAAGCAATTCCAGGAAGAAGCATCCCTATGGCCACCGGTGGTCCAAAAACATTTTCAAGTTTGAAACTTCTTACTCTGAAGTCTGGATCATCACTTTTCATTGCCTGGAAAGGACCTTTTTCTGAATGTATTTCCTTATCATAAAGACCAAGGCTCATAAATTGGGGATGAGTGTAGAAACCTTTACCAATGTTGGGATTAGTGAACTTGGACTTCAACAAGAGTATACTATTACCAATAGCACCAGCAGCAAGAACCAATCGCTTGGATCTGAAAATCCTTTTATCCCCATATTTATCAGTTCCATGCACTCTGATAAGTCCTGAAACTTTTTCAATCGCTTCTGCCTCAAACTCTGAAATCAGGGCCAAACCTGATTTCAACGCTATTGGAAGAACAGTAACTCCCATACTTTGCTTGCTGTCCCTGATGCAACCTGAGAGACATTCAATACAATCACTACCTTTCTCATATGCACAGTTTTTCTGTGCCCTTTTCAATGGAGCACATTTGAATCCGTTGGCCTCAAATCCTTTGATAAAAATATCAGCATTTCCATTCCTAAACTCGACAGGAATTTCCTCAACATGAACTTCACTCAAGGCCTTCTCATACCAAGGGTCCATAGAATCTCGCCCGAACCAATCAATCTTTGATTTGTTTCTCCAAGAATCGAGGGCTACATCATCAAACTTATCCAACAAAGCCTGATTGACAACAGAGCCACCGCCAACAACCTTAGGCCGTAAAATTCCGATATCTGCAGTTGTGTTCAATTCAATTCCACCACCCCAATACAACTGAGAATTGGCATCAATTTCTTTTTTTGGATAATTGTGTCTGTTGAAATTCTTCCCTGCTTCGAGAAGGAGTACAGACAGACCTGCTTCACACAACTCTTTCGCCAAGAAAGATCCTGAAATCCCTGCTCCAACGATAGTGACATCGAAAATATTGTGATGCATAAATAGGCCCTTAAAATGCGTACTTCAAAAAATACTATTGTACTGACTGAAGAGTCAGTTTGGAAGCTGAACAAAACCGACTAATCGTCTTGGTTATGAGCGCAATATATTAATTTCTGGTAGTATATTGGAATAGATATACATCAATTGGTTTTGCATGTCGTTTGATACGCTAAATTATTATCTTTTCTTCCCAATATTCTTTTTATTCTATTGGGCCTTTCCTCATCGCTGGCGGATGCCACTAATGTTGGCAGCAAGTTATTATTTCTACTCATGTGTCAAACCGATTTACTTAGTCTTGATTATCACATCCACATTTATTGATTATTTCTGTTCAAACAAAATGAGCAATTCTCCAAATAGAAAAATATTTCTATATATATCGCTCTTTACAAATATTGCACTTCTTTCAGTTTTTAAATATCTAGACTTTGCCATTACAGTTTTGAATGACCTTCTTGCTCTTGCAGGAAGTTCAACGATAATACCTGCACAAAATTTAGAATTTCCGATTGGTATTTCATTCTACACACTTCAGACATTAAGTTATACATTCGACGTCTATAGAGGAACAATTCCCGCAGAAAGGAATATATTCAAATTTTCTCTATTCGTTTGTTTCTTTCCTCAACTTGTTGCTGGTCCATTAGAGAGAGCTGGCAAACTTCTTCCACAATTTAGGAAAAAACTTGAGTTTAGTTATGAGAATGCCGCAGAAGGTGCTCAATTGATCGTTTGGGGATTGATAAAAAAGACAATCGTATCAGACCGACTTGTTGTAATCATTGCTGATATATTTAAGAATGAAAATAACACCTATTCCGGCTACCATTTCATACTTACAGGTGTAATGATTACTGCTAAATTTTATGGAGATTTTTCTGGATATTCTGATATGGCCGTTGGTTCTGCAAAAATGCTAGGATTCAACTTATCCAAAAATTTCGATTTTCCTTTTTTCTCCACAAGCATTACAAAACTTTGGAGGAAATGGCATCAATCATTATCCAAATGGTTTCATGATTATGTGTACCTATCCTTTCCTTTTGATAAAGAGAACAGGTCAGATCCTCGAAGATTACTCGCCCTCATGACTGTGTTTGCCTTGAGTGGACTCTGGCATGGACCAGCGTGGACTTTTATTATATGGGGCTCTATTAATGGCTTACTTTGTGTTTTATACATTGTTACAAAAAATATCAGGAACAAAATTTCTGAAATAACTGGCTTTTCAAAAGTACCAAGCTTAATCAAGATTTCACTTTCAATTGTACTAACTAACTTCTTTGTTGGTTATACAATGATTTTTTTCATGTCTCCAAATTTGAAGTTCGCAGTTCAATTCTTCGAAAGAATGTATTTAGAATTTGCAGTAATTGACTTGAGTAGCTTTCTAAATGCATTCGGTCCGCTCAAAAATGATTTTATCATAGCCTTATTTACAATTACTTTTGTAGAACTGATGAATCTTGCACGGAAAAATGAAATGAGTTTCACACACATCAGGACACTGCCACTTTTAGTCAGATGGCCCCTGTATATTATAGGGGTATGGATGTTTTTATTATTAAGCTACAAAGAAAAGAGTGCGTTTAGCTATTTTTACTACTGATGAAAAAATTTATAATGAAATCTATATTACTTGTTTTGATTATTTGGCTACCTTGGTGGTCATTCGTGGAATACGGCAAGAACTATTACGCTCCGATAGATTATCAAACATGGGAGTTCAAACATGATTTCCTATCAAAAGCGGTAAAAGAAGACCCAAAAGAATTAATTATTGGAGACAGTTTGGCCGTTGCGGCCATCAATCCAAACCTTGTGTCCGAAAGACTCTATAACCTTGCAATGAGCGGAATGACTCCTGTTGACGCTTGGTACTACTTGAAAAAATACTTCAAGACAGGAAGAAGCCCAGAAAGAATATTTCTTAGTTTTGGCACTACTCATTGGCAAGGTTCAGACACTTTCAAAGAGCATTCACTCGGATTCGGCTACATGAAATTCAGTGAGTTTTTTGACTTCATTAATACAACAGAGAATTTATCACTATTCTATCGCCCAGAACAAACTTTTGATGTTTTTAAAGACTGGTTTCCATTCAATTATTTCTGGAAATCAATTGTAAAAAATCATCATAAGAATCTTGCTTCAATTGAGTTTTTCTTACTCAAGCTTGGACTGACTCCATTACAGTTCAATCATATAAAGTCAGTCTTTTTTGAAATGATAGATGATCAATCAATATCTAATAAAAAAGAAATTAAAGAAATGATGTATAAAACCAGAGGGCATCATTTTTTCGATTTTAATGACACTACTAATTTAGTTAACCCAATAACAAAATTTGATGGTTGGAAAATACATCCCCTAAATGACATTTACCTTCGAAAAATAATTGAACTATGTAACGAAAAGAACATTAAGGTAGTCATTGATTTTGTTCCCAATAACCATACAAGCTGGACCCAGTATAGACCTGAGTTTTTCCAAGAAATGAATAAATATTTTGAAAATTTAAAGTCAACCTATACAGACCTAACTGTTTCAGATCTCAAATCCCTCCCAAAAGAACTGTATGGTGACATGGACCATGTAAATGAAGCTGTAAGTGTTGAATACAGTGCTATTTTCAAAAAGAAATACTTCCAAAAGTAACATTCACACTGCGTCAACATTGGCGACTCCCACTGACATTGATTAAAATACCTCTTAAAGGAGAACCTATGAAAAACCATCTATTGCTACTCATGGTCTTCATCCAGTTTGGATGTGGACAGGCGAAGACAATATATGCAGATCAAAAATATGGAATATGCATGGAAAAATGCAATATGAAATATTCCAAATATGATTCAACTAATAGAAGTAAATGCATGGCCGAATGTAGTACGAGCAAATATGAGGATGCCAAATAGTGATAGACTTTAAGAACCTGAAAAAGGCCGACCTTCATAGACACCTGGATGGATCACTAAGACCTTCAACCATGGTTGAACTAGGAAGAAAATTCAATGTTAACATTCCTGAAAATTTTCATTTTTCTCCGAACATGACATTAAACAGGGCCCTTTCCTTTTTTGAGACATCATTAAAGTTATTACAAGAAAAACCTGAGCTTACTCGTGTTGCTTCTGAAATGATTGAAGATGCACTCAATGACAACGTAACTCACCTTGAAGTTCGTTTCGGACCTCATCTCCATCAACAGAAAGGACTAAAGCTAGAAGAAGTAATCGATGCAGTCCTTGAAGGATTGAATGGGCAAGCAGGACTTATCCTATGCGGGCTGTATGGTGATGATCCAAAGTTAATCGAAAGCTTTGTTGAATTGGCACGAACCAGGCCAGGAATTGTTGCTATCGATTTGGCCGGCGGTCCCGCAAGTGGACAAGAATTCAGACTCGAGGATTATTCTTCTGCTTACACCAAGGCCAAAGATTTCGGAATAGGCCGAACAGTTCACGCATCTGAAGGACGTTCGCCAGAAGAAATCATTACCGCTGTGACCAAGTTGCATGCTCAGCGTCTGGGACATGCGACAACATTACTAGATTCAACTATGGCGGTAGATCTTGTATTAAAGAACGACGTTACGATTGAATCCTGCCCTACTTCAAATTGGCAATGTGGCGTCGTCAAAGATCTTCAACATCACCCTCTACCCCAATGGCTGGATAAAGGAATCAAAGTTTGCGTAAACACAGACAACACTTATTTTTCCAATATCGTATTATCTGAAGAATATTCCAATGCTCTGACGATTCCAGGCATGACAGAAAATAAAACCCAACATTGTATTAGATATGGTTTTGAAGCTGCTTTTTCTATGAGGTGAATGTGGACCTAAAAAATGAAATTGAAAAGTTCGATGATTCCCAAGATGTCACCAACGCATGGACACCACCAAGCTCCTGGTACATCCATAAGGAGTTTTTGGATCTTGAGTTTGAGAAAGTTTTCAAAAATGAATGGGTCTTTGCTGATTTCACACATCATTTGAATGAAGATGGCGATTACACTACTGGAAAAACGGCAAACAGACCTTTTGTTATTGTCAAAACCAATGGAGAACTGAAGGCCTATTATAATGTCTGCAGTCACCATGGAACATGTGTGGCCAAAGGGTCTGGAAAGACAGAGAAACTAGTCTGTCCATATCATGGCTGGGTATACAATTTAGAAGGAAAACTAAGAAAGATACCCAAGGCCGGTTCTATTCAAGAAATACATACAAAAGGAATGAATCTTAAAGAAATTCCTATGAAAGTGGCAGGACCTTTTATTTTTCTCTGGCTTGGAGATGGAGAACCCAAAAAATTTTCAACGACACTAGAAGAACATTTTAATCGTGATCTTTATAACAACCTCCAATTTCAAAAACGTGTCACCTATGAAATTAATTGTAACTGGAAGGTCTTCGTCGATAATTATCTTGATGGTGGATATCATGTACCACACATGCATCCAGGACTGACAACACAACTAGATTTAGACAGTTATTACACTGATATTCACGATAGCTGGAGTCTTCAAAAGTGTTTGGCCAACAAAGGCGAAGCTGTTGATGCCGAAGTTAAAGGACGTGTCGCAGGGGAAGCCGAGTATACATGGGCCTATCCTAATTTCATGATCAATAGATACGGGGACTGGATGGATACGAATATTGCGGTACCAAATGGACCAAATAAAACGTTGATCATATTTGACTATTTTCACACATCCTCTCCAAAAGATCTGGATTCATCACTAAAGGCATCAGACAAGGTTCAACTTGAAGATATGGAGATATGTGACATGGTTCAGGAAGGTCTACTTTCAGGTGTCTATATTCAAGGTGTTTACGCCCCTCAATTTGAGAAACCCATGTATCATTTCCACAAGCTTTTAAAGGCATCTTTTCTCAACTAAAAGGCCTTAAGTACGTATGAAATATAGTCGCTGTCCAAACTTTGGACAGCTGACTGATTATTAACACATCGTAATCACATCAAATACTTGGCAACAATCTTGCTCTTAAAATTCACATAGAGAAATTTTTTAAAGGCAGAGAGTATGAGAGTTGTAGTTGCGTTGGTTGTTGCCGTTGTATCGTTGTGTGCTTATTCTCAGGAAAATGATGTTAGACAGATCAATCATCAACTTGAGAACGCTACCGCTGAATTGCAGAATCTGAATAGAACAGAAGTTCGTTGTCCCGAGAACCAAACTGAGGGACCTCAAGCTCTTCCTTTAAACCCCAGGCATCATAGAGAATCCCAGCCAGAGAACATTGGTTTCTTTTATGAACTTCAATACGCAGTAACTGGGAACAATGGTCGCCAAAGTTTCGTTTCCACTCCCATTGGAACAGTCAATATCGGTAGTGCAGTTGGAAATTACGCGAGAAGAAATGGGATGACCAGAGAAGAAGTTCTGGCCCTTCCTGAAGCAGAATTCAGAAACATTCTCAGTAATAGTAGTACTTCACTAACTGGACAAGCTCTTGAAGATGCTGTCGATAATGCCATGATCATCAGAGACCTTTCCTACCTTGAAAATGACGAGGCAATGTACGCCGCACTAAAAACAAAAATGCGAGGGGCAAGTTTCGGTAAAAAAATGGGATTACTTGCTACATTTCTCGATACATTCGGTAGTAATTACGACAATAGTAGAACTGATTCCAGCAGTCCTAACTCGGAAGGTACAGTTACATTGACACAAATGATGCAAGCACACAATTCAAACTTTAGAAATGGCACAAGCATAGATGCTGGAGTCTGTAGAGACATGCACCAGGCAGCAGTAAGACTCGCTCATGCCATGGGAATGGAAGAGGCCTTTGGTGTTGGCTTTAGAACACAAGGTGGCGGGCACAGAACTCTTGTTGTCACTGACCCTGAAAACAGAGGTAATACTTATCAGCTTAATTACGGTAGAATCCTGACTCAAGATGGTGTTGCTGGTGCATCGGCCTTAAGTCAGAATCACACACTTCCAGATACTGGAATCAGATTCAGAGTCTACAATGCGAATGACAAACCAGCGATCATCCTACCAAGTGACAGAGGTACCATACTTAATAGAATGACTGGAGGACAGGACACAGATCTTGATCTACTTCACTCAGCGAACCTCAACGTAGTCCAAGGTGGAATAGCTACTCCCTACGGAAACTTCCGAGTTTTCAATGCAAAGGCGGAGATGGGCAATGGCGAAGAGATTACAGGGATCGCCTACAACGTTCATGTTGACTACAACAAGACATTTTATGGCGAATATGGAATTACAGGATTTCAGGCCGAAAGAGATACTGAAAAAGGTGTTCTAAAAACCATGGGACTTTATGCTAGAGCAACCCAAGGGTTCAGTCATCAAACTCCAGTCACAGAAAACTTTACTATTGAAACCCATGGCGCGATTCACCTAAGAGCAATGTATGGAAGTGATTCAATCGGTGGAAATGCTGCTGAAAGCAATATGGACTATAACGTCAACGCCCAATATGGTATTCGCGCACATTACAACACAGGAAACATCAGACATACCACTGGAGTGACATTCGACTCTACTATAGATCAAGCCGATGCCATTGATGGTGCACAAGGTGTGGCAGTGATTACACCTACCACACTCATTACCCATGAAATGGAAATCCCAGTAGCAGAACAGACAAGAATCAACACTCTTCTTGGTGTTGGCTTCAGAGACCTTGGTACTGCCCGCTATGCTACATATGATGCTGAGATCGGCATAACAAACGAAAGAACCGGAACCCATTTCTATGTAGGTTCTGAAGGTGCCATAAATAACAACACACCAATCTGGCTTCCAGGATCAGAGAGAGTTGGTCAGGTCGGCTTCAGACAAAATCTTGTTGGTGAACATTTACAATTGAATGTCACAGGCTCACAATCCTTTGAGAATAGAAGAAATAATATGCTCATGGTAGGGATAACAGGAAGGTTCTAGATTGAACAAACTTAATGTAGAAAATTTTGATGTCGTAAAAAATAAAGAAAAGGGACTGTTTGTCATTAGATTTTCATCACCGACATGTGGTCCTTGTCATACGATGACACCAGTCATGGAAAAATTAGATGAAAATAATCCTGATTTACCTGTTTACGAAGTTGATACAATGGAAAGCCCAGAGCTCGCAGCTCATTTCGGAGTAAGAGGTGTTCCCTATATAGTTTTTTGTGAAAATAGAGAAGTCCTCTACAGCTTCACAGGAGTAACACCTCTAGGGTCTCTTCAATTTGTAATAGATAATATCAACGATCCCTATTTTAGAACTCATGGCCATTTCAAAGAGCCAGAAAAGAAAAAGACCTGGTGGTTTGAAATAACCCTGGCGCTCGTACTCGGCGCCCTGGGCTTCATGATTCTTTTCTATAAACCTTGATTACTGTGGCAGATGAACAGTAACTCTTCTTCGGTTCGAATTTCTACTGTCTGAAAGATTGAAATCAACATCACCTTGATAGTAATAAGTCGACCACCAGAAACACTTCTTTCCTAGTCGGACGATTTCCATTGGAAGAAGACCTGGTACAGGTGTGAAGTGATTATCGATAGTGATACGCACATGATGTGAATTACGTGCTCTTTGAATTTTTCCTCTATAAAGAGTACCTCTTGGATCAGCACATTCATCAACAACCGTCTGTCCGGCCATGATAATTTTTACTTTTGAAGGGAAGTTTTTAAAATCCGTATTGATAACCCAATCAGAGGAAGGTCCATTTTGCTGACATGAAATGTTTCCAATGTCACAATTGTTGTTTGGGTTAAAAGTTGGGTTTTGGGTTGATGTTGAATTGTCACTTCCGCATGAAACAAGGAACATCATAACTGCTGCAAAAATCATTTTTTTCATAACTACTCCATCCTGAATAATTTCCTTATGTGTCAAAAGAGGTTAAAGAAAAAAACACGAAATGCCAAATTCGCCATTTGGAAGGGCTTTGGAGCATTTTGACACCAGCAAAGTAGTTGAAAACAGCACCCAAAAGAGTGTTTCACTCAGGTATTTTGTTTGAAGTATTGTGAAAGAAACTCATCAAAATCGAGTTTATCAGTAGCTTCTATTTCAGATTGTTTCTGAAGCGAAGACTCTGACATGGCCTCAAAAATTTTGATTTTATCTTCAGAGAGCTCCATTTTACGTAGCCTATTGGAAAAATCTATCGAACGGGCCATGGTAGTAGAAAAAAAGCATAGTCCTGTCTCTTTCATTTCAAGAAGTAGTCTCTCTGAATAGAGTTTTGAACTATCATTGATACACTCATAAAAATGTTGAACTGTATTTTTATAAACATCAGTTCCATTCTCTGAATCAAGTTTGTCTGCAATTAAAAAGAAATCATCAAAAACACTTTTTGCAAGCTCAACTGCATTGACCTCTTCTTCACCATTGAAGAGAGTCAGATTTTTTTGTCTTCCGTGTCTCGCAACTTTTTCTTGATTCGCTCTGAATTTTTTTGTCATCTCAGGTGTTAAGGAATCATTCTTTTTGAACATGCAATATAATAGAAAAACATCTAGAAAATAGACTTGATCGATTTCCAGTCCAATTGGTGAAAAGGCGTTGACATCCACAGAGCGAAGTTCGAGGTATTCAACCCCTCCTCTCAGTAAAGCATTAGTTGGAGACTCTCCCGAACGAGCAACTCTCTTTGGACGGATACTCGAATAGTATTCGTTTTCAATTTGCAGTAGATTTGTGTTCAACTGTATATATGTTCCATCTACCTTAACACCCATATCTTCGTATTTCTTCTCATGGGTGGACATGGCCTTTCTAAGTCCAAAAACATAGTTTTCAATATCGTTATAACTAATCTTGATTTTGTCTTGCCCGGTATTTGTATAACCTAAATTACTCAGTCTCAGAGAAGTAGCTCCATCAAATGTTAGTGTTCCTTTATCGTCAAACTTTTCAAGGTTGAAGCCACCTGGAGATTTATTGAGAAAAGATTTACAAATGGCAGGAGATGAACCAAAAACAAAAGGTATCAACCATGAATTCTTGTGAATATTTCTGGCCGCATTCATGTAATGACGTGATTTAAAGTCCTGAAGGTTGCCTTTTTCATCTTCAATGGTCTTCCAAGCTTCGAACAATTCATCAGTTACAGAAAAATTAAAATGAATACCTGAGATGACCTGCATTGCTGAACCATATCGATTTAAAAGCCCTCGCCGGTATACCTTCTTCATTTTTCCAATATTTGAACTTCCGTAATCTGCAATAGGAATAGTGGATTCTTTTTCAAGAAGACATGGCATTGAGTTTGCCCATAATATCTCGTCTTCCATATTTTTAAGGGTGAAGACGTGCAAGTCAGTCAAATATGCGAGCATTTCGACAGGATCTTTGAAGACTGGCGTTACAAACTCAAGCAAAGCTTCAGAATAGTCTGTAGTAATATGAGAATGAGTGAGTGCCGAGCCCAGGGCCTTGGGATGAGGCCTTTGAGATATGACTCCGTCACGCGTTACTCGAAGAGATTCTTTTTCAACTCCCCTACGCATCATTTCTGTAATTTTGATACTACCAAACTGGTCAATTAATGGCTTCAAATTGATCCTTTTCAGCTGACGACTTTATCAGGCTCCATTTTACTGGTCAATTCGATCCTGTACAATTCAAATAAGCCCCTGCTGCTAAATACCCAACCATTTAGAGTCGAGTTGAATATATTTCTTTACCATACGTGGATATATCAGCCGGAATTGTATTTTTATGACATTTGGCCGAAAAATAGGCCTAAAATATAACCATGAAAAAAATTTTGGTTGTTGATGATATTAAGGAAATTACCGAACTTGTTATCATGATTCTGGAAACAGAATTCGATGATTTTGAGTACTTGGATTTTCAAAGTGGAAATCAAGTCATCAGTTATCTTAAAAGTACAAGAGACGATATTGCATTGATCATTAGTGATCACAACATGCCAGACGGAACAGGCTCGGATGTCTATACCTTTATTAAGGAACAGGAACTTTCCATTCCCTACATTCATATGTCCACTGGTATCCATACAGAATTCAATGCTTTGAAAACATTACTTGAAGATCATCCTGGTAACGCCTGCATGAGCAAGCCATTTGATGATGAAATTCTCACCGCTATTGTTTCAAACTCACTTTCACAACAAACTCCTGAGAAAGACAAATTTACTCGACTCAACATCACCAATATCTCTCCCTATATTGGTGATTTTTTCAAAGTATATATTGAAGTCGATAACAAGCCCTTACTCCTTTTCGATGAAAGTAGTACTTCTGATGAAATAAAACTACATCAATTAAAAGACAAAGGACTCAATGAAATCCTCATTGAAACTAAAGAATACAATCAGTGGATAAAAAATAAAATCACCGAGCTCAATAAAATTGTCGGTGAATACAATGTGCCCAAGCCAAGCACATTGAAAGAACTGACTGACACTCTTTTTAGGCACTCCTCACTTATAATCAACATTGCAAATCCTAAAGTATTGAAAATGGAGAAGGTTTCCGAATCCTTCAGCACTGTACTAGATACTTTGTGGAAGCGATCAGATATTCAAAAAGAAATGATTAAAGTATTTTCAAACCTAGGATACATTTCAGGTCACAGTTCAATTTGTCTGATATTAAGTTGGATATACACAAAACAACATAAGAATGGTGACATAAACTTCTTCACTAAATTGGCGCATGCCTCTCTATTTCATGATGTCTCTCTGCCTGATGACGAAAGTGCTTCACTTCTAAGAAAAGAAGAAGTTGAGTCTTCAGTTTATAGCAGCAGAGAGAAAGATTACATCACTAATTATCCTATTTATTCAGCAGAAAAACTCGAACAATGGGATGTCATTGATTCAGATTCTTTGAGAATTATCAGAGAGCATCATGAAATGCCAAATGCCAAAGGTTTTCCAAAATCACTTTCAAGTACAAATTCACACAAACTATCAACAGCATTTCAATTGATTCTGAATCTCGCTCACGAAATCTATATTAATCATGGGGATATTGAAAAAGTAAAATCATCCATCGATAAATCTTTTGATCTTGATGATTTCAAATCTCTGATAGATTCACTAAAAAGGATATGACAATGACCAAAACACTCGACTTGGGAGAACTTCAAGTTTTAATTGTCGATGATGTCAAACCAGTCAGACAAATGTTAACCAAATCCTTGGTCTCTCTTGGAGTCAAATATGTCATTGAAGCAACCAATATTGATGAGGCCATGAGCACAATCAACTCAAGACCAATAGATCTCGTTTTTTCAGATTGGAACATGGAAAACGGTGATGGAATAGACCTTCTGAAACACTTGAGACATTCAGAAGATGAACGACTCAAATATCTCAAATTTATCATGATTACTGGGGCTGAAGAAAAAGTGAAGCTTGCTATGGATGAAGGTGCTCACAATATCATTCACAAGCCTTTTACTCCTGAAATCATAATGAAGAAATTGGAACTGATGTATTTTTAAAAAATTTTACCGAGAATCCCACTATGAAAAAGTGAGAAAGTATCTGCACATACCGCAATAGCGACATGTGTAAATACTCCCGGCCAGATTGATTTCGTCTTCAGCGCCAAATGTCCCAAAACAATTCCCGCTCCAATACTTCCAATCGCCTCAGGAAAAGGCTTATGTATATGTACGAAAGAATATGGAATAACCATAATTGCGATTCCAAATCCTGGCATGATCTTCTCGGCACGAAACAACCCAAACCCTCTAAAAAAATACTCTATACCGACGAACTGAGTGGCATAAATCAATTCATATAAGATGAACATTTTGAGAGTTTCT
>JBFEVX010000022.1:0-39896 GCA_041546685.1 Bacteriovoracaceae bacterium | reverse complement strand
CTATTCCTCTAAATGGGTATCCAATTCAAAAATACTCGGTGAATCATATGAGAATGCCTCTCACAATCCTCTGCTAGGCCTAGCTTATGCCAATACAAAAACCAGTGAATATGAACTAGATGAAGCTATGTCCATATTAAGTGGAATTTATGACAGAGAACCCGGGTTCAATCAAGCATTGAGTACTATTGTTGATACATTTTCTTTCAGATGTGATGCCCAAAGAACTCAAAAAATTCTTGATCTATTCAGAAACTCCAACAGTACACTTCCCCTTGAAACACTCTTAAACAAGGCACTACTTCACATCTCCGTTGGTGAATTAGATAAAGCTTACACAATTTTGCTCTATATTGAATCTGGCCAACTTAATCTCTCTGATATGGCTGCTTCAATTCTTGAAGAGGTTAAGAGAGGTATCAAGTATATGGAAAGTAAGAGTTATTTCAACATCGGTTATATGAATTTTAGACGTTACAAGTTTGAAAAGGCCCTGGATTACTTCAAAAAGGGTCAAGAAATTTCCGTTGATCAAAATGAAAATGAACTCTTTCAAAGCTGGATTAATCAATCAAAGGACAAGTTAATTGACCCAGAAGACTAATGCCATTCAATTTTTTATGGCCCTTTCGATCACATTCATCCTCATTCTAGGCTCCTGGTTCAGGACGGGAAATGAAATACAAAAAATTGAATCCATACATGAATGGATGACCGAGTTTCCAATCTCTCTCACCAAAAACTCCATTCCATTTGAAATTCCACTATGTTCTATGTCTGGACGAAAGTTAATTCTCTGGGAATCAATGACTTTTACTGTAGACTTTTATAATGGCACCTGGGAAGAAGGTCACCGAGGAGTATTTGCCTTGACGAAAACAGGATTGGATTTCATGTGGCACAATAAACAGAATTTCATGGAAGAAGATCTCCCACTCCCAGACAAAGGTAGACACTGGCGATCAAGCTCCAGTGAGTTTTTTGTGTATTATTTTGGGAACTTTTATTCGAACTTATACTGTAGAAATTTTAAGATCTTGAATAAGTGACAATATTTCTGCTCGATCCAATCCTTCAAGGCTATCCACCATTGGTCTAATAATCCTGCCTGCTATAGCTACTTCCGAATATTCCAAATCATTCAGCCAATATCGAAGTATTCTCATTCTTTCATCTACAGGAAGAGTCAATAATGAATACTCCTCAGGCACGTAACAGAAAGTAATGAATGGAGAAATATTTTTCTTTTCACAATAAGAGATCATTCTTTTGACCTCTCTCCAATTATCTTTTTGAATTAGAAAATTGACTTTGATTGAAAGTAGCCCGAGACCTTTTTGCAGCCTTTCATTTTGATATGTTAAAAAATCATCTACAGTTCCAAGAACTACATCAAGGCTCCCGCGCTTTCTAATTTTTGCATAAGCCTGGTCATCTAAGCTATCCATACTAATAATCAAGTTTTTGAAATCAATTTTATCTAGGTCTTTTTTCATTTTTTCCGAGAGTTGATAGTGAGCATTGGTAGTAATTGTCCAGCGACAGGCTTTATTCAATGTGCTTACTTCATCAATCAGTTTCCAAGTATCTTTTTGTAAAAATGGTTCGCCACTTAACATGTCTATTTCTTTAAGACCTGGAAATAAGTTTTGTCTGGCATAAATCCAAAAATTTTCTTCTGTGTAGAACCCATTCGGCATTTCCCAAACATCACACATCTGACAGCGAAGGTTACAGAATCCATTGAAGTTTGCCGTAAGTTTTATAGGTAGTGCGGTTTGAACTTCAGAAAATTCGACATATTCGAGAAGCTGATTATTTTGGGGACAAAGGTTACATTTTTTGTATCTTATCTCAGACTTGCAGTTGCTAACTTGACCTTCAAGAAACTCCCTTCTCCACTTTCTAATCTCTTCGCCATTCCAAACTTCTTCAAGAGAGTTTTTCTTGAGACTACCAACAGTGAACTCAGTTCCTTTTTGACGGCAAACTCCCACATCCCCGTTTGGTTCCAGAATGATATTCGTAAAAGGGACTAGACAAAAGGAATCCTTATCAAGATTACGGGCCTCAAAAGCCTTGATCGTATTGTGGGTTTCAAGAAATGTAGAGAGTTGATCTTTCTTCATAAAAAAAACCAGCTTGTTTGTAGCAAGCTGGTTCCTTTATTCATATCATTTCTAAGTTCTTTGATTACTTTTTAGACTCTAGGTCTTCAATCTTCTTCTCAAGCAACTCGATTTTCTTGGTGAGCTGCTTTACAGCATCAGCAAGAACTGGAGTTAAATGAGCATAGTTAATGGCTTTATATCCATCCTTGTCGGTAGCAACCAATTCTGGAAGCACCTTCTCAACAGATTGAGCCATCAAGCCAATTTGTTTTCTATTTGAGAAATTTTTATTTGGGAAACTTGCTGTATTGTAATCATACTTCATGGCAGTTAGTGCCATGATTTTATCAATTGAGTTTTCAAGTGGCTCAACATTTTCTTTAAATCTCACATCTGAGCCAGCGAAAACATCAAGATAGACACTATCATTTAGAACTTCAGCTTCAATTTCCTCAAGGTTGAATTCCTTGATTCCACCAAAGTAATAACCGTTCTCTTTATTTTCCGACTTCTTATTTTTTTCGTCGCTCATATGCTAACCCTTTGAATACATTTAGATTATTATATCATCACTCTCAAAATCATTTCAACATGAGTCAATTAAGCCAAGCCTTTGTTATTATTAGCTTCAGAGCGTTCAAGTTGGAAAAACTGACTAAACAAATCTGAAATAGCAAAGAATCACGGCCCAGGCCCTACATAATGCTAAAATATCGATATATGGATAATCGACAATATAATGAACCTTACCACGACCAAGAAAGCTTCGACGAGCTGAAAAAACGGATCAAAAAAGATGGTTTTTTGGGAATCCGAATCATCTCTGATTCAATGGTTCCGTTCATCAACGTTGGCGAAGAAGTCATGGTGTCAGAATTCATCGAGCCAAAGCAACTCCAACGCTTTACTCCAATTCTCTACTGGGACGGGCGAAAGCTGATTTGTCATTACTACTGGAATGAAAGCAAGCTTACAAATGCAGAAGGGAAAAAAACAATCATCACACGTAGTCTCAAAGAATCAAAAAGTAACGACATCCCAATACCACTCGAGAACATACTTGGTATTGTGGTTGGAAGAAATATATCGCTGGTAAGAAAATTATTCATTCTACTCAGCAATATTTTTTCATCCACTCATACTGGATGAAACATCGATTAAAAAGAACGTTTAAAGTAGAATATAAGAGATGAACGAAAGAATCTTTAAAAGATTATACTGGGAGCAGGTGAAGAACCTCACCATTGCCAATATGAAATCGCGTTATCGTAAAACGTTTGCCGGTTTTTTATGGGTCGTTATGAGTCCGATTCTTACCTACGGTGTTCAATCTCTTGTCTTCAAACACTTCCTAAAGATAGATATCCAAAACTACTCGCTCTTCTTGCTAGGTGGATTACTTCCTTGGATCTTCATCACCCAGAGTATTGAAATGTGTACTCCTTTATTTCTGACAAATAGAGATCTACTTTTAGGATTCAAAATTAATCCGTTGGTCATTCTTCTCAGCCAGATTTTGGATAACTTTTTCAATTTTCTTTTCGCCTTCCTTCTTCTCCTTATCCCATTCTGGTTGATACTTGGGGACAATATCGGAGGGCTGCCTTATCTTTTCTTTGCCCTGATTAACTTAATTCTCGGACTCATCGGAGTTGCATGGCTTCTCTCAATACTTCAGGTTTTTTATAGGGATACTAGATTTGTGCTTCCTTTTATAACTAACGTTGCACTGTTTTTGACACCGATTTTCTATCCACCAGAGTTTGTACCGGAAAACTTGAGACCAATTATAGAAGCTAATCCACTCTACTTACTGATTCTTCCAGTCAGAACATGTATTTATAATTTTTCATCAGAAATGTTTCTGTCTCAAATACTCTGGGGCAGTCTCGTGACTATTGCAACACTTTCACTGGCTTACTTTTATTGGGGAAAGAAGAGAAATGAATTCTATATCCATCTCTGAAAAACATATTGCCAGTGTTCGCAACTTGAAGCTTGCCTACAATCTGGATTATTTTGAGGCCAACAACCTCAGAGATTTCTTTGTCAAAGGACTTAAAGCTCCTATAGATTTTCTCTTAAAATCCAAAGAAACCTACCTGGCCGTAGATGATGTCAGTCTGACGATAAATAGAGGTGATCGAATTGGTGTCCTCGGGCACAATGGAAGTGGAAAGACCACGTTATGTCGATGCCTTTCAGGCATGCTCGTTCCGAGTGATGGCACAGTTGAAACTCATGGTGAAGTAAGACCTATTTTTAATACAACGATCTCTGTCCTGCCAGAGCTTACTGGCCGAGAGAATGCTCAAATGCTTGCTCTCCTTTTGTTTCCAGAAATGACTGAAGTAGAGAGAGAACATCTGGTTAAAGAAGGTCTGGATTTTGCAGAACTCGGCAACTTTCTTGATGTTCCATTCAAGAGCTATAGTCGCGGTATGCAAGCGAGACTCTGCCTTTCTATTATTACGGCCAAACCCTGCGATCTATTGATTCTTGACGAAGTATTCGAAGGTGCGGATCAGGCATTCCAGAAGAAAATTTCAAAAAGGACACTGAGCTTGATCGAAGATTCAGGAGCAGTTGTATTAGTTAGTCACTTTCCCGAACATGTTGAGATGTCATGCAATAGAGTCATCATCATGGAGAAATCAAAAATTATTTTTGATGGTCCTGTTGAAGAAGGCGTTCGAATATATCGAAAGATGAGTAGCTTAAGTCAGATCTGAAGCTTGATGAGCTTCTTAAAGCCATGAGCAAGATGTGGCGCACCTGTAATTTTATCAGCCAAAAGTTTGAAATTTTGTAGGTGATTAACCAGCCCTTGCTTGTCATCAATCTGCTGATATTGAGTAAACAATCCCCAAATTTCCCATTCAATCTGCGCAACAAGCAAATCAATCTCGATAGTACTTAAATCTGATAAAAGATTTAAATCTTCATTCATTTTATTATGATGAATTGTAGCTCCCAACCATCTATTCGGTGCCAGAAGGAGGAAATCCCTGACAGAAGAAGCTGAATAAAACCTATTCCATGCATTGATATCCTGGTGATGATTTTTAATGATTTTTCCAAGAAATCCCTTTTCATAATTTGGCAGATTTTCAGTAAGAAGCTTTTCCTCACACAAATCAAAAATTTCAGATGGTGTAGACACTTGTTGGGTGTAATCACTGAAGCCAAGATCAATAAGGTGACGTTCCCACTTTCTTTTTCTTGAGGAAAAGTTGGTACGAATACCATACGTATCAGAAGCAAGACATCTCAAGAAGAAGCATATCTTCTCAACAATAGTAGGTTTCTTATATAAACCTAAAACATCACGAAGAATTGGGTCTCTATCTGCTTCCATCGGATTGATAAACACTTTGAAGTTCTGTGCTTCTCCACTATCGATCCAGTTTACTTCCCCTAAGAAGGGCATACATTTTTTCAAATTCTCGTAATCACAAATAAACTTCTTATAATCATGGTCTCCTGTCGTTCCGGTATAGACAGTTAAATCTAAATCAGAAGCTCCAGGTGTAAGCGTCCTCAATGCATGGCCATTTCTCGACCAGATTTCGATGTCATAAGTCTTAAAATAAGAACGAGCAAGCTCTAAGGCATAATCATAAGGAAGAGTAGAAATCGAATAGGGCAATAGCTTCAAGACTTTACTTAAAGCTACACCGATGTCTTTGGTTTTCAAATTGAATCAACCCACTCAACAAAAGAATAAAGTTCAGAATTGAAAAAAACCGGGACGATATCATTCGCCCTCTCATTCTCCAAAAGTCTTCCAAGATTATCCCCAAGACTAGACTCCACTTTTGATCGAACATTTTGATGATCTGAAGGCCAGTCAGTCAAAATCTCAACATACGAATTGACTCCGACACGGATGGTTTTTTTCAAATCAGTAACAGATACATCAATACGGTGACATCCCTTTGAGGAAAGAAATTGATCTATATAACTTTCAGAGTACATAGTCTTTCCGGGATTGAGATTCAAACATGAACATCCATCCAGATTTCTTTTTGAAAGCTCCTCAAGTGATACAAACTCCAATTCTCCTGAATATGCTTTTGAAACTGTCGCGATCATAGAAGACAAGTATGAATCGCCATCCATTAATCTCTCCATTCCTCTCACTTTCATAGAGAAAGGCATTACGATAAGCTTCAGTGGTGCGTAATCTTTTTTTAACGTCTCTAAAGCATGATTTAATTCATCAAGGGTTGCGATGCCGGAATGTCCCGTGAGAGATAGAACGAAAGTCTCACTTTTGTTTATCTGTCCACAGTGGCGATAGAGGATGACATTATCCTTCCAACACTCCGGAACCAATCGATAGTGCTTTGAATCGATTAGAATTTTTGTCTCTATTCCTTCAGGTTCACGGAATTGTGTAAAAAATCTCGCAAGCCCAAGAGAACCATCTTTTGCCATGACATAATCGAAAAAGCCTAACTTCTGTATGTTCTTCAAATAGAATAGCCATATAGGTCGAAGCTTGTTCGTGAAAACTTTGGTATGAGGCTTGAGCGCTTCTTCAAACTCTTCATCGATATCCTCAAGTTCAAGCCACATTTCACTTCTATTGAATTGAAACTCCTGCTCTTTATCATTTTTTTCAAACAGTTCCATGCTCATGCTTCCTGATAACTTTTATAAATTTCTCGATACAATTCTGAAAACCCACCAAGTCCACTTCGGAATGGTGCTTTGGGATTCAATTCAAAGCTTGCTGAAAACTTCTTGAACAAAGGAGTAAAACCATCAAATGACTTTATCCTGGGAGTCATCTCACTCAGAAGTTCTCCTCCTCTTTTAAAACCAAGGACTCTTCTTCCTTCTGTGCAGAGAGCTTCTCTTGAAAGTTCATTTAAAACAGTCACACCCATTAGTTGCTTTCGAAATTGAACGAGATCAGGAGAAACAGCATCCGATTCAATCGTTACATTAACGATGGACACTCTTTCTGAAAAATACGAATAAAATGAATTAAATCCTCCCCATCCTGTTAAAAGACAGGGTAGACCACAACAAATTGCTTCAGCAGGAGACATTCCATAATCTTCATCATTATGCGTACTCAAGCTGACATATGCATCGGCAGCACAGTAGAGTTCAATCAGATCCTCTTGAGATTTACTTCCCATATAGACCACGTTCTCAGCCTGCGCGAGCTCAGTAAGGAATAAACTTTCGAAGTGACCTTCGGGCATCACTTTTCCAAGGAATGGGACACCCAAATCATCGAACTCACCACAAATAAGTAGTTTTGCATTAATTCCCAATTGTCTCACTGATGAGTCAAAAGACCTGATCAGATCGACAACATTTTTCTGTATTGAAAGTCGACCAGTATAAAGAAATATCTGTTCATCTTTGAATCCCAATTGTTCTCTTTTAGATTCCCTGATGGCCTTGTCATATTTAAAATCGTCAGAAACTGGAAAAGGAATGACCGACAAATTTTCGCCATTGATAAATTTTGCTATTAACTTTCTTTGTGATTCTGAAGCTACAACAAAATGACATGGTCTTTTTTTCAAAACACTTTCGACCGAGTTCCATTCTGGTGAAAATAATGTGAAGTCACCGAATACATGAAAGATGATCTTCGGGGAATACTCCCCAAATGCGAGATCCATTGCCTGAATTAGCTTCATGGGAGTTGGTTTATGATCAATGAAGACAACCATTTCGATCTTCTTATTCTTTATTTCAGAAAAGACTTGAAAATAATCAAACTTGTCCACCCCCTCAGGCACATAGAAAGTTGAAATATCCTCTCCATACCTTTTACGGTACATGACTTCCAAGTTTTGGGTAATAGATCGACAACTCACCCACTCAGATTGTTCTTCTTTTCTGATAAGCGCTATTTTCACCGTTCATCCTCACTACAATTATCACTGTGAAAGTTCTCTTCACGAGTTTCTATACCTTTCACCAAGCCAGCGTCATCCCAGTCATAAATGTAACCATAATAACGTAGCTCGAACTTATCTTTATCTCTGACGTAGAATCTAAGTTTTCGATTTTCAACATTAACTTTTCCAACATAATCAGGTTTCTTCTGATTATCCATTTTGGTTGCGATCTCATAATTATCAAAATACTTGAAGTTGTTTTCTGGATCTACGATCAGTACCCTTGGAACTGCTCCCTTATTACATAATTTTTGTTCATGAAAAGAAAGCATCGTGACAGCCCCCATCGGTTTATCTCCAATGACACTTTTATCTAATATTTTCTGAAGTCCTTCAATTTGACTTCTGAGATTAGAAATTTTCTTTCTATTGCTGACTTCCATACCAACAACCGAAGCGATAAGGAGTACCATCACTCCATACGTCCATTTAACATCCAACTTCATGACTGCTCTTCTCCAAACTTGCTAAGAAATTTACTCTTCTTTGCTTCGATATAGAATTTTTTCATTTCAGGAAATACATCGACAAAAGAAGATCCGTATCTCTTGTCGTATTCATTTACGAATGAAAAAAAGTCCCCTCTAAGTGAGATATTTCTTTCATTTTCTCGAGTAGACACCATCCAGTTCAATATTCTGGAAAGTTTGTTCACTTCGTGGGAAGAGTACCCCTCTCCATCTTCCCTCTGATTGCTCTTCATCCACTGAAGATCATCTTTGACCTGGTTAACTAAGTCCTCTTCTGCCAAGTTGGCACGAAGATAGTCGGGATCTTTTAAATAACTCAAATCCAGAATGACATTCTTATTTATTTTTTTTATCTCTAAAATTTCTTCCAACAAAGTTCTAAACCCAGGAATGGACATCAGTCCAAAAGTACCCATAATAATCACTCTTGCCTCAGGTAGATCTGAAGAAAATTTTTTAATATTATTTATGAATTTTTCGTAATTAAGACCTCTTCTGATATATTCGGCCTGTTTCCCTGAAGAATCTACAGAAGCGAACAGATCAAAAGATTTGATCTTCTTATGCTTAAGGAGCGACTTCACCTTATTCATAAACTTATCAATAATTTGATCTGGAATTATTAAATTTGAATTAAACGAGAGGGATAATTTTTCAAAATTACCTTCATCAATTTTATCAAGAAGGATTTCTGTCTCCGCAGAAAGTAGAGGCTCTCCTCCTGTTATCCTTAAAACTTCTAGATCGTTCTGTAGCTCGGGCAACCATTTCCAAAAAGCCTTAATAAATGGATTTTGATCCTGCGAGTATCTTTTTAGAGGTCCTTGGTACATTCGATGATCACGAGATTTTACCGGGTATGGTCCATATTTTTTCATTTCAGAATAAATACTCGAACTAATTGGTGCGAGACAGTACGAACAACTCAGATTGCATGTATTATCAAACATTACTTCGAGATAGGTTGGGTTGATATTTTCATCCCATTTGATGCTCTTTACATCTTCAAGATGCGGTAAGGCCCAATCATCAGAAGACTTAATCATCCGATCACTGTAATGATCCCCTGGCGTATCCTCAATATTCCAGCAATATTCACATTCTGCTGGTCTTTGACCCTCAAGCATCAACTTACGCTGCTCTTTTTTAAATGGAGTGTTGTGTAACTGTGATGGATTTTCTTCAAGACCTTCCAGCGGAATGTCATGTCGCTTGGGATGGTGACAACTATGAGTTGTTCCATTTACCAGATCAATCGTGACCTGCAACCATTTCGCAAGACAAAATGATGGCGAGACATTGTTAATTTGCTTTGCGATTTCAGCTTTATCCATTGCATAAATTTTACCTTTCCCCTGTATTATAGGCAAATTACCTTGCCTCAGAATCGAGAACTTTGTTAACATTGATGCTAGTTGGCAAATTGAATGGAGGCTTCTGTGAGCAACACTACTGACATACTCAATGACACTTTCAAAGTCGCTGAAGATATCATTTCAAGAACAAATCAGGATGGAACCTGCGTATTGATGAGAATGGATGACTCTTCTGTTTTTTTCAAAATTGATGGAGTCGCAGCTGAGATATGGCAAGAAATTGCCAAAGGACAAAAGGCCAATGATATTCTTGACCAGTTGGCTCAGAAACACTCTGTAGAAAAGGACGTCATCGCAAATGACACCTCTACATTTCTTCAGGAAATTCTAGATAAAAAATTCATAACTAAAGCGTGATCATATCAGGCTGGCCAGTAGGTCAGCCTTCTTTTCAAACTCAGTATTCGAACCTTCCAAATCCAAAAATACTTTCACTGTTGAACTCAGTAACTCTACAGATTTGAGATAATCTGATTTTTTATATTCAATATCGAAATTTTTAAAGGGATTCATTTCAGGATGATGGAAGCGTGCTTTGTTAAATTGATCCATCCATTGCCAGCATGCGTGCGCCGGCCTTCCAGTGATTGGCATTGCCACAATATTGTTTGACAGTAATTTTTTCACAACTGCTACCATTTCCAATGGGTCATTCATTCTGAAATGAACAGAAGTTCCACAATCACCTATTTCACAATTACCACCGATAACTTTCCTGTTACCAGATTCTATTTTACTTTTGAGAATCTTTTTTCGCTTTCTTAAATCTTCTAGAATTCCGTCAAGTCTTTCAAGTTGCACATCAAGCATAGCTGCCTTGATATTATCAAATCTCATCGATTGCCCAATCAGGAGGTCCTCTTCGGAGAACATCTCTTTTTTAGTGTCACCAAACTGGCAAGGAGCATCGTGAAAAGAGAAGGCTTTCTTATAGAATTTCTCATTATTTGTAACGAAAGCTCCACCTTCACCACATGAGATGATTTTGTCCACGTTGAAGCTGAAACAACCTATGTTGCCAATTGTTCCAAGTCTCTTGCCTTTGTAACTTCCACCTACAGCCTGAGCAACATCTTCAATCACTAAGATATTCCTGGTATCAGCCAACTTTATAATTCTATCCATATCACAGGCCAACCCATCCATATGGACAGGAATAATGGCTTTAGTCCTATCAGTGATTTTATTTTCTATTTCATCACAATCAATACATAGAGTTTCATCTATATTTGCGATGACAGGAATCGCTCCTAGCTGTGTTATTGCTGTAGCCGTAGCGACAAAAGTGAAAGACGGAATAATCACTTCATCACCTGGACCAATACCTGCAGCGGCTAAAGCACAAACAAGAGCATTCGTTCCGCTAGTAAGCATCAATGTGTGCCTTACTTGAAAATAAGAGGAAAACTTCTTTTCTAATTGATCAACAAGAGAATCATTTCCCTTTCCCTCATAACGAAAGTATTTTTTGGAAAGAATGACTTTTGAAACAGCATCTGCCTCTTCTTGTCCTACTCGATACATAGATTTTCCCTAATAAAGCCAACCATTGGTCAACAAAGCTTCTCTGTTTATATTTTCCACTTTTCCCTTGTGCGGGTCAACAAAAGTCGTTTCACTCGCCCACGGAGCCAGCTCTCCTGTTATTTCTACTCTTTGGATTTTATCCTTCATTCCATAGGCCTTGAAAAAGTCTTGAGCATTTTTATCGTTGTAACTTTCAAAACATTGGCAGTGACGAGAACCAATGAGCTTGTTTCTTTTTTCATGAACGGCAATGGCGAGATTAGTCCTTTCCAGAAGCTCACTTGTTTCACTTGTATTTCCAAGTACAGTTTCATAGCGAGACACAATATTTTCAAATTGATATTCTTCACAGCCCGGTACTTTCTCAGTATATTTTTGCAATTTTTCTACGATACTGTTTTTTAATTCCAAAGGATCAATACAGGGTCCATATTCTCCTTTATGAACATTTACCAAAGAAACAGCATTATGAAATTTCTTTCTAAAGTCTGCATGCCCTCCCCAGTCAGACAGGATAGCTGTCGATCCGGCCATCAAGCTTTTTAAAGCAGCTATGCCAAAATTCTCATCAGAGTGGAGACTTGGTGAAATAAAAATATGCTTATTCTCTGAAATCCACTTATCAAGTTTATTTCTCTCAACAAATCCCTCAAAAGACACATTCTTGATTTGGAGTTCTTCCACAAGCCTTTCTAAAAATTCTTGGTATTCAATAGAATTAATGTCCATATTCGGACTACCAAGGTGATCAGGCTTTCCAAATATTTTAAGAGAATAGTTCAAGTCGGGATTCTCTTTTTCTATGAGAGAGCATACCCAGAGTAACTGGTGCAAGTTTTTCTGCTCTGCTAATCTACCGACAAAAACCAAAGTCGGCTCATCTAAAACTTTCAATAAAGATGTACTGACCATGTTTGTGTGAAATGGAACTACTTCACATTTTGCATTTTTGTAGGCAAGTTCAAAGGCTTCTTGATCTCTTGTACATGTCGAATAGAACACATCACTTGAACGTAAAATTCGACCAAGCCCAAATTCGTGAATCGGCCAACAACCAACTGAAGCTAGTCCGTGTAAGTGAAAGTGTATCTTAGCATCAATGCCAAGTTTTTCTCGAATAAGAATCGCTGCATTCGATATTTTGATATTAAATGAAGTCAAAATAATATTTTCAGCCTTCATCAATTCAGGAATGTGCTTTTTAATATCATCAACGTCTAGATTTAAAAGTAGACATTCCTCCCCCTGACGTTTGGATACCTCCATCCAGCAATCAACCAACCCAGGAATAATTTCCTGCATTGATGTCCATACAAAATTATCTTCGCTATATAAAATTATATTCATTACTTACTTATAATATAATCACCAGCAACCACGTAATCGACACGTGACTGGGAGAAAAAACGTTCCAAATCTTCGAGTGTTTCAATAATCGGTTCACCCATCACATTCAAGCTTGTATTAAGAAGAATTTCATCACCGCTTAAGATTCCATACTCTGTTAGCAAACGATGATATCTAGGGTTTTGCCCTTTTCGAACTGTTTGCATCCTTGAAGTACCATCAATATGAGAAACCTCTTTCAAGAACTCTTCTTTTTCTTTACGAACCTTCACAGCAAAAGACATATAAGGAGTTTCAAATCTTTCAGGGTACTCAAAATATCTAGATGCTGATTCATAAATTACAGAACAACCATAAGGTCTGAAGCTTTCTCTAAACTTTATATTTTCATTTAAATAACTTTTAAGTTCAGGAAAATCGACACGAGCAAGAATACTTCTATTACCTAATGCTCTAGGCCCGGACTCAGATCGACCTTGAAACCAAGCTACAATATTCTTCTCAAATAGGAGTTTTGCAGTTTCTTTTTCTACATCATTAAATCTTTTAATCTTATAACGAGAAAAAATCCCCTCAACCTTTTTGTCTTCAGGGATTGAGCTTTTAGGACCGAAATAGCCATGCTGATTCTTTTTATCAAAGATCTTCCAAGTATTTTCTTTGTGATATAGGTATGATGCACACCCAAGTCCGATTGAACTGTCTCCGGGAAATGGAGTGACATAAATTTCTTTAAAACTACTCCATTCAAATATTTTCATATTAGCAGTGCAATTGAGAGTACAGCCACCAGTGAGGATCAGTTTATCTGAAGATCCATCAAATTTTTCAACAACGCTTTTTAAAAATTTTTCATATTCTCTCTGTGCTGTTGCAGCTAAATCTTTATAAAGCTCCATATTAGGTGATGACTCCCACTCATCTTTACTGCCACCTTTCCATGCTTTTTTATCCCAGTCCAATTGTCCAAGAAAAGACCAAAAGTTCTCGACATTCATTGGTTTACCAAATGGTGCCAATCCCATCACTTTTCCAGCAGCTTGATTTGAGTTGAAGATAAATTCAGATATCTTTTCATAAAAGATTCCAACACCTGTCGAATAACTTCTCTTACCTTCTATATCGTCAACAAATCTTTGCCAGTATTTTTGCTTAAATGTCAGCTTACCTTTTTTGAAGGAGTAAACTGTACACATTTCAAGATCTTCATGTGAAACCGCCGGATTAATCGTCAATTCTTCATGACCGTAAGGAAAATCTTTGACGTTTGATCCGGCCCCATCGAAAACAATAATTAGGGCCTCATCAAAAGGACTCATTAAAACTGATGACCATGCATGCGCTTGATGATGAGGTATAAATTCAATTTCTGGGTTTAATAAAGATGAGTATTTTTCAAGATTATTCTTCTTTGCATAGAACTCAAACGGAAATCTTTCATCCATCATCTGTTCTTTAATTTTTGGATGAATTACATCGCGATTTTCAGCAATTCTCCCTTCAATATTCCCATATGTCTCTTTCAGGTTGTTAATAGCTTTCTCCGGCCAAAGTCCACAGGCCTTCTCTCTCGTTAGCCTCTCCATCAATTGGATTTCAATCTCTCTTCCAAAAAACTTAGTCGATATTAGAGCTGCTGAAGAGTTGTATAGTGTTTTTCCTAGTCCAAGATAATTCATCTGAACTCCTGGAAGAAATCAGGAAAGCTCTTACTCACATGCTTCCAGTTTTCGATTTCTCCACCAGAATTCTTCATCATATGTAGAGCTGTTGTCATGATCATCCGATGATCATCTGGAGCCTTATAAACTACTCGAGGTCGTTTTTCCTGGACCCCATGGATCGAAAGAGTGAACCCTTCTTCTGTGTATTTAATTCCAAAAAGGGCTAATTGTTTTTTAATTTCACTAAATCTGTCACTCTCTTTATGCGTAAGAACTTCCAAGTTCGATAAGACACTTGTGCCTTCTGCATAACTGGCAAGATAGGCCAATGTTGGGACAAGATCAGGAAAATCTCCGCAATCTGCCTTGAATGCATTCAACTTTTCTGGGGCAGTTATAACGAGATAACCATTTTCAAATGTATACTGGCCACCCATTTGTTCTATAATTTTAAATACTGCGCTATCAGCTTGATAATGATCGATCTCTTTGCAAACAGGGACAGATAACTTTCCAAGTGTACTACCTGCAGCGACTGCGTACCCAAGCGAGCTTGCATCAACGGGAACATAAAATTCACTTTTCTTTTTGAATTCTTTCACTAGATCTTCTGTCATTCGAAAATACTTTTCCGAATATTCAATATTACTTGCTTTGATTTCATATCCATCAAGATCAGATACTGCCATCAAAACACCTGAGGCAAACTGAGTAGACTTGGCACTTTCAATTTCATATTGACCAGGCTTAGAGTATGAACCCTGTACAAGGTAGCCATTCTCATTTTTTTCAATCCTCACTCCCATTTCAATTAATGGAGTAGTAAGATCACTCATTGGCCGAACTCTCATTGGTTCTGCCATATTCATTTGATATTCTCTTTTCCCTCGGGCCAAGAAAGGCATCAAAAACCTGTTGGTTGTTCCACCATCTCCAGTATCAAGAAGCAATAATGGACCATCAATTTCACAATCAGGAAATGAGTTTCTAATCTCTACACAATCTTCAGCCTCAATAACCTCTAATCCAATTTCTTTTAGACAAGAAATCATCTTTATGACGTCTGTACCTCTTGGAAGATTATAAATTTTAGTAGGGGCCTTATTGATTGCTGCAAGAATCAGCATCCTATTTGCATGGGACTTCGAAGTGGGAACCGTTACTGAAAGACTATTCAGCCCAGGTTGAATTTTAATGGAGTCTGAATGTTTTGAGTTCTTCTGCATTCTTTGCAAGATCCTCTCTGATTTCGTCAAACGTCCTGGTCTTGACGATCACTTCATCTTTACTATTTGTGACCACGAGATCAACCTTGTCCGTACTCAAGGTTTTTTTATCTTTTGTTAGATAGTTCATTATTTCGTCAGTCTGAAAAGTTTTGTTGTACCAAGGAGGTAGATCTAATTTCAAGCCAAGTAACGAAATGAAATTCTTCATGTTCTCAACTTGCTTTTTATTGCCATACATATTTAATATGAGAACGACACCCCATACAACAGCGATTCCATGTTTGAGATCATATATTTTCTCAATTGCGTGTCCAAACGTATGACCGAAATTGAGAAGTTTTCGCCTTCCATTTTCTTTCAAGTCTTCTTCAACAATTTTGTGTTTATAAACCATGCAGTCATCAATCAGACCTTGGTGATTTTCTGTTTCTATCAACTTCGTACCGATATTTTCATCAAGAAAACAATACTTTAACATTTCACCAAGACCACTCTGGTACTCTTCTTCAGGTAATGTCTCTAAAAACTCATTTGCTACAATAATTTTTTGGGGAAGATGAAAATTTCCAACTAGATTCTTTCCAAACTGAGAGTTGATCCCTACTTTACCTCCGATAGAGGCATCAATCATTGAAAGAAGAGTCGTAGGAATGACAGACCAAGAAACCCCTCTTAATACTGTGGCTGCAACAAAGCCAGCAAAATCAGAAGTAGCTCCGCCACCGATTGCCACGACATGACTCTTCCTATGGATGCCTTTTTCAATGACGAACTCGATACATCTTTCATACTCTTCAAAATTTTTGGCATTTTCACCAGGAGGAGCTTTCCAAAGTGTGACCTTTTTTCCCTTCACATTAAGAAGGTCCAATTGTTTTGAATAAATATTCTGCACATTGAGATCGACAATGATAATTAAAGAGTCAGTCTCAATGGACTCAAGGATTGATTTGATCTCAGAAAGTGGAGTATGAATAACTTCACTCATCCCACATTCCATTTGTATAAGCGTTTTGTCTTAAATAGTGATCAGCTAGAACCAGCTTAACCATCGCTTCAACTACAGGAATGGCCCGCGGTATGATACATGGATCATGTCTTCCTTCCTTGGCTTTATCTCCGATAGTTGAAGTCGGCTTGAAAGTAACATTGAGAACAATTCGACCACCGTTACTAATTCCACCCTCAATGCCGCCAAAGTTTTCTCTGCTGGAACTGGCTACAGATCCATCAACATCAGCAAATTCTTCACCCATTCCATAACTATAAGCAACGACAGCTCCTATAGACATTAAGGCCTTGGCAAAATCAGCTTTCAATTTATCAAACGAAGGTTCACCGAGTCCCTTTGGACAAAGGTCTACGATAATTCTCGCTTGCCCGCCCCGGGATTCGCCATTCTTTTTCAAATCGACAAGATACTTTTCAATTTCACTGTTCTTTGTAGTATCTGGATAACCATAAGGTGAAAAATCCGCATCCAAGTCAGTTGGTATTTCCTTATGTACAAAAGGACCAAGCTTGCTGATGTAGCCTCTTACTTTGATTGTTGGAATAACAAGACTCGCAAAGTATCCACCAATGACTCTGGCGATTGTTTCACGCCCACTACTTCTTCCGCCACCACGATGATCACGAATTCCGTATTTATCCATATAAGTTTCGTCGGCATGACCAGGTCGGTATTCAGTTTTAAGACCGTCATAATCTTTTGAACGTTGATTTGTATTTCTGATAAAAACAGCAATAGGTGTTCCGAGTGTCTTATCTTCGAAAACACCAGAAAGAACCTCAGCGGTATCTGGCTCCTTTCGACTGGTGGTTCCTTTCACTTGCCCGGGAGCTCTTCTGTCCAACTCTTTTTGAAGGTCCTCTATTTTGAAATTCAACCCAGGAGGAACCCCATCCACAACCACACCAATTCCAGGTCCATGGGACTCTCCAAAGGAAGTGATACTAAGCATTTTTCCGAATGTATTTCCTCTCAAGACTGCCTCATTTCAACAAGTTAGCAAGAAATGTTTTTTTCTGATACAATATGTGCGACGCGAAAAAACGAGATTTCAGACGCCCAAACATTATCTCTCTATTCTGAACGTGTGTACAGTATTTGGGTCAATTGTTACGGAGCCTTCAAATGGATACCCTCGTCGTAAACGATGGTGCTTCAATCCTGAAGATCTGCGAGAATTCATACGCACACAAAACACCACTGATTCTCCATCAACCAGGTCTAAAGTTTAAAGCTGTGATTGTAGCAGTAAACCTTAATAGTCAAGAATTAGTGATCAGGCCAGCTGATCCCACATCTGATTTCATGGCCTTTAACCCTAATGCTGAAGTTTATGTAAACAATGCTCCAAACAGTATTCTCTACAAAACTACTTTCAGAGGAAAAATCAGACCATACTTTGCTATTATTAAAATGCCAGACTCTCTGATTATCAGGAATCACAGAGAGTCACTTAGAACAAACTTCAATCACATAAAGCTTCCGGTTCATTTCAAAAACTTCACCATATTTGATTATCAACTGAGAAATCAGCAGATTGAAGCTGATATTTTTGATCTTTCAGAATCAGGAATTGCTCTCAAAACCGAGACCAGCACCATTGAGAACTTCAAAGAGAATGACAAAATCATATTCACTCTCGTAAATGGATATTCCTTTAGTCGAAAGGTTGAAGGAAGGCTTATCTACGTAAAGGAATATGAAAATTTCCTCAATGAAAACTACTTCAAGATGGGAATTGCCTTTTCAGATGACACGTGTGGAGTTACATTCAAGAGGTTCATAGATAATCAGATATATATCCAGAGCTGATAAATGGTTTCAAATGACTTCAGACTTCTCAAAGAAATAAAAGTTCATCTGAATGAAATTCTTATACTTAAACAAAAGATCAAGGAAGAAGAATCCCGAATCACTGCTATAGAAAAGCAGATAGAATCTCGTGAAGTCCAACTCGAAGATCTCATTTCTCACCGAAAAGAAATCCATGACTCAATTTCGTCCAAAGAAAAAGAACTCTTTGAACTGGAAAAGAAACTTGAGACTTCACAGGGACATCTCAACATGGCCCATAATCAAAAAGAAGCTGAAGCATTGGAGCACGAGCAGAATACCTTGGGCGGAGCAGTTAATGATCTACAGGAAAATCTCATTTCCCTGATGGATGAAGAAGAAAACCTCAGTTCTGAAATCGACAAAGCTAAAACTTTTATCGATGGTGGTCAAAGCTCTTTAAAAGAAATCTCTGCAGAAGTCAGTAAAGCGACCAATGAATATCAAAATGAAATTTCACACCACGAAGAAGAGTGGAAAAGCCATGCTCGGACTCTCTCTGATTCAAACAAGGCCATTTTTAAAACCAGTTATACAAAGTTCAAAGATTCAACACCATTCACAGAATTGAATGGTCAATCCTGTAAAAGATGCGGTTATGGTTTGGACAGCATTCTTCATAGAGCTGTTCAATCACAAACAGCTCTAGAAATTTGTCCAGGTTGTAATCGGATTTTTCTTATTTAAACTTAGTGACGACACCAGAGTTGCATAAAGCAGTACTGTAGACTGAATTATCTAGATTGATTCCAGCAACTTTAGAGTCTTCCTGATGTGTGATCATCGCACGACCTGAAACTCTATTTTGTTTTCCTCTTTCATCTTTGATAATTCCAGAATAAACGAAAAAAGGACCACTAAAACTATATGTTCCCTTTCCTGAAGGGTTTGCAACAGGCTCACTTGCTGTTCTATAAAATTGAAATTTTCCACTTGTATAAAGTTTGATCACACCGTCCTGACCGCCTTCACACAGCATAACATTGGCCATTTTGAGATTTTGCCCAAAAGACATCGCTTCAACTTTTTTCTTCAGTTCATCAAGGTCAGATTGATCGATGGTCACTTCTTTTTCTTTCATGTTCTTCAACGAAGCTGTTGTGTCTTTAAGAACTTTTAATTCGTTTTTCATCACAAAAGCAATTTCTTCAACTGAGCTTTTCATTGCACTTACATCTGCTGCTAGAGTATCTATTTGCTTTTGAGATGCATTATGTCTGAAATGGAAAAATACCGTTACGGCCATAATGAGAAACAATGGAATAATTGTATCTTTGTTGAATTTCATAAAATACCCGATTAATTCTGTACAAAAATTGTAAGTGATTCAGTTTATTTTACCGCTAAACCGTCTTCAGCTGAATGTTTTTTTCTATTCATGAATCCTGAAAACCAGTTTAGAAACTTAACATAGCTGAAATAGGAGCAAGGTACGAATATCAAAGTTACGGCGGTTGAAAAAAGTAGTCCCCAGGCAAAACTCATCGCCATTGGCTTGATGAATGGGTCTCCTCCTGGAGTATGGGCAACAGGTAGCAGGCCAGCAACAGTTGTGAAGGTAGTTAAAATAACCGGTCTGAATCTAGAGCGGCATCCAGCGACAATCGCTTCAAATACATCAGAGACTACCTCTCTTTGTTGATTGATAAATGTCACAAGTACAATTGAATCATTAACAACGACACCAACAAGACCGACGACTCCGAGCATGGCCATAAATCCAAGACTCGCTCCAAATAGTTTAAAAGTAAAAATTACACCAATCATTCCAAGTGGAATTGCTGACATAACAACAATGGGCTGGGCAAGACTTCCAAACATGATAACTAGAATCAAAAAGATACAGAGCATGGCTATTACAAATGACTTGATCAACCTTTGCATGGACTCTTTTGTATCTTTGTTTTCACCCCCGAATGAAAAAGTCACAGATTCATGCCCCTTCAGAACTTTTTCTACCTCAGGCTTCATGATAGCTGTCATTTTTCGAGGACTCGTGACTGTATTATCGAGGGTAGCAGAAACCGAGAATATTCTCTTTCTGTCAAAGCGCCGAATAACAAAAGCTCCTGGCTGCTCTTCAAATCGAACAACCTTTGAAATGGGTATCCTATTTCCTTGAGCATTCAAAAGATGAATCATTTTAAGAGATTCAACTCTCCCTTTAGCCTTTTCATCCAGAAGAATCTTGATTTCAATATCTTCATCATTTTCTCTGATCTCAGAAAGTGCATCTCCCGCAAGAGCTGTTCTAACCTCAAATGCAATCTGGCGAGTATTGACCCCCAAACGTCTAGCTTCTTGATCATCAACAGAAATAACGATCTGCTTTTTGCCGTCTTCAAAATCAATCTCAGTAGAAGTCACTCCTGCTTTGGATTTGAGAACTTCCTCCACTTTCTTACTGACTACTTTCAACTCTTCAATGCTGTCACTTCTAAGTTCAATATCAACAGGTTTCCCCCTTGGAGGACCACCTTGCATCTTTTTTGTTGTAACAACATATTCAGTACCAACAAGTTTATCTGCCTGCTTGGTTAAAGCTGTTAGAATTTCATCTGTCGATCTGTCTCGATCAGCTGGATCTGTCAGATAAGCAACGAGTGAACCATAATGGGTACCTGTTTTAGTTCCCTGATCTCCACGAAGATTTCCGACAGTCGACTTGATCTGTTCATACTCTTCTTTCTTGAGTTCTGCCAAGGCCATTCTCTCAAGCTTCTTCATGGCCTGATCAGTCTTTTCCAGAGGTGTTCCGACATTCCCTTTGATCTGGAGAAAGATCACTCTCACATCATCTCCTGGAAACAATTCAAACCTCATTCCTTTAGCAACAAAAATTGAAACGACAAAGACCAGAAAGAAACCGAGCTGAGTGAGCACCGGGAAGCCTAAGAATTTTCGAACTGATTTTTCATAGAAATCAACAAGTGGATGATACCAACGCGCTTCTTTCTTTTTATTTTTAAGTCTTACGAAGTCGTTCAAGTGACTTGGAAGAATGAAGAAACATTCCAGCCACGAAGCTAATAAACATATGATGACCATTGCCGGAACCATCCAGAGAAATTTCCCCATGATTCCACCCATGAAAAACAATGCTCCAAAGGCCACGACCGTAGTCAAAATAGTCGCCGTTACAGGTTTGACCGTTTCATAAGCAGCTTTTCTCGCCGCCTCTTTGGGCTTCATTCCAGCTTCCAGGTTCTGATAATACTGTTCCGCCACAATGATCGAGTCATCCACCAACATCCCAAGAACGATGATCAGACCAAACATTGAGATCAAGTTGATCGAAAGACCGAAGGCATCCATGATGATGAAAGAAGTAAAGAAAGCGATAGGAGCTCCCATACTCGTAATGATGGAAGTTGAGAGATTTAAAAACAAAAGGAGACAACCCAGAACCAAAGCAATCCCCATGATTCCATTGTTCTTTAGAACATTTAATCTTCTTTTGACGTAAAAGCTCAGATCGTCTGTATAACGATAATTGATACCCACTGGGTTTTTCTCAAAATACTTATCCGTAGTCTGCTGAACCATTTCGACTGTTTTCAAAATATCAGCTGTTTCTTTGGCCTTCACATCCATGAAGACAGCTTCTTCCCCTTGGCTTCTAAGTAGGGTTGTTCCTTCAATCGGGCGCCTTTCCACTTCGGCAACATCCTTGATCAAGACTGCGACCCCATTTGAATTCGATCGAATGACAACATTTTCAATCTGTTCTGTATTAGAGAACTCTGAAACTGTTCTGACGATGATATCTCCACTAGGTGTTTCAAGTTTACCGGCAGATAAATTCAAGTTTCTATTCTTTACAGCTGTCGCAATCTCACTAGGGGTGACTTCATATTCATTGAGTTTTTCAGGATTAACTTTGATAACAATCTCATCAACTCTATAGCCGTCCATGTCAACGCGGGCGACCGGGGAGAGGGCCTCTAGTTTTTCCTGAAGCCTTTTAGCGTGTTTTCGAAGAATCGGATATGGTTGACCAGTTAGAGGGATCTTAATAATACCTCTGGTTGAATTATCCAATGAGATAACTCTTGGAACTTTTGCTTCATCTGGAAGATCATCAACTGCATCAACGGCATTTTTAACGTCATCAAGAACTTTCTCAAGTTCAGCATCGGGTTCAACCGTCAAATAGATAATTGAACTTCCTTCTGCCGATAGGGCGTTCATTTCCTTAATGCCATCGACAGCCTTGATTTCTCTTTCAAGTGAAAGAGTCACTAGCTTTTCAACATCTTCAGAACTTGACCCTGGATAAGCTGTTGTGATGAGAATTACATCGAACTCAACTTTAGGAAACATTTCCTTTTTCAAGGTAATGGCGCTTACGATACCAACAACAATGATCATCACTGTGATCAAATTCACAATGAGTGGTCGTTCAAGAAAGAAGTCGATCGCTTTTTTCATTTAAGTTATTCACCAATCTTCATGACATAATTGCCGAGAGAGCCATATAGATAGGCCAGTTGAAAAAGAACTTTACTTCTCCCGGCCATAGATTGAACGAATTGCTTCTCTGTACTGATCAATGCTTCTTCTGCTCTGATCACCTGATCAAGATCTGCTCGTCCACGATTATAGAGTTTGTTGTATTCATTAAGAGCTTTTTGGGCCAATCCCCTTCTTTTCTTTCCAGAGACCAGGTTTTCTTCAAGAAGACTTATCTGATTTTGAAGGAAGTCTTCAGTAATCTCGACATTTCTTGAAAGCTTCTGCTTTCTCTTTTCAGTATAAGTCTTTTCAATGTTTGCTTTGGACTTCTCTAGTTCCGCAGGCCTTGACCCCAATGGCCAGGTCACATTAATTCCAATGCTGGTTTCTCTCGTCCCACTTCCAATCTTCCCTTTCGACAATGCTTCGCTATTTGTCGGGTCATAATCATTTGAAGTGTAACTCCCAGTTAAAGAGATATCAGGGAGAAGATCATTGTTTTTTCTTTCAAGAGTTGAATTTAAAATTTCAAGTCTTGTTTGAAGAGCTTTGATTTCGTTATTGGTTTCAATCTGACCTTCAGGCATCAAACTTTTGATGACCGGATTAAAATCGAATGCAGCTACTTCTTTCTTGGTCACAGTTCTATGAAGCTCCTGCCCCAAAGTTTCCAAAGATCGCTTTAGTGCAATTTCAGCATTTCTAAGCTCTTCAATTTGAAGTTCACGGCTCCCTTGTGCTTGATAAAGATCAACTCTTTCCTTCAAACCATCACGCACCCTTTTGGAAACCAGGTTTTCTCTTCTTCTAGCTCGATCAAGTGCTTCGTTTTGAAGATTCAAAAGGGCAAGAGCAAGTTTGGCATCGACCCAAGCCGAAGTCAGTCTAAGAAGACCTTTTTCTTTTTCAGTTGTAAGCAAAGTGTTTTGAAGCTCGACACCAAGTTCAGCTTCCTTGATTTCTCTTCGATCATTGGCTCCAAAAAAGTTCTGCCCGATATCCTGAGTATATGAAACAGTTTGAGAAAAACCATAAGTCTTACCATTTAACGTTCCAAAGAAATTACTCCCTTCAAGAGACGTCATGGTATTTGAAAAGTTAAAACTCCCACCCCAATCAAAGGCCTTAGTCAGACCAAGAGTGTGATTGGTTGTCTTAACTGGATTTGAACGAAGTGAAGTTGAAGACTCAAGACTGTTATCATCCAGAGAGCCTTGGTAAAATAGACTCCAATATCGATAAGCATCAATCAATTCCACATTGATTTCAGACTGCTTTGTACTGATTGTCTGCTGATCAATATTCTGGTTGATCCCTAAAAACTCTTTTGAAAAATCTGAAAGTTTCGTTGCCGCTTGGGCCACTGAAAGATGGATGAATACGAGCAATGTGAGCGTTATTCTATTCAAGTTCGTCTCCCTAAAAAAACTGCATTTTATGTAACACGTAGGCGAGGTTTTGACTATTTTCGCCGCTCATCAAAGGCCGGCCAAACCATTCGTTGACACTATGGGTAATCAAGGGCATAAATCCCCAATAGTCGAGATGGGGGGATTGCCGCCGGTGGACCTTTTGGTTCCACGGGAGGAAAGTCCGGACACCATATGGCAGCGTAGCGGATAACGTCCGTCCACCGCGAGGTGAGGACCAGTGCAACAGAGAGAATGTACGGGCTATGATCCTGGATACGGGAACGGGAGTTCCAGGGGAGTCGCAGTAGTGAAAACAGGTAAACTCTACGCGGTGCAAGTCCAAATAGGCCTGTGCTTACTTCGGTATGAAGGGCGGCCAGTCCAAGCAGGCGGGTAGGACGCTTGAGCCCAAGGGTAATCTTGGGCCTAGACGAATGGCAGTTTAACGACAGGATCCGGCTTACACCCTGTCTCGGCTTTTTTTATTCTACAGTAGCAGACACACCAAAGTGATCTGAGATGTTAGAAGTCACGTACTCATCTCTTCCTACTTTCACCTGAACTTTTTCTTTAAGTACAACTGAAGTTGATGTCGCTTGTGCGTTCTTCACGAAGATGTGATCAATCAAAAGATTGTCGTATTCTTTTGGATCATTACCTTCATTAACAAGATTGTTGTCATTACAGTATGAACACTCAGGGCTCATACTTGAAACAGGATCAGAATATCCTGCTGTCAAAAACTTTTGACATGATTCTTCAAACTCATCTTCAAGACCGTTAGCTTCATCTTTGAATCCACAGTTAAAATCACCCATAAGGTATGTTGGCTTTTCAGATTCAGTTTCTTTGATCAGTTTTTCAACTTGGGCGATGTTTTCTTGTGACCAGCTGTCGAATTTTCCAGCGTAAGGAGCCGTTCCATCAAGATTAGCCGTTAAGTGTGTACAAACAACTTTGTGATCCTTTCCTTCATACTCAACATCAGCAACAAGAGCTGCTCTTCTGTTAAGGAAAGAGATGTCTGTAAAGTCGATAACATTCGTATTCTTAAGTGGCTTCTTTGAAAGAATCAAAAGACCTGTACTCCCCTTGTAAGCATATTGTCCGGCAGGGACAAATGGATTGAGTACTGACCAGAGTGAAGCGATAGTTGAACGACCAACTTGGGCCATCAAACCTTGAGCACATTCTCTGTTTGAATTCTTTAGGTTTTCAAGAGCTGTTCCACAATCGTTGATGATACATTGAGTGAAGTCATCACCTTCTTTACCACCACACTTGTCTTTCATACACTGAACAAACTTCCCTTCTCCAAAAAGGTCTTTCACTTTACATGTAGGCCTCTTTTTCGAACGTGTCTGTTTGATCTTCATTGAAAAATTATGTGGATATGTGTCTTTCAATTCTTTGATGATCTTCTTCTTATCTTTTTTGGTCCAAACTTCCTGAAGACAGATCACATCTGAATCTTGTCTTTTGAGTCCATCAATCACATGCGGAATTCTTTCTTTAGCATACATAACAAATGTATGGGCAAGACCGGCATTGTAACTAGTCAGTCTCAAGTTGGCCTTTGGAGCCGCAAAAGTTGTTGCTGATATGGCAAGTGCTGCCATCACGATTAAAGATTTCATTTGTCCCCTCGACGTTTATGAACTTATTTTAATTTTTTAAAAACTTTCAAAGTACTGGTTGCGTGATTCGTAATTCCTGGATCAATATCCTTGAAACTGAAGTTCCCCTTCACTTTCAAGTCTTTGAATTCTTTCTCTCCAAGAACCAGAATCCGGTTCGTGATCTTATACTTGGTGATTGCCGTTTTAAAGGCTTTTAAATTTTTTACATTTAATTTCTTTGACAATTTTGGGGCTAAATCGACGCTTGGGTACTGGCTAAGTGCCTGATCTGTGGTTGAAAGGACAAAGGTTGGGAGTTCCCACTGCCCGGACAGCCATTCGGTTTCGTTTTTTTGATAACTTAAGACCTTGTTCCCCTTTTGAACAACAAGTCTCAAAAGCTCCAGATCATGACTCTCTTTCTTGGTCTCTTTGACCACAGGAAAGCTCAACGGCACACCCTTTTCAAAAGCATGACAGCCACTTCGAACCGGACAAAGATCACAATCGGCCTTCCTCGCCTGACAATAAACTCGACCGAGATCCATCAAAGCTTCATTCAGCGCTCTTGGTCCAAGTTTGGCCATGTTTGGAAATATCTCCCCCCCCTCATACAGGGCTTGAATTTCCTTTTGAAGCTTAGGACCTTTTTCTACTTTTACTCCATGAATACGGGAGAGAACTCTTTCGAGATTGGCATCCACTGCAAGCGCAGGTTTGTCTCTCCCAATAGCGATTAATGCTGATGCTGTATAAGGCCCTACTCCATTAATCGTCAGAAGTTTTTCCATTGTTGTTGGGATTTTTCCACCAAAGTTTTCATGGATATCAATAGCAGCTTTTCTAAGATTTCTTGCCCGTCTGTAATAACCAAGTCCCTTCCAGGACATGGTGACTTGTTCTTCTGTAGAAGATGCCAGGCTTTCGATGGTCGGATACTCACTCAGGAATCTTTCGAAATGATTCAATACTGTAGACACAGTTGTTTGTTGCAACATGATTTCACTGACCAATGTGCGATAAAGACTTCGCTTCTTGCGCCAAGGAAGATCAGAGAATTCTGTCTGAGACCAATTAATGAGTTTCTTGTACATGAGCTGAAACTATCGCATGCGGAAATTTGGTGTCAATTGAACAGGGATTATTTGTAGCAGCTTTTTAGGTTTTTCTTGGCCCATTCCTGAAGATCGGCAGAATAAAATGGCTTGACTCCAACTCCTACAATATTAGCTCCGATCATATCGAGGTAGTCTTTAAGTTGTCCGGACATTTCATCAATATCAGTGATAACTACCAGATGCTTGGCTTGAGAGTTATCAATCCACTCAGTCAGTCTCTTGGAGTTATTATCTCCCTTTGAAGTGCATATCGTATTCAACTGGGAGATCTGTTTGATTGAAGTGTTGTAAACTGAAAATGAAATTCCGGCCTTGCAATCCCGTTCCAGTTTGGTTGCAAACTGCTGTCTCTTGCACATAGGATCTTTATGGTTCCAGTCCACCTTTCTCATTGAAGTACTGATATCAAACCAGATTTCAACATCACCGGGTTTGCTGTCTTTTTTACTCTTCCCACAGAAGATATCGAAGTGATTTCCTTCTTCACATTTAATCATGTCAGTTTCAAGAGAGTTGATGGTTCGAACTTTTGCTTGTTCAGATGGTGTTTCACCCTGAGGAGCTTTTTTTGATTTCTCTTTTTCAGAATCTTCATATGGAATAAACCCAAACTGTGGATGAAAGCAACCATCTCCCATTGGAGCACATCCTTCTGGCATATTTGCCTCAGCAAGTAATCCTCCATAAGGAACATGATTGATAAGATCTAGTGCCGCCTTGGCTGACTCTTCTGTTAAAAAGATAAAGGTCAGCTTCTCCGGTGAAGCTTTTGTCACCGGCGAGAAAACAAAAAGAAAAATGAGAAGAGCAATTCTCAAATCTCAAGACCCTTCTGACGAAAGTAACGGAAGAGGTTGTTTCCGATATCAACGATCACATCCCGTCCTTCCATGTCTAAATTGAGAAAGTCCATCATATAAGCTTTTTGCCTTGGCGAAAGTGATTTGATCTTTTCACTGATCGAATCTAATCCTCCACCGTCAGGCTGAAAGCTCATCGTTTGAGTTCTTCCTCCGACATTAACACGTGCGGTGGCTCCTCTTTGTGCTGTACCTCCACCTGCAGTTCGTCCTTCAAGCGCATCTTCCAATTCATGATCAAAATCTTCTTCTGATTCTTGATTGTCTGTTGCTCGACGATTCTGGGTTTGTGTACCGGCCTCAAATTGAGAAGCATCGGCTTCACCGCCTTCTGCTTTATAGAACTTCACTAGTCTTACAAAGCGATCCGTATAATCCTCATCGACAAAATCGATGATCTCATGAAGCGGGATATTCAGCTTAGCTACAATCGTTGCAATTAATTGCGGGTTGAGATCGGCCGTCTTCTTATTAAGGAACCTCGACATGGTGGAAACTCCCACCTCCGTAAGCTCCGCTAAGTCCTTCTGAGACATCGGTCCACGTACTTGCATATACTTACGTACTGCCCCTAGGAACATCTCTAATTGGTCATGCTTAAATTCTGCCATGGTAAACCCCCTAAATTGCTTATCGGAACGCAAAAATATTTCTTAATGCAATTTTCTTTCTTGACGCAAAGAGTCAAGTAATCTATTATTGCATTAGGCAATGAAACATCGTTGCCAGGAACACAGGCTCGGGGGATACAAGATGAACACACTGACAAAATTCTTCAATCCTTTTTGGAAAAACTCTAACACTAGCTCGGCTTACGAAGTCATTGAGAACGAAGTAATAAAAGCTAGTGATCTCAAGGGTTTGACCATCTCAGGTTCACTCTTTTCTCTCACTACCTTTAAGAATGTAACCTTCGAGTCCTGTGTTTTCTTTGGTTCTAGGATGGAAAATTGCACATTTGAAGATTGCAAGTTCATTAATTGCGAATTCCAATTCACAACGCTTGAGCATTGCAATTTTGCCTCTGTGAGCTTTTCAAATTGCAAATGGGACGTAAGTCCTATCAGGAAGAATCGCTTTGAAAACTGCAGATTTGACGACAAGACGTCTTACTTTGCCAAGAAGGCATGCAGTTTCAACAAGTTAACCTCTTGCATGACGCACAGAGAAGCCTTCAGAAGACAAGAAGTTCTTCGCGCCCAGGACGAGATCATGGAAAAACAAGAAGTTACGGCCACTGTTCTGCCTCCACTTCCTACAGAAGCAGAACTGGCCTCGATCTCAACCTCCATGGAGGGGCAGAAACTGGCAGCCTAAAACAAATTTAATTTAAAACCGGCGACGAATAACAGTTCGTGTAGCTTCAAGGAATATTTATGCCGGAGACAATTCTTATGAATTATGAAGCTACTTACCTTTAACCAGGCTCGGATCACGGATTGATTCACTGGTCACTTCAAAGGTCACATCTTTATTCCGGGGAGGGTTTACCCCCTTCCCGGGATCCCCCCTTCACTTCAAAGACGTTTCAAGAATTTTTCGAGTACTCTTGCTGAGTGCAACTGCTTCAGATGGATTAATCTTGGCCTTCACATTTCGAACCAAGGTTTCAAGTTGCAAGGTATAGTTATGATGCTTTTTCTTTCCTTTTGAAATCAATTTCAAAAGGGTCAATGGTTTGCCATCAGTACTGATCCAGAAATCTACAGTCTGCCCATTGCTTGAAATACGATATCTGTTGGACTTCACTTTTCCTGCAGGAACTTCAACTTCCTCAGAATTAATAAGATGCTTGTTGATCTCTTCGAAACTTCCAAAGAGAAAGTCGGTCATCTGAACACCATCTGCACCTTTTAGATGTTTAGCTTCCATCTTCTCAGGCTTCTTCATAGTATCTGAAAGAATATATCCTTCTGTCAGTTTCAATGGACCACTCGATCCCTTCTCCAACTTGAACTGTTGCCAGAGCTCCTGCTTGAGAAAACTATTTTGAGATTGAATATAATATTCAATTCCAAGCGAATCTTTGTCAGCGCTGGTTGTATAAATAGAAACCGTAGCATCCATCGAATCCTGGGACTTCATATAATAAGTTTGCCCGTTTCCGATTTTGTAGAGTTCAGATAGATCATCAGCAAAGGCAAGCTGACAAGCAAAGATGAAACAGAGAATGATTCTACTCTTCATTTTCAAGCTCCTCGAGATACTTGTTTCTCTCCTCAAGATACTTCTTCCCTTTTTTCATGGCATCCTGAAGTTGCTTCATTTGCTCTGGAGAAACCTGTTGATTTGAATTACTTGATGAGGAGGTATTGGATTGACCCATAGATGAGTTTCCATAGTCTTTAACTTTCAATCCACCAGAAGAGGAATTTGATTTCTTTTTTTCCTCCTCAAGTTGTTTGATTTTAGCTTTCATCATCTCGATCTGGAGCTTCATATTCTCCTGATCAGAAGCATAAAGACCTACACTGATAATCAAAGATGAGACAAGGCCAAAGGCCAGAAAGAATTTCATAAAACCTCCCTACACTATCATTATAGGGGTTTTAAAATTCAGGTCATCCGGGAATATGAATCCCTTCTACTCTCGATAAAAGCAACCAATAGACTCGGTATTTCTTCTTGATGAATTCAAGACCATATACCCGACTTCAACTGCATTTCTAAGGCCGATAAGACTGTCTTTCAATTTAGCGTTCTTGTAAAAACGCTGAATCTCATCGAAAAGCTCTCTGAACATGGCATTTGCTCTATGAAGACGGTTAGTCGATCTGGTGATTCCCACATAGTTCCACATGGTCTGTTTCAAGGTCATCCAGTCTTGCTCAATTAGAGCGCTGTCACTATCTGCAGTTCCATCAACCCAGTCACGAATTCTCATCGGATCGTAAAGCTCTGCCTCAGGCAATTCTTTACCAATCGCTTCAGCCGCAATATATCCCCAACTCAAACCTTCAAGTAAAGAAGTCGAGGCCAAACGATTAGCTCCATGGAGACCCGTACAAGCCACCTCTCCAACAGCATATAGATTTTTGAGATTGGTTTGTCCCTTGAGATCCGTCTTCACTCCACCACAAGTATAGTGAGCAGCAGGAACCACAGGAATAGGCTCTGTTGTGATATCAATATTCTTTTCAAGACAATGTTCATAGATAGTTGGAAAACGGTCCTTGATCCAGTCAGCTCCCTTGTGAGTAATATCGAGATACACACATTCATGCCTTGTCACGATACTCTCTTCTACAATTCCCCTGGCAACAACATCACGAGGGGCAAGTTCACGATCAGGGTGATACTTTTTCATAAAAGCTTCACCCATGGAATTCAGAAGAATTCCACCTTCACCGCGAACAGCTTCGCTAATTAAAAATCTTCTATGTGAAGAGCTGTCAAAGAAAGCTGTTGGATGAAATTGAATAAATTCCATATTCGTGAGAACGGCACCGGCTCTTTTGGCCATGGCGTGCCCATCACCTCTGGCCGATTCTGAATTGGTATGGTGAAGATAAAGTGCACCAATACCACCAGTAGCCAGAACTGTTTTCTTGGCGAGTATTTTTTCAACTTTTCCACGATCTTGATTGAATACATAAGCCCCAACAACCTGGTTTTCTTCATAACGAGTTTGAAGACTATTTCCATGGTGAATCGGAGTCAAAAGGTCAATGGCCGTATGTCCGCAGAGCATTGTCACATTTGGAAAACGCTCTTTGCTTTTTAGATAATTGAGAAGTGAAACCTGAATTTCTTTTCCTGTGAAATCTCCTTTATAGAGAATTCTTGAAGTGCTGTGTGCTGCCTCTTTAGTGAAAAGAAGATTACCCTGATTATCTCTTTCAAATGCAGTATGCGCCTTATCAATAAGAAGTTCATTCAAGATTCGTCTCGACTGACTGGCAAGAATAGCTGCTGCTTTGACATTACTTGTATGGCTTGAAGCTCTCTGAATATCTTCGATCAAAGTTTGATCGTCCTCCGCAGGAGAGATAATTCCTCCCTGGGCCCAAAACGTGTTTGTGATATTAGGATCTTTCTCACGAGTGATGATACCTACTTTGACTCCCTTTTCTGCAAGCTTTACTGCAGCAGAAAGTCCCGCGACCCCAGTTCCAATGATCAGAACATCGAATTCAACAGTATTCATCACACTCTCTCCATTTTGAGAGAAATATCCACTCTTTCAGGATAGCTGGTAATCATTCCAGAACTAATGGCATCGACACCCTCAATTAAATAATCCTGAACATTACCTATAAAAACGCCACCTGAGACTTCATAAGTCGCTCCGGCGGGTTTGATCTCAATCGCTTTTTGAATATCTGCAGGAGAAAAGTTATCCAACATCAAATGACGTACACCAAGATCAATAGCAACTTTCAATTCTTCCAAATCATGAATCTCTACTTCGATTGGAGTGTAGAAACCATTTCTTGCTTTAAAAAAATCGACCGCTTCTTTAACGCCACCAAAGAATTTTTTGTGATTGTCTTTGACCATCCACATATCAGTCTGTCCCAGACGGTGGTTATAACCTCCACCAATGACAACCGCATTTTTCTCCAGCGCTCTAAGTCCTGGTGTTGTTTTTCTGGTATCAAGAACTTTAACGTTACTTCCGTCTGTTGCCTCAACGAGACGACGAGTAGTCGTAGATATTGCCGATGAACGTTGAAGTAAATTCAATGCAATTCTTTCTCCGGTCAGGGCAATATTGAAAGGCAACGTGAAGACATATTCTTTCTTGTCGCCACCTTTAATCCACTTTCCTTCGTCTTCTTTCAAAAGATCATGATCAAGATTTTTGGCTCCAAGATACTGGAAGGCCATAACAAAAAACTCTCCCCCAGAGAGGACAAGATCCGACTTTATTTTCAGACGGCATTTCACTGGATCAGCAGGAAGATCCTTCATGTAGACAAGATTTCTGTTGAGATCATCCTCTTCAAAAAGGGTTTTGAAAAAGTTGTGATAAGCACTGTTCAAAATATCCATACCGGCACCTTTATCTGTTCTCTAGAGGTCTTACATAACTCTGTTTTTTCAATAAGTTAAGTCATCAAAGTTCTCCCTCCTACTTTCAATGGCTTAGGTATGAAATGGGCCTCCCTACATTGGTTTTTTGCCTGCACTTTGCTCCTGATCGCTCTCCAGCACCAAAAGGCCTGGACTTGGTCCACTAAACCAACTTGGATCCAGAATGTTCAAAATCACTTCATCTCTAAAGGCTCCGGCTCAGATGCTTCACGATTTATGGCAACACTTTTCACAGGAGACAAATCTCGCCTTCGAAATAAAATGAAGATGAAATTCAAATTGCTTGGGCTGTATCACCTCTTCACTCCCTCTGGACTTCATCTGACTTCACTTTTTTTACCATTATTTTTTTTATTACGAAGGAGATCCTCAAAACTATTGAAGTTCATCGCCATCATTCTTCTTCTACTCCCATTCACTCTTGAAAAATTTTATTCGCTTAAAAGGATGTGTATATTTCATATTCTGAAAATTTTATTTCCTGGCCTTTCAAACAGAACGATATTCATACTGGTATTTTTCATCGACTTCATGAGAAGTGGTTTTTCAGAGTCTCCACTGAGTTACGCTCTTAGTTTTCTCTTTTTAGGTAGTATTATTTTTTCGAAGAATTTCTGGCACTGCCTTTTCATGCTCTTTTGTTCACAAATGCTTGTTTCTGGAATCTTCAACGATTTTTTTTCGCCTATTGGATTTCTTGCGGGTCAAATTCTAACTACTGTTTTTTCAGCACTTTTTCCCTTCTTAGTCCTTTCAACCATAACTTTTAGTGGGATTGATTTAATAATGAGTGAACTTTTCCTAAGTGCAATCAATTACACTTCAGTGATGATTAGCAAAACTCCAGTATTCCAATTTCCACCTTTGATTACATTCGTTCTAATGGGAATATTTATGATCAAACACCGCTTGGCACCACTTCTTTTTGCTCTTCTCATACTTCCTTCTCAGCTCTTTTAACTCGCTGAGCGAGTATCATCTGTTATAATAATGAGCATGAAAGATCTTTACATAGATGAAGTGGCCAAAATCAAGGCCTATAAGAGATTGGGACGTCCGCTTTTCATGCCACATGAATTGGTCTTTCTTGATTATGACAGATCTCTCGAGCCGAATGCATTAATTGACGCTTTCACCATGTACTCAAAAGATGGGAATAACCTCTGGCTTAAAACAGCGATAGGTGAAAATGTAGAATTTTTAAACTCCTTTATTCAGGGAACCATTCCAAAACTAGAAGATCTCCCTGGTATAGAACTTCACAATAAATACATTGAGCTCAGACTTTCTCAATCCAATATTGAATCATTCAAAGCTTTGAATAGAGAAATTCTTCCAAATGCAGAATACATTTTTATCAATCCTGGGAACTTGAATTTTGAAAATCTTGATTTGGTTCAAGATCTTTTAAATACACTGATAACTTCAGGTTTCAAAATTGATTTCACTCATAACCATGAGCTCTACTACCAATGGGACGCCAGAACACTCAATACTTCTCGGGGTCCTCAACAGGTTGACATCGATCTCTCAAATGGCTGTACGCACGATTGCCAGTTTTGTGGTCTCTATGCTGATTCAGTTATTGAAAGGCAGAAGTCTCAAAATAGCGGAGTACTTCCAGAAGAAGTATTGAATATACAAAAGGCGAAAATAGAAGAGGCTAAGGTTTTCTCAATTCTTGAACAACTTCCTCCCACGCTAGAAAGAGTAATTCTCGGAGGAGCAGGTGATCCCTATACTCATGGAAAAATCAATGAAGTCATCTCACATTTGAGACAAAGAGGCGTCACAGTTCAAATATTCACCAATTTCGCTTACCTCTCAAACAAGGACATCGACAAACTCCATGATCTTTGTCTAGACGATAAAGAAAGTCTCTCTTTCATCATGAATGTCAGTGGGGCTACACCTGAAACGTATGTTAAAACCAGGCCAAATCAAACACCAGCGACATTCACAAAAGTCACTAATTCCATAAAGTATGCCAGCGATCTAATCAAACGAGACGGGAAAGGCCTTTACATGACCCTGATGAGTGTTACGACTTCGGACAATTATCATGAGATGCCAAGTTTCATCAGTATGTCCAAATCACTCGGATGTGACAGAGTTTGGATAAAACCCCTAGAGCCCCACGACGAAGAAAGTTTCAAAATTCTAGTGAAAGAAGAGAAATCCCTCGATTATGCAATCAAGGCGAAGCAAAGTCTCTATCTGGCAGACAAGCTTGGTATTGAAATCGTTGAAAGAGAGATATTGGAGAGAATTGTCACAGACTTCAAAGAGAAGCTAGATGAATATGAATCACAAAAATCACTCTCAATTCAAATAAAGGAGCTCTCCGCTCAGTGCCAGTGGACAATGGAGTGCCTGACATCTCCAGAGTTAAAACCAATCCGCACGTATCGTCTGAGTTATGGGAATATCTTCGAAGTCGATCCACATAATCAATCTGTCTATGAGATTCCTGACTGGAAACTCAGACTCGATCAAAGCTATTGGCAGGAGGATTTCAAAAAGACTAATGAAGACTTTTCCACGGAAGCTGGATTCTCATCTGATGTATTTGACTCTCAGCCTTGTTATATTGGGAACAATTACATGCGAATCCATGTTGATGGAAAGACCACACCATGCTGCAATCTCAATTTGAAAATTGGTGATACCAATAACAGCTCACTGGATACAATATGGAATGGCACAGAAATGAATCAATTTCGAGCTAAAATGCTTTCAATGAATAAAATGAAGTATCACAGGAATGAAGAACTCTACGCAATCTGCGCTCGATGCCCACATCTGAAATTCAACAGGCTTTATCATCAATACAGAATTCGAAATTCATAGATCGACGTAAAATTCCCTACTCTTTGGAAATGTTCTTGAGGCAAGAACTTTATCTTTATCAATGTATTCAATTTGGCTGATATACATTCGCTTCACCATTTCATTTTTCATTTCTTCTTTAGAGAAACTATGTACATTATCCCATTTTGCTACGCAATTATACCCTAGCCGTAATTCTGGATCATTGATATCCCTTCCCCACTCCTTAAGAAAATCTCCAAACCTTTCATAACCAGCTGGCTCTTTAAGATTATCATTCCAAAAAATATCAAAATCTCCACTTACAAGTTCTAGTGGCTGAATTGCTGGTTCAAAAATTTCCTCGTCTTTATCAGTAAACACTTCCCACCAGGTTTTTCCAATCTGACAGTAGTGAAGGAGTAAATCTCCAAAGTCAGTCTGCATATCAAAGTCATTTACAGACTCGGGAGGAAGTGGCGTTCGATTCGATCCATAGAATTCTGTTAAGATGCCAGAGGCCCCATAATCAGATCGAAGCCAGGCTTCCGTTTCATGAACAATATGATTTATTCCACAAACAGCTGAGCATACATCTTCTTCAGATCGAGCATAGTATTCTGACTCCTGCCAAACCGAACCCCTCAGAACTTCAAAATGATGATGCATGATATTCAAGAAATTCTGATCTAGCTTACCTGTGGCCCTTTCCCGAATGTAGTAGCGTCCATCTTGATTGATTTTCTCTATACATTTATTCATCAGAGAACTTAGGAACTCTTCATTTCTATACCCACCACGATACCCGACGAATTTTGTATAAAATTCGAAATCATTCTTTAAATTGTTCAACAATTCGACTTGAAAAGCCTTTGACGAAACTGTGTCTCTTAAAGTCCATGAATCAACGAGGTTATCATCAAGATTATCCCGATTCGTGAATGTGATTTTAATTTTCAGGCCCAACTGTACTCCGATTCTTTAGACTATTATAATAAGAGTTGGTTTTGATTGAAAATTCAATTGAATATTTATGGGTCCAAAGGAGCACTGATGAACCAAAAAAACATATTTCTAGGACTTGGAGCTGTTTTTCTGATCCTGATCACAGTTTTTACAGTGAACCATTTTAATAAATCTGCACAAAAAAAATCTGAAAATCCATTTCTAGCAGTTGACCCTTATTCTGCTATTGAAAGTAAAGAAGTAAAGAGCAGTGTTGAACCTGATGCCATGTTTCCGAGGAACTTTGTTATTGGGCGCTTTCAAAAGAAGATGATGACCTTTGGAGATCTACCAATCAGCTCCCAATTTGATCTCTACAGAATTAAACATGAAGCTTACATGAGATCTCTCGTTTCTCTCAAAGAAAATTTCATGATCATGTATAACTACGTTGATTCAAAGATGGGTTATCCAAAACTTCTTCCCAATATTACTGAACTTCTCTCTGTAGAAGATCCTTCTCCAGATGTCATAGAAAAAGAATACCAAAGGCGAAAAGCCAATTATCCGATAAAAGATCCGGTGACGGCAAAGACTCAGATTGGAATGGACATCAAAATCAAATGGCATACCGAAGCCTTTTTTAAAAAGCTCCGTAGCATGGAAGAAATGGATGTCTTTAGAGTTTTCCTTCTTCCCCCAAAATATCCAGATCTCACTCAAATTATCCGCAGTGAAGACATCGCGACACTTGGTCCTGAGGATGCAAAATATACTCTCAGTATCTATACCAATTATGGCTGCAAGAGATGTAGACATTTAAATATCGCCGTATCTGATGTTGTTAGAAAACTCGGCAAAGAAGTTAAGCTAGAACAAGTAATTCTTTCGCCACCTCGAGGTACCGGAAAATTACTTGAAGAATACATGCCCAATTTCATGAACTGTGTCCTTAAAGAGAACAAAAAACTATATTGGAATATTCATGTCGACTTGATACAAAACAAGGGACTACTCGACAAAATGGGAAAGCCCATCAAAGAATCTATGCCTGAGGTGGAGGCGCTTTTCACAAAACATTTTGGGAGCAGTGGTTTTGAGGACTGGAAGCGATGTGCTTTTGATGAAAGATCTCTCAAGCAGCAATCCAATATGGTCGAGATCATAACGGCTCTTCTCGGTATTAATCTGCAGCCAGTATATTATCTGAATAGAAGATATCTTGAAATCATTCTTAACGGAGATATCACGGCTTCAATAAGAGAAGCCGTGAAAAATCCGAATTGGAAATAGTTAGATTAAGGGTGGATATCCCAAGCACAGAAGTTGTATCCGTTTGGTAGACCTCTTAGCTTGGAACTCGAGCCACAGAAACTTTTTGGAATTCTCGTCATGCAGTTGGCTTTATTATCCGTACCACCGATACAAAATTTTGAACCACGAACATAACTATCTACAAACAAGTATGAACGACCTCTAATATATGAAGTTGCATACATGTAAGTATCGGCCCAAATATATTGTTGAGCTCTAATGTAACCGTTAGCTCCATAAGCTCTAATGTATCCATTCACTGTTCTAATGTATCCATCTGAGATCATCCCAGTATTGGCATATACATAGTGACAATGATTGTTATAACCACAGTTTCTAACCCTGTAATAACATCTTCCCTGGGTGGCATTCCACGAACCGTAACGAACTGATGTATAAGCGGTTGCAGTCGACCCATCTTCAATTGCTGTTCTAGTACAGTAGTTTCTCTGAATAACTCTCAAGGCTGAGGCTTCTTCATTAAATACAGTATTTAGAACGTCATCAGCAATATCCTGTCTTTCAGCATCTGTAGGTGCCAAAGTTGCGGCAATTCTGTTTCTAACCCATCCTACAGTTGCGGCCATGCGATCAAACGTTTCACTACCTTTATGTGAAAGGTCATTATCAAGTGGATACTTGAGTTTCAGGTATCCATTTACAAAGGCATTTCCTTCAACTTGCATATCGTAATCGTTATGGTCAGTCGTTCCACTACCATCACCGATCCAAACATTACCGTCAAATCGTGAGTCTCCATTCACATCTAACTGGGCCTGTGGATTAACTTCATTAATACCAATCCCATTGTTTGCACCAGTGATTTGATGATTAAGGTTATTGCCACCTAACCTCAAGTGGGCTTCATTTTGAACAACCCCACCGCCATCATTACCTGCAAGTAAAATTGTATTGGCATCAGCTCCCGAATCGACAAAACCTGCATTATCACCAATTCTAAGTAGAAATTTATTAGCGCCAGCCCCGTCGGTCATGATATTTACACCATAACCAGTGTTTCCTTTATTTCTAATCGTCATCCCTTGAGAAGCGACGATCTCACCTGGTCCACCGATACCACCGTCACCACCTGCAGTTGTAATGTCATCACCATTACTAAAACCTGTATAAATGGAGCCTTCATTTAGAATGTTCGAAACCGAATCTTCAAATGTTGGAACAGCTAGATCTCTTGTTGGATATAAAAGAATGTTACCGGCTGAAACAATCGTACCAGGTTTTTCTGCATTGTCGTTTGCAGGCAAGGGCACATCTGGATCAGTATCCAAATTATTTACCGGATAACCTAAGAAGAGATAATTCTGAATGAAGGCCATACCAGGTCTTGAATCATCTGCAGTGTCATCCCAAGTACCAACTTCTACCTTACGATCTTTCCCACCGTTCGGAGTAGCATCTCCAGTATCATAACCAACTTCAACTGAGTTCTTAAGTCTCGAATCACCGTCGACCAGCATTTGAAAACTTGTTACTGGACCTTGAGATTCATTCTCAAGAATCTTATCCTGATAAGTTTCGCCCCATTTCCCAAAGACCACGTTCTTACAAACACCGTCTGTGTCTAGACGCCCACCGATAGCGTTACATGCTCCTTGTACATAGAAGTCTTCTTGAACGTAACAAGATCTAATTGTTCCTGGAGTATTACCACCGATATTTGGATCACCAGCATCCCAAACAGAGACCATAATAGAGAAACTTTTTACAACTTCAGCCCGTCCCCAAGCACCTTTTAGAATATCGTTACTTGGATCTCCATCACCTTGGTCATCAACAGAACCAAGTTTTCTAAGTTTCATGGCGACTCT
>JBFEVX010000150.1:0-7823 GCA_041546685.1 Bacteriovoracaceae bacterium | reverse complement strand
GGTATTAAACTCAGATTCTCAGCTCTAAAAAAGTAAAAAAAAAAAGCCCACTCTGGTGAGTGGGCTTCTCTTTATTTCTCTATCTAATTAGATTCGAAATTAAGAAAGGTGCTTGTTGATGATGCTGGCAAGTTCAAACATTGTAATTTCTTTCTTACCAAAAAGCTTCTTAAGCTTGTCATCCGCAAGGATATTTCTTCTGTTCTTTGGGTTTTGAAGCTTGTGCTTTTTGATGTAGTCCCAAATCTTCTTAACAGCTTGAGTTCTTGGAAGAGCTTTTCCACCAACAACAGCAGCAAGATCAGCAGAAGGAGTCATGGCCTTCATGAAAGCAGCATTTGGCTTTCTTTTGGTCTTAGCTTTTTTCTTAGCTACTTTTTTCTTTGTAGCTTTTTTTGTAGCTTTCTTAGCTACTTTCTTCTTTGTAGCTTTCTTAGCTACTTTTTTCTTTGTAGCTTTCTTGGCTACTTTTTTCTTTGTAGCTTTTTTCTTCGCAACTTTCTTAGTTGCTTTTTTCTTTGCAACTTTCTTAGTTGCTTTTTTCTTTGCAACTTTCTTAGTTGCTTTCTTTGCTACTTTTTTCTTTGTAGCTTTTTTCTTTGTAGCTTTCTTCTTAGCCATCAGATCCTCCTAAATGGTTTCACGTACGCTTTTTACGTAAATACATAAAAATTATTCTTAATTTTACTAATCTTGTCCAATAATTTTATTCGGAGATTTCGAGAAAATCACACTTTCTTCATCCACTCTACAATTTGACCATTATCCAATTTGGTATTGGTTTTCTTGTATCCGTGACTCTCATTCAGTGAATACATCCTGAAATTGTCGATTCTACAGTAGTGAAAGATTTCTTTGGCCTTCAGTTCTTTGGCCTTATTCTCGATAAATTCCTTGATTTGGTGACTGAAACCGCTTCCCTGATAGCTCATTTTTATGGCCGTATTCTTGCTGAGAAGGGCATCTTTATCTTTTTTGATAAAAACTGCAGAGATAATGTCTGTGCCCGCATTGACTGAGAAGAGCTCCCACCCGTCCTTGACTTCTTTTTTGATTTCTTCAAGGTTCCATTTAAAATCTGGAGTGTCCGTGAATGCATCCAAATTATGATCGTAAATGGCTTTGTATTCGCTTTCCTTGCTAGCTTTCTTGAAAGTCAGATCCATGACTACTCCAAATGTTATAGGCTCTACTGGACTTTCATTTGGCTGATGTAAGCAGCAAGATTTTCAAAGTCAGTTTGAGATAGACCTTTTATGTATGGCATCATTACAGGGTTTTTACGTGCTCCAGACTTGAAGTCGTTAAGGGCCTTGACAATATACCAGTCAAATTGCCCGGCAAGTTGAGGAGCATTCTGGGATTTTTTCCCTTCCCCATTTTCACCATGACAAAGAATACACTTTTGATAGAGCGCTTGCCCTTTCTGTGCATCAGCAGCTTGTACTGTCTGAGAAAAAGATAAAATTAATACCGCTGCAAAAAGCAAGATTTTCATTTAAAACACCTCTAACATGCTGGATATTCCAGAGTATATTACTTTCTTTAATGTTAGACCGCAACCAATTTCCACTTGGTCTGAGCTGTGAGGAATGTCAGGTTCTCACAGAGAAACTCAAAAACATCTTTTTCGAAACCAGTTTGAGAGTTGATTTTCACTCCTATGACAGGTGGCCGAAAAGTCTCAAGTACGATCTTTACTGAGTTATCGGGAAAAAGAGCAGACATATTCTTTGTCCAACTCTCTTCCAGTACTGCCAAATCCTCGATGAAATTGCCCTTATACGTCCCCTGAGGTGCCGAGAGAAGACTCTTACCAATGAGAAAGGCCAAGCTTCTAGCGAGATCGTGAAGCTTTGTGAGATCTTCCTCTAAGGACTCCAATTCATCAGCATTGTTATCCGAAATAAAACTTTTGATCTCTCTCAAATTGATATTGAAGAGTGTATACCAAGGGCGATTGCTTAACACACAGCACATAGCTTCAATCAATCCACGAAAGGATATATTCTGATCGAGATTGAAATCCAGTTGTTTGAAATTTCCATTCTCAAGTTGAGGAAAAAAACTCAATACACTACTAATATCATCGAGAGTAAACTTGATTTCATTAACTCCCTCACTCACAAGATGAGAGGGATTTTCACTTAGTTTTTTAAGTCTCAACATTTCCATAATCAAGTTTTCACCATGGATAAGTTCTGCCAAAATAGCAAGTCATGAAGAAAGAAAAGTTCATTCAAAGCTTGAAGTCGCAGACTCACCTGAATTTGATTGGTCCGATTTATTCCAGCATTCTTTCAGATAAAATTGCTGATGCGCCAGTTTTATTTGTAGATGGAGGTCTTGATTTCAAGGATCAGCTACCACCTTCTTTGGAGAATTATCCTTCATTTTCCATTGGTGATGGGGATTCAAACTCTTCTGACTCTGAAATAGACTTGCTTTTTCCCAGAGATAAAGACCAAACAGACCTTCAACTCGCCCTACAGCTTGCCCCTTATCAGCTCACCATTCATGCCTGGGGCTTTTCTGGCAAACGAATTGACCATTACCTTGCCAATATTGGTGAATTTCAACGAAACTCTCTTCACAAAAACTCAATTTGCTTAATCGATGATGAAATCATGATTCTGCCCCCTGGCCGTTTTATTGTTAATTTTGAGGGTGTTTTTAGCTTGCTCTCAAGTGTTGAGACTGAAGTAACTATATGCGGACAGGCAAAATACAAGGTTAAAGAGCCTCTGACTCTCCTTCCCCTTTCTGGAAGAACGATCAGTAATGAGGCAAATGGAGATGTAGTCATTGAAAGCAATCGCGGAGTTATGTTCATCCCAGTCAACAAAAGTTGCAGCCACATAAAGTTGCGTTAAAATAGTAAGAATGGAACAAATCAAAAACGACCGACCACGTTATCCATTGCTGGATCAAATAAGAGGATTTGCAGTCCTTTTGATGATCATTTTTCACTTCTCCTATGACCTCGCTGTATTTGGTCACGTCAATATTCAGTTTCAAAAGGATCCTTTCTGGTGGGGCTTTCCAAGACTGATCGTTTTTTTATTCATGATTGCTGTCGGAATGAGTTTAAGACTTGTACATATTCCGGAGTTTCGCTGGAAACATTTCTGGCAACGCTGGCTTAAACTGGCGGCCTTTGCCGTAATCATCAGTATCAGTACATATTTTGCTTTTCCTGATAGATGGATTTACTTTGGAACACTCCACTCCATAGCTGTGTGCAGCTTGATGGCGGTTGGATTTGTTCGCTACCCGAAAATCTGTGGGGTACTGGCAATGGCCTTTCTTTTGCCGGTCGTTTTTTTCAAATGGTCACTCCCGTGGATCGAACTTCCACACAAAAGTATGGATTACATTCCAGCTTTTCCTTGGGTAGGAGTCGTTTTTCTTGGAATTTTTCTGCATTCAGTAAACTTTCACAAATTAACACCCCCTGATATCAAACCGTTACGTGGACTCGCATGGATGGGTAAACATAGTCTTTTGATCTATATGCTCCATCAGCCAATTCTTTACGGTTTGGTGATGGTTGCAACAAAACTTATTCGAAGTTAATTCTCCGTTAAATCAAGGTTTTACAACATTTACACCCTCTTTTGAGACGTGGTATCACTGCTCAGCAGAGGAATCAAAATGCTATCTGAAAAACAGTTTTCAAAAATTGAGAGAACTATTGGCGGGCTGAAATTCGCGGTTGTTGTTATTCTCATTTTCTCAATCATGATGATCGTTGGAACTTTCTTTGAAAGTTGGTACGGAACCGATTTCGCCAGCAGAGTTATCTACAAAAAGTTTCCATTCATGGCCGTACAGGCAATGATGTTTCTCTCCATTATTTTTGCAGCATTTTTAAGACTCCCTCCAAAGAAAAGACTCTATGGTTTCTATACTATTCATGCCGGACTCGTAACCATTGGTTGTGGTTCACTAATCACTTATATTGCAGGGGTTGATGGCAACATCATGCTTCACCCAAATGAGCCGGCCAGAGAGATCGTCCTTGGCGAGGATGAGCTTCGAATCACTTATCCTAATGAAGGAAGACAGTTTTCAAGAGAACTCCCCTATACTGCTTTTAAAACGAGTCTAGATGAGGAGTTTGAGGACCTGACTTTTGCAGATTACTACCCTTACAGTGAAAATAAGGTTATCTGGAAAAAATCCTCCAGCACTTTCAAAAGTTGGCAAAGTATTCAATCAAGTGAGTATATGATCTCCAACCCTAATGTCTCACAAGACTTCATCATGAGCCTTCACCCAGAGGCAACGGATTATAAGAGTTCAACTCAGATGGGACCATTGGCCGTTCATTATCTTCCGGCCTCAATGTCTGAATGTTTTGGTAATGCTGATAAAACGGGTATCGTTTTCTGGGAAAGTCAGAGCAAATACTGTAAGACACCTACCGATTATGGTTCTGAAATTAAGACCACTAAGGCCGGAAATAGATTTTTGGTCATAAGGGACAATGATCGTCTTTTAACTTTTTTTCCGGATTTGAGTCCATGGCCTTTAGACAGTAGCCTTGCTCCTGTTCAAGATACAACACTTAGAATTTTCAATCGAAAATTATTTGAAAAGAGTCCAAACCTCTTCCTCTTTGGAAAAAAAGCCGCATTCTTTGAAGAGGACAAATGGACGACAGTAGAGCTTGCCAAGGAACCGGTTGAACTCCCGTGGATGGGATTTGAGCTGACGCTTCTTAGGCATGAAGATGAAAAATATCCATCTCAAGAGCCATATTATGTCACCCCTATTCAATCAAAAGGCTCTCTTATTAAAGGCAATCAAAAAGCATTGAAAGTCAAAGTAAGGGACAAAGAGTATTGGGTTACAGACGATAAACCAATCTCTCTTCTTATTGACGGGAAAAAGGTTAATATCGGTATCATGAAGAAAGTACTTACTCTTCCGTTTGAGTTTGTACTCAAAAATTTCAAAATGGATAAGGATCCAGGGACAAACAATCCTGCAAGTTATGAAAGTTTTGTCACATTGTTCACTTCAAATGGACCTTCAAGTCATCATATCTATATGAACAACCCTCTCAAATACTCAGGGTTCACTTTTTATCAAGCCAGCTACACTCCTAACAAAGATGGAAGCTATAGTTCCACTTTGTCTGCCAATGTTGACCAAGGTAGACCTATAAAATACTTAGGCTCTCTCCTGCTGGTATTGGGAAGTATCTGGCATTACATCATTACCAGAAAAAGAAAAAAGGCCACTGAATCGGCTGAAGTTCAAAGCAATAAGGAAGCACTCGCATGAAACTGATGCTTACTCTGTTTACATTAATGTTCTCTCTCCAATCTTTTGGTCTTTCATTGGACTTTTGCAATGACAAGTTAGGTAGACTGCCCATTCAACAAGGTGGACGAATCAAGCCTCTTTTTGTTCACGCAAAAGAATCGGTCAAATATATGACTGGAAAATCTAAAGTCGGTGATCATAGTGCCATAGAAGCTTACTGTCTGCTTTCTTTCGACTCAATGGGCGTTGAAAACAAAGTAGATTGGATTACCAGTGTACAGCATTATGATCTCAGAAAATTTCTTGATCTTGGAGACAAGAAAGAAGCTTCATTTAATAGCCTACTTGGAGACAAAACAGAATTGATCACTGAGTGGAGAAAGCAAAAAGAAGAAACTAGTTACAAGAAAGCTCTCGATAGACTTCTTAGAAAACTTCAACTTTTCGAAGAAATTAAAAATGGCGGAAACTGGAAACTATATGACAAATCAGGTCCAACCGGTGCTTGGGTAGTTCTTCCAGACTTTCTAAAAGAAGAAAAAGTTCTCAAGGCCAAGGATTCATCAACAAATCCATTTGAAACTGTACTTTTTCAGAGTGAAAAAGATTACATTGCTGATCACGGAGACGATTACAAACTTGAACTTACCTTTGCCAAGATGAGGCTCCCGCTTTGGGCACTTGTCCTTTCTCTGCTCGGGCTCGCCGGTCTTGTTTTGACCAAAGGAAATGCTATCCCGCTTGGATTTGCCTTTACCACAGTAGCTGTTCAAACCGCTTATATAACCATGAGAGTAATGATTTCAGGCCGTGCTCCCATTACCAACATGTATGAGACTGTACTCTTCTCAGGATATGCGGCCCTACTTCTGGCCCTTATTGTTGGGCACTTTAAAAAAGACAGACAGTTTATCTATGTTGGTCTGGCCTATAACTTCCTTTCAATCATGATGATCAACTTCAGTGGTGGGATGCTTTCAGGTTCTATCTCTCCTCTCGTTCCTGTTTTGAGAGATAACTTCTGGCTATCAACTCACGTTACTGCAATCATCATCTCTTACGGAGCTCTAGCTTTGAGTTGGATTCTTGCCAACACAGCTTTGATCAAGGCCAGATTCAAAGGCATCACAAAACAAGAAATGATCGAATACACAGACCAGATTTATACATGCTTGAAGTACGGAATCGTTTTACTGGCCGGAGGAATTATACTCGGAGGAGTATGGGCCGATTACTCATGGGGTAGGTTCTGGGGATGGGACCCTAAGGAAACTTGGAGTTTGATTGTACTCTGTCTTTATATGGCCATTCTTCACGGGAAATACACTTCATGGATATCTCCTGCACGGTTTATCCCGCTTAATGCCTTGGCATTTCTGAGTGTTATGATGGCCTGGTTTGGGGTCAACTACATCCTTGCCAGTGGTCTACATAGTTACGGATTTAGTGAAGGTGGAGCTATTTTTCTTGGAAGCTTCTTCCTTGCCCAATTCATTATATTAGGAATTACGACAAAATCATTTCTAGACAAATTCGATGTAAAAAGAAAAGTAGATCAGATACAAGAAAACCCTGCATAAGCAGGGTTTTCCATCAATAGCAATTTGGATTCAAAAAAATCAGAGTATCAGATTCACATCAAATGGGTTTTGATATTGTTTGATAATTTCTTCTTGCATATCAAGTTCTTCACGACTTTCGAAATATCCAAAAAGTGAGCCTTCTGTAATTTTTTGTTTTTCATAATGAGATTTGATGTATCCGTCAGCAATATCTTTGATCCATGACGGAAGACTCAAGAAGCTCAAACCAAGTCCAGCAAGTTGGAGCACCATTCTTTTTCTGGCAATCTTTTGTGGATTATCAAGATTATATGCTACAGCTGGCTTTGAATTGAACATGTCATTTGTATCAAAGAGATTCACAATAACATTCTCATTCTTCTCAACAACTTCCTGGAAAGCAAAATTCAATCTCGAACCTCTTCTGGAGTAACGACTTCTATTGGCCCGTAATCTGTTATTCGCCATTCTTACGTTTGCATAGAACTTGTTCACACCATACTTTGCCCAACCTTGTTTAGCGGCATTGGACTCCCAAAAAGCAAACCAAGGAATTCTTGACTCTTGAATTGAAGAATAGATCAAATCAACTTCTTCCTTTTCAAGACCTAGTTCAGACTCATGGTTCTCTAGATAATGCATTAACATATTCTGGTGAAACTCTCTTCTTTCTCTTATTAGCTTTTCAACTTTCACCAATACATAACTGGCCGTATTCAAAATTGGTACTGATGAGAAAATCTTTCTGGCTAGATCTAGTCCCCACTTAACGACCTGATATGTAACTGCTCTTTTGTAAAAGTAAGAAGGGTTATCAACTCTGGCGATGACAAAAGGATTCAAAGAATTGAGAGCATCGGCCATTTTGATTTCAATTTGATCAATATATTGCTTAAACTTTGGATTATTGAAGATGGCATCTACATCAACATCTCTCAATGCCTTAAGAGAATCGATCACAATTTGTGACTGATCACCTTTTTCATC
>JBFEVX010000050.1:0-24670 GCA_041546685.1 Bacteriovoracaceae bacterium | reverse complement strand
TGTTTAGAGTCGTAGGATTATGAATCTTGAAAAAGACATCCAAAAGCTTTTCATATGAGACTTCAGAGGGATCAAATTTGATTTCAAGAACTTCTGCATGGGCCGTGTCTTCATAGCAGACTTGTTTATAAGTAGGATTATCTGTTTTGCCACCCATATAGCCAACGGCCGTTTCTTTAACACCTTCAACTTGATCAAAAACTTGTTGGACGCCCCAAAAGCATCCGGCTCCGAAATATGCGGTTTCCATATTACCTCCACCTCATTAGGTGAATTAATACCACAAAATGTTACTTAAATCATATCCCCAAGATTGGATAAATCTTCATCATCTAATGAATGCGTTGAGAAAGTGGGACAGTTTTTTTCGAAGTCCAGCATCTGGGCCCCCGAGGTGGTGACTTCCTGGATACATGTATAGGTACTTCTGAGAGATTTGATTTTGGTGCATTTTTGCATGATCTTGGCCTGAAGGCAGAGATTTCTGTTTTGAATCGAGCTAGTTGAGGCAAAGTGACGGATACCAGCAACCATACGGCCATTCAATTTGCCTTCAAGACTTCTTCTGATCTTGGTGGAGATCATGATGTCGTACATGAGATTGAGGTTACTTTGGGAGAAGTGTTTGAGAGCGCATTGATCCATGATACCGAGTCCTACCGATTTGTCTCTAAAGGACCAGGCGATTTCATTATTCTTTTTGAGGTCATATTCGCTTTTTAAACGGTCTACCTGGCAGCTGCAATACTTATCTGTTTGTATGAGTAGCTCGTAACCGTTGTCATCTTTTTGATTGGAAAGTAGTTCAGGGTATTCCTTGATAACCATTCTGTTGGTGATGATGTCTTCAATACATTTTTCGATTTCAGGGTGACTTTCAGGAAAGTTAAAGAGGTCCTTGGAGAAAACTCCAGTAGAAAGTAGCAGGAAAAAGGTGATCAAGCTGTGTTTCATGTGGGACCTCCTTGTGTGCAGGGATTGCCCAAAAACAGCATATTCTAATATTATAACAGAAAAACTGGATGAGATTGAGCGGGCAAACCCCGCTCATAGAGCGTGATTTCGAGCACCTGACTTGGTTCATCATTCATTTAGGAGGGGGATATGATATTATGGCGCCATGAAAAATCTCTTGATATTGATTCCGGGAAACCCCAGTGTTCCGGGTATTTATGACCCCTTTGTCAGACAAGTTGTTCAAGAAATGGAACTTGAAGGGGAGAAAGTGTGGGAAATTCTCCCACACCTCGGACAGTGTAATACCCGTAAAGTTAGACACAAAAAGGTAACTCTTCACGATGTTATTGAAGATCACAAGCGGACAATACAACGCTTGATCAAAGAACATAATGCAGACAGAGTTTTCTTGATGGGCCATTCGCTAGGAAGTGCTGTCACGATTACATTGTTTGAAGAATTTGAACGGATTGTAGATGAATTCATTATACTCTGCCCATTTGTAGGGCCAAGTAAAAAGAATATCCCATTTCTTAGACTGTTTAAAAATCCAGTTTCAAGAATTGGGATCAAGAACCTCTCACATGCAATTCTTCTAAATGATAAGGTTTCACAAAGATTCTTTGAAAACTGGCTGGGGCAAAATCCGTATAATGATCACATCGCGCGTGAGATAAAAAAACCTTATTATATCGATCACTTTCTAAAACTTGTTTCCAGTTACTTTGATTCTTTTGAATCATTGAATGTTAGGGAGAGAATAAAAAGGCTGGATGGGAAACGAACACTTTTTGTTTTTGCACCTAACGATTTTTGGGTTCCACAAGAAACAATCGAGCTTCTCCCTAATCACTCTACCTATCATATCTGTGAAAATATTTGTCACGACTTTTGTCTTAGTGAAGATCAGTACACTGAAGTGGCACGAGTTATCTCGAAGCATTATTGAAAATGAGGGGAGCGCCCCCCCCTCAATCGAAAACTACCTACAGTAGTGATTTACTCGCAAGGTTCTTTCTATAACATTTTTGAATGCTACATAAGGGAACTCAGGGAATGCCACGGTAAGAGTTTTCCTTTCCTTGGTGGTACATCTCCAACGTTTTTCGATTTTGTCGTCATCATCTCTTTCTCTGATGACGATAATGCGAGTGTCGAGATTGACATCCACCGAACTCGAACCGCGTCCTAGGGATTGCTCGAAGTCTTCTTTGACAGCATCACAATCGTCTGACATTGGAAGGTTCCCTCTCAAATAACCGGTTCCAACTCTTCCATACGACTCCAGACCGTAGACCTTGATTTTAAGGTTTCCAAACAGAGTGCATTTGGCTTGCTTGAGTGTGACTTCTTCAGCAAATAGATTTGTAGACAACATTAGAGCAAACAACAAAACAATTTTCTTCATCTTTTCTCCTTCTTGAGACGTGGTTTGTTCAGAGAGAAAATTTGTAACAGGAATTTTGACGAAAAATTGTTTTTGACGCTATTTTACAAAAAGTTTATTTCACTGTTTGCGAATGTTCGTTCTAATTCTATGTAATGATTAAAAAGTTGGAAAAGAGAGTGAACCTGCGGTTAAAAAGTTTAACCGCAGATTAACAATATTAGATTCTATTTTCTTGTTGCCACTGAATGATTGGAGTAAAGATCGTATCAATCTTTTCACCATGGTAAGGAATTCTGTCGAGATCACCAGTTCTAATTTCAAGATCAGAAGTTACAAAGATGATGTCAGTATGCTCGTCAAAAGTTCTGTAGGTTCTGATGAAAGCAGTTTCTTCCATTGAGTTTTCAAGGTTGAGAAGAACACAGTAAATACTTGCGCTTCCTTTTTTTATTGGAATACGAGGAGCATAGAAGGCCAGTTCATCAATTTTGTTTTTGAGAACTTCTTCTCTGGATTCTTTATCATCAGGAAGTTCACTATTAGTGAGCGCATGGAAGATAATTTCTATACCAAATCTCTCCTGATCACTTGGATTAATCGCCAAAAGGGCCAGCGCCTGATCTGGAGCGGTCATCATGTATTTCTTTGTTACCTTGTCGAAGAGTGGAGCAAACAGAACTTCTTCGCAAAGGTAAACACTTCCATCAAGTCTGTCGGTTTCAAAAAGAATTGGGTTGACCTTGATACTTTGAGGCCTATTACTCCCACTTAAGACTTTAATGAGATCACCAAGCATGAAAGTTGTTAGAGTAAACTCTGGGTGGATCAAAGATTCAAATTGACCTGTGAGAATTTCATTAGCGTTATGCGGACGCATGATTCTCTTGAGAAGGAGTGCGTCGGTAAAAATCATATATGATTCAGTATCTGCAGCATTTTCTTTAAGTTTCTTAGGTTGACCTTTGTCATCCACGAGAACTGAAACCAGTGAATAATAATTCAACTTTTTCATATAGGGTTTGTAGCCGGGAAAGATCTCATTAAGGATTTCCTTCTTGAGAACTTGCCAGTTTTTAAGCCCTTCAATTTCCTGCTGAAATGAGTGAATCATGCTTTCCTCCATTGATGTGGAGGTTTTTTACCATAAGCATTAAAAATTGGGAAATTTGGCGTTACTTTTTCTTTTTATTAGCCGCTTCATTGATTTGAGCTTCGTACTTGGCAATTTCCTCTGGAGAAAGCCCACCACGGTCCATTTTCTTGAAGCTGTCGCGGGATTTTTTCATCTCGTCACAATTATGGACTCCACCAACGAGCTCATGAGGGACGTTCTTTCGTCCGTCTTTCATCCAGAAAATCTCTTGTCCGCAGAACTTACATTTTGCTGCCATCTGTTAAAACTCCTTCAAGGTTCACTCCATTATAGGGGGCCTGCACCACTAAGCAAGAGGGAAGTCTTGGCAGGCCAAAATAATTGGGCCAAAGTATTTTTATCCGACAATCAGGAGAAAGAAATGAAGACGATTTCGGCCCTCATGTTGGCCTTTTTCATGGTCAGTTGTGCCAATACTTCCAAAAAAAATTATCCCAATGAATGGTGGAAACCTGTTGATGATAAAACGGCCAAATGGTGGGAAGTTTTGCCACAAGCTGCCAAAAAAGAAAACAATGAAGTCATTCTCAGTAAGCGAAATGAGCTCGGGATTCTCTCAAATTTTGCTCATACTCCTTTCACATTTGAGGGAAAAAAATATGAGAGTGTTGAAGGTGTTTGGCAGTCAATGAAGTTTCCAGAAGGTAAAAAAGATGCCCGAATGAAAGAGGGAATGGATTGGAAACATAAACGAAGTGATGTTGCTCAGATGAAGGCGTTTAAGGCAAAGAAGGCCGGTGATATCGGTTCAAAAAATATGAAAAAACTCGGTATCAATTATGTTACTTGGAAGGGTAAGAAGATGACTTATCGGACTTCTGAAAAAGGTGATCATTACCAGTTGATTCGCCAGTTGATGAAAGCAAAACTTGAACAAAACCCTGAAGTTAAAAGAATCTTGCTTGCCACTGGAGATTTAAAACTTTTGCCGGATCACAAAGTAAAACCAGATGCCCCTCCAGCGTGGAGATACTTCGATATCTGGATGGAATTAAGAAGCGAACTTATACAGACAAGCGATCAAAAATAGGTTTGAGATCTTCTTCGATTAATGTCTCTTTATCCAAGAGAAGGTTTGCCGACTCTTCCAAAAGATTCTTATTCTTATGGAGGAGATTAAAAGCGTAATCAAATGCTCCTGAAGTAATACCTTTGACAGCTGTATCAATTTCTCTCGCGGTCTCTTCACTAAAGGTTCGAGGTGAATAGCTCGGTCCTCCAAGGAATTGATTGGATTCCTTGTCATAGGTTACTGGGCCAAGTGTTTCATTCATTCCATACTTCATCACCATCGAGCGTGCGATATCAGTTGCTCGATTGAGATCGTCAGAGGCACCTGTTGAGAGGTGTTCGAAAATAAGTTTTTCAGCAGCTCTACCACCCATTAAAACGGCCATCTTGTTTTCGAGCTCCTCTTTTTTCATCAAGAATCGATCTTCAGTTGGCCTTTGAATGGTGTACCCCAAAGCACCTATCCCACGAGGAATAATGGATACTTTATGAACCGGATCACAACCAGGAAGTGAAGCGGCTACAAGCGCATGACCCATTTCATGATGGGCAACAACTCTTCTTTCAAACTCATTGAGAAGTCTGTTTTTTCGTTCAAGACCAGCAATGATTCTTTCAACTGCAATATTGAAGTCGTCGTCTTCTACAGCATCACCTTTTCTTCGGGTCGCCACGAGAGCAGCTTCGTTAACGAGGTTGGCAAGGTCAGCACCTGTAAAGCCAGCTGTAATGGCAGCTACTTTCTCAAGATCAGTCTTATCAGAAAGAATGATCTTCTTGACGTGAACTTCGAGAATTTGTAGTCGTCCGACTTTATCCGGCCTATCCACTAAAACCTGTCTATCAAAACGTCCGGCTCTGAGTAGGGCCTGATCGAGAACTTCTGGTCTGTTGGTTGCTCCAAGAAGAACGATACCTTCTTTTGAGTCAAATCCATCAAGCTCAGTAAGGAGTTGATTTAGAGTTTGTTCTTTCTCATCGTGACCACCACTCATTGGGCCGACACCTCTTGCCCTTCCTAGAGCATCGAGTTCATCGATGAAAATGATACATGGAGCTTGTTTTCTTGCTTGTTCAAAGAGGTCGCGAACTCGTGCAGCTCCTACTCCTACAAACATTTCAACAAATTCAGAACCACTTATTGAAAAGAATGGGACTCCAGCTTCTCCAGCGACTGCTTTGGCAAGTAGAGTTTTTCCTGTTCCCGGAGGGCCTACTAGTAGGACACCTTTAGGCATTCGGCCACCAAGTTTAGAGTAACGTTCCTGATTCTTTAGAAATTCGATGATTTCTTGAAGTTCTCCTTTGGCCTCATCAACACCAGCGACATCTTTGAAAGTTGTCTTGGTATCAGTTTCGACATAAATCTTTGCTTTACTCTTACCGACGGACATGAAACCACCGCCCATGTTTTTCCCCATTCTCTTAAGTAGGAAAACCCAGAGTCCAAAGAAGATAAAGACTGGAAGAATCCAGGAGAGGAGGTCGCGGAAAAAAGTATTTTCGATTTGTTGAGTATACTTGACGTCGTACTTTGAGAGTTGTTTGGCAAGATCAGCGTCAACTCTGTTGGTAATGAAATGTTCTTTGTTTTTTCCAGGTTTGATGAATGTTCCCCGGATGTTCTTTTCTCCTATGACAACTTCTTTGACGTTGTCATTTTCTAGTTGTTGTTGAAACTCTGAATAGGGAATTCTTGCAGTGGTACTCGTGGCCTTCCAGATGTCCTGAATCAGAAGAACTGCCATCAGGGCGAGAAAGAAATATGCTGTATTGAATTTAGTTTTTCCAGATAGATTGTTCATGAAGGCAAATTAGCAGAATTGCGGGGAAAAAACCAATCATATCCCTATGCAGCATAGCGCACTTTCAGTGACAAAATGAGTGGATTTGATTAATCTAGGCGGCATAAAAGGGGATTCGTATGCTGGATATCAAATTCATTAGAGAAAATGCTGATGCTGTACGTAAAGCGATAGAGATCAAAAGAGAAGGTTTAAACCTTGATGAACTACTCAGCGTGGACAAAGAAGTGGTTGCTCTCAAAAATGAGATGCAGGAACTTCAAACTGAAAGAAATGCAACTTCCAAGCAAATCCCTAAAGCTTCCAATGAAGAACGTCCTGCTTTGATCGCCAAAGGTAAAGAGATCGGCTCAAAGATGGACGAAATCAAACCAAAACTTTCTGAAGCTGAAAACAAGTTCAATGAACTTATGCTTCTCGTTCCAAACATTCCTGACCCTTCTGTTCCTGTCGGTGCAGACGAAAATGATAACGTCGAAGTTAAAAAGGGTGGAAAACTTCCAGAGTTTTCTTTTGAACCAAAAGATCATGTCGATATTCTTGAGACCAATGGCTGGGCCGAGTTTGAAAAGATTGCCCAGGTTTGTGGTTCAAGATCCTATTCTCTTCGAAATGAAGCATTGATGCTTGAGATGTCCATGCATAGATTCGCCATGGATCTATTGATGGAAAAAGGATTCACTGTCACTTCTGCGCCTGCATTTGCAAGAGAAGCTGCTCTTGTCGGAACTGGTCACTTTCCTGTTGGAAAGGATCAAGTTTACTACATGCCAGATGACGAGCTTTACCTTTCCGGAACTGCCGAAGTGCAATTGAACTCTCTTCACACTGGTGAATTGATGACGGAAGATAATCTTCCAATTCTGTATGCAGGTTATTCTCCTTGTTTTCGTAGAGAAGCTGGAAGTTACGGACGTGATGTTCGTGGACTTATTCGAGTTCACCAATTCCTGAAAACAGAACAATACATCATTTGTAAAAATGACCCGGAAGAATCGCTGAAGTGGCACAAGATGCTCCTCGATACCTCATTGGAAATTGTTGAGGCCTTCGAGCTTCCATACAGAGTGATTGAATGCTGTACCGGTGATATGGGAAGTGGAAAAGTCAAAATGTACGACGTTGAATGTTGGGTTCCAAGTGAAGAGAAATACAGGGAGACACACTCTTGTTCAGCTCTCCATGATTGGCAAGCCAGACGTTCGAATCTAAGATACCGCGACAAGGACCAGAAAGTTCAATTCTGTCACACTTTGAACAACACAGCTGTGGCGACTCCAAGAATCCTGGTTCCTTTCTTGGAGTGTCATCAAAGAGAAGATGGCAAAGTTTATATCCCAGAAGCTTTGAGACCATACATGAGTGGTCGAGAGTTTATTGGAGGAAAATAATGAAGCGAATCCTTTTCGCCCTTTCATTTTTTCTTGGAGTGGCGTCGGCCAACTCTGTATTTGATGCCAAGTTCGGAGGAACTTTGCATCTCGACAAGAAATTCCATTCTTTTTACAAAGAAGTGGGATTGCTGACTATTGAGGCCTCAACACTTGATGGGAAAAAAGTTGTGGCCCGAACAAATTATAAAAACCCTATATTCCCACAGGCCTTTGTTTTGACCCCGAAGCATTCGGTTCCACCGGGAATGCCATTGAAAAGACCTTTCGTTTTGAAAGCTTCTCTCAATGTTGATGGCCAGATTTACTCTGGCACATTGTCCACCACGGAATTGGATGGAAAAGGAAGATATGATGTCAATCTCACTCTTGATCAAAAGCAGTCTACTCCTTAGTCTTTTTATCTCCTCTGCCTTCGCCGCTATTAATGGAGCGAAGTTGCCTGATGGATTCAAACTCGAAGTTTATGCCAAGGTGGATGGAGCCAGATCTCTGGCACTCGCTCCTGATGGAACGCTTTTCGTCGGAAACCGAGGTGGTGATAGTGTTTACGCTGTTCTTGATTCTAATAAAGATTTTAAAGCAGATAAAGTTATCAAACTTGTCTCTGGACTTCGCATGCCAAATGGAGTGGCATTTAGAGATGGCAAACTTTATGTGGCCACAGTCAGTGAAATCCTGGTGTTTGAAAACATTTTGAATAATCTCAAAGCAGATGCCCCTTATAAAAAACTCAGTGTGAAATTTCCTGATGATGGACACCACGGGTGGAAATATATCGCTTTTTCACCTGAAGGAAAGCTGGTCGTTCCTGTCGGAGCTCCTTGTAATATTTGTGATGCTGGTGAGAAGTATTCAGGGATTTTCGAAGTTGATTTGAAAACAAACAAAGTAATCAAAATTGCAAGTGGAGTCAGAAACACAGTAGGGTTTGACTGGCATCCAACGACAAAGAAATTGTGGTTCACTGACAATGGAAGAGACATGATGGGAGATGACATTCCGGAAGAGGAAGTGAACATGCTTTCAAAGAATGGAGAGCATTTCGGCTATCCTCATTGTCATGCCGGAATGATTAAAGATCCAAAATTTGGTGAAGGCGTTGATTGCTCTAAATATGTTCAACCGGCCTGGAAACTTCCAGCACATAGAGCTCCTCTTGGAATTGAGTTTTATAAAGGTAAGATGTTCCCTGAGAAGTATCGCAAGGGTGCTTTTGTGGCGGAACATGGAAGCTGGAATCGCTCGACTCCTGATGGTTATCGAATTACTTTTGTTGAAATTGACGGAGACAAGGCAACCAATAGTTTTGAGTTTCTTGGCGGACTTCTAGAAGGAAGACGAAGAAAAGCGAGACCTGTTGATTTTGAAACTTTGAGTGACGGTTCACTTCTCTTTTCCTGTGATTACGAAGGAAAAGTTTATCGAATTACTTACACAGGTTCTGGTCAGTAAGAACAGACGTGTAGGCTTTTTGTCTTTCCATATTTCTAACAACTCCCTCTCTAGTGATGAACCGGATAGGGAGAGTTCTTCTCTCTTTTCCATCCTTAATATGGACTTCAAAATGTAGGTGAGCACCATCGCACCATCCCGTACATCCACTTAGTCCAATTTTCTGACCAGCAGTAACCGATTCACCTTTTTTGATCAGAACACCTTTATACTTAAGGTGAGCATAATAACCAATACTGTTGTCTTGATGTTTGATCTTTATATAGTTCGCTTTACTCAGAAAGCTTTTGTCTTTACCTGACTGATTGCTGTCACTTTTCGTTTCAATGACTATCCCTGATCTGGCAGCATGAATGGGGGTTCCTTCATTCATTTCAAAGTCGACACCATACTCCAGAGGAGCCTTGTGTGAATATTTGCCGAAGTAACCCTGCAAAGTCCGATGGGTTTTGCCATTCTCATAGGGGAGAAGATAGTAACAATCGCTGATTGCTAAAGCATTTTCAAAAGCCGACAAAGTCAGTGCGGAAAAAATGTACCAGTTAAACACGATTTTTTTCATCTCAGTAAATTATCAGGTATTTGTCCCGATATGTTGAGTGAATAACCATAAACACTCATCAAAGAGGGCGAAGATCATGCTTGGTGATCTGATGAACAAGGTAAAAGGCCTGAAGAAAAAAGGCGGTGGCGGAGACGACGACACTGCTGAATTCGAAATGGGCGATGATGTTCTCGACGAGCTCGAGGAAGACCTTGATGACATTGATGATGATTTTGACGAGGATACCGGAGAAATCAATCCTAAATTCGATGCTGCCAATCAGAAGAAAATCAAAATGGCAGGTATCATCGTTGTCCTATTGTTGGGTGGTTATTTTGCTGTGGATGAATTTGTCTTGAAAAACCAGGACGATGTTGCATTGGCACCACCTCCTTTGAAGAAGCGTCCAAGACCAAAAAAGAAAAAACCTAAACAAGATAAACAAAAGGAAGTCGCTAAGACTGAAAAGAAAGAAGCGGCCCCTGTTCCAACACCTGATACAATGGCAGATGCGATGGCCAATGCTGAGCCACCAAAAATGGATACTTCGACTAATGATTTACCTAGTGAACCATCACAAATGGATACTCCAACGAATGATCCAATGGATTCTCTGGGATCGAATGAACCGTCGATGAACGATACTTCAGGTTCCAGTGACTCTTCAAGTGGAGATCTTGATTTTGCTAGTAGTGGTTCGGGAAGCACTGATGGTTCTGGTGGAGGATCTGGCTCCTTTGATGGAGAGGGAACGGGAACTGGAGATGGATCTGGGGAAGGTTCAGGCGACGGTCTCTCTACAGGGTCAGGAATAGGCGATTCTGATTCAGGTTCAGGAGCCGTCGGTAGTTCTTCTGGCACTGGGCAGGCAACTGAAGTCGATACTCCAATTGAATACGTCTCTCCTCCAAACTATGAAGTGCTTGGAAGAGGTCTGGTTTATAACTGTATTAAGCAACATTGGGCCTGCGTGGACAAGGCCAACTTTTTTCAATGTAGCAAAAATGCAAAATGGTTTGCTTCCCAAAGCAAAGGAAGTGAATGTATGACCGATGCAGTTTTTGCCACCATTGAAGATTGCAATTCAGGTCAGCTCCAGAGGATCAATAACAACTTTGTTCCTGCGGAATGTTTTCAACCTGAGTAATCAGATATCAAAATCCGGTAACTTTACATCTAGAATTTTTTCAAGGTTGAACTTAATAAGTTCAGCGTAGCTTTTGGCATTCTCTTCATCCTTTGATGCAACCATGTGGATCAATGAACCTTGAATCAGAGAGTGAATGGCCCGAACTTCATTTTTAATAGTGTTCAAATCGTTATAGCGCATACTCTCTAGAAAAATTCTTTCCCAGAGTTCGATAGCAGTCTGATAAATTCCCATGTAGACATTTTGCATGGCCTCAGTCTTAGTGGCCTCATGAAACATCAAAGCGAAAAATTCTCCGACTTCCTTATTAGAAAGAACCCATCTGAAAATCCCTTCAGTCATGCCAGTGATTCTTTCTTCAAAAGATAACTTCCCATCAAGTGAGCGTTCAATCCACATTCTGGCCATCTTTCCTGAGAAGAAGAACAAGTCCTCAAGTATCTTATCGTTGTTTTCGTAATGATAAAGGATCAAGGATTTGGAGAGCCCCGTCGATTTAGATAGGGCAGTCACACTCAGGCCTTGAACTCCTTTTTCATGGATCAATTGGAGTGAGGAATCGAGGATCTGATACTTTTTAGGGTTCAGTTTTCGGCTTCCTGGCATGTTGCTGAGGGTTTTCCAGTCAATTTCCTGCATAATAAGTCCTTGATAATACTTAATAACTTGAACTAATTGTAACACGATGTGTAAAAAGTACAAAGCTTTTTAATTTTGGTTTAAAAAAATTTGAACTATGTTAAATTACTTTTGAACTTAAGAATAATATTGGTTGTGCAAAGTGTGTAAGGAGTTGATTATGTTGAAGTACTTGATTGCGCTATTTCTATTGTTTTTCACTTTCAAATCTTACGCTGGCGTCGATGGAGGAGCCATCAAGACAGCGATCAAAAAAGCAGATATATCCCGCCATTTATCTTAACGAACCACCTGGGCATGGAAGCCCTCCTACCTTTTCATTCAGAATTCCTATTCAGATTTTAAAAATTCTTCTTTCAGGTAAGCATAGATTTCAGGGTGTTTTTCTTTGAGTAAGCTTTTGTCTTCAAACCAGATTTCAGCAAACAATGGGAAAAGACTTTTATCGATTGGCATACTTCCAAGAGCGGCTTGGAAGCGAGCAGGATGATAGGGAAAGAAACAGGCCCACTGGGCGACAGTTCCTCTATATTTTGAAGAGAAGTTTTCAAGGCCAATACTTGCATAGGCTTTAGGGTTATTCCAAACAGGTGCATAGGGAATTTCACCCGTCCAACAAAACATGGAATCAACTCCTCCAACACTGATAGCACTTACTTTTTCCAGGAAAGGATCAATGCTGTTTCTTGAAACCATGGCGGCCCTGGCAAACAGTGTAATCTTGTGGACATTGTTGAGTTTGAAGTCATCGTTTTCCAAGATGAATTGCTTTTCTGAAATCATTACTTTGACGATTGAGTTGATCTGTTCTTTTTCGTCTTCGGGAAGTTCGTCATAAAAGGGAATGGATTGTCTGATGGTTTCTACACAGCCCTCAGGAATTGGGTAGCTCATGATTCGTCTGCGGTTGGTATACTTTCCAAGTCTGAAAAACATGAAAAAGCCAAAGAGGCCCATAATGAAAAGCATGACAAAAATGAGGATTTCCATCCTTGTATTATAGGACTCAAAAAGGGCAAAGGTCTAAAAATTCAATACATTTTCGTTGCGTCAAAGTGTAGGCAAAGCGTTACTCAATTGGTATTCTACTCCCACACACGGAAAAAGGCTTTTAATGGAAAACAATGATATTGCCGTAGAGACTCTGATTTCTACTCCCAATCTCGATATTGAAACCAGGACCATGTCCGCCAAGTATGCAGTTGAAAAGGCCCGCGAAATAGTCAAAAAGAATGACGAGTTGGTGGCCCAACTGACGAGTGGTTTTAAAAGCGAAATCAATATACCAGATCATGTTCTTGAAGATCACGATTTTGATCTTGGAGACATTGTCGATGAAGACTATAAAATCAAATCAGGTTCAAGATTCAAAAATCTTTTTAAAGAAATCCTGAGATCTATTCACTAGGTATTACCATGGCAAAAAATACTGAACGAAGAAGAAAGAAAGACAAAAAACGTACTCAGAAGATTCAACAGAAAAAAATTGATGGTGAATCGAAAGATAACTTCACTGTAGATGAAAAGAAGAAAGGTCAGTTTCAGATTTTTCTAGTTGTCGGTATCGCTCTTGCTGCCGCTATGATCATCGTCGTCAGTCTTAACTCCTGACTTATTAAATTTTTCCAGATCGGCATTGGTCAGACATTCCGAAGCTCGCTCACCGTGCTTGGCCTTTAGCGCATCGATGTTTCCATTCATGATGAAATCGTTGAGGACTTCCTGGCACTTCTCTTTAGTGAAAGTAATTTCAACTCCTTGGCAGTTCTTCTTGAACTCATTGGCGTCTTTCGGCCACCCTTTGAAGGCGCGAATGGACAAATCTTCACAGGTCTTGGCGTCATAGACCTTTTTTTGACAGCCGAATAGAATAAATGAAATGCTAATGAGCCAAAAAACTTTCATATGTCCATTCTAATAGGCGATTGGACAACTATCAAGGCAATGCAGTCATGAAAAAGATTGAATACTATTTTGATTTTCTTTCCCCTTATAGTTATCTGAGCTGGAATTGGGTTCGTAACAAAAAAGATAGCTTGAAAGAGATAGGGTTTGAGTTCGAGTTCATTCCAGTGCCAATGGCAAGCCTTATTCAGTCTCACGAGACGAAAGGACCGGCTCAGATCAAACCGAAGAGGGAATATCTCTTCAAAGATTGCCTACGTTTCACATCAATCAATGAAATTCCATTTGAGACACCAAAAGAAATTCCGTTCAATTCTCTCTATGGACTTAGATGTGCAACAACTAGCAATGCCGGAGATGATCAGTTTGATGTGATTGACACCATTTTCATGGAAGGATGGGGTCGTGGTGAAGACATTGGAAATCCAGAAAGACTGGAAGACCTACTTGAGCAAAGGCAACTCCCAGGAAAAAGATTGCTTGATCGTGTTGGAGATAACGACGTCAGAAAAGAACTCAAGATGAATCTCAAGCGAGCGAAAGAGTCTGAACTTTTTGGTGTCCCAAGTTTTATCGTCGACGGAGAAATGTTTTGGGGGAATGATTCCATTCAATGGCTAGAGAAGTTTTTGGAAGGGAATGATCCACTTTCACAGCAACATTTCGACACATTCGTTAAAAAATACCAGGATGCTTGATGGATTTTCAAGAAGCTAAAATTCTTGTCAATGATACTCTCTTGAAAGTTAGAGAAGAGATTAAGCGTCTTGAAGAATTGACCAAACCGATTTCTCCAGATAATGCCATAGGACGACTTTCAAGGATGGAAGCTATTGGAGAGAAGTCAGTCAACGATGCAGCTCTTCGAAATGCAAAAATTCGAGTAACAAAATTGACCCAGGCCTTGAAACGAATTGAAGATAAAGAATATGGAGACTGTCTTGAGTGCGGAGAAGAGATAACTGAAAAAAGACTTAAAACCATTCCTGAAGCCACTTTGTGTATCAAATGTGCTTCTCGAATTGAATGACTTTCTCCCAGTCTTCTTTGGGAGCATCTTTCAAAAAAGGTGAAACTTTTCATCACACCCCCTAAATAAATCAAATACCGTTAAATTTGATTTCATGAAAACAACAATACTTATATTTCTTTTACTTTCTATCAACTTTACTTCCTATGCTGGATGTCTTCTTCCTGAACTGGATCGAATTGAAATACTCCTTTGGAATGTCAAAGAAGATCGAGGTCTACAAAACATGCCAGTCCAGCTTGTCGATTCAGATGCTGATTTCTACTTTTTTCAAGAAGCAAGCGCTTATGCAATCAACGGGCTTCGTGATCGATTACCGGGACGAGAGGCATTAACGATTCATAACTCCAGAAGTTATGGAGTTGGAACATTGTCGAGAGTTGAGCCTTGCAATGCTTACAGCATTGAGGTTGATGATGAACCTGTGATGCCATCGATTGATAAGGGTATCGTCGTACAAATTTTCAAACTCAGAGATGGGAGAAAACTTAAAACTATCAATGTACATTTGCCTCTTTTTATCTTCTCAATGTCGTATGGAGAAGGTGGATACAAAAAAGGTTTAAGGGCCTTGCTAAAAGAAGTTAAATCTCACAAGGGTCCAATTATTCTTGCTGGCGACTTCAATGGATGGACTCCCAATAGGTCATCCTTTTTGATTCCAGAATTTGTACAAAAGGCAGGGTTGTCAGAGGTGGAATTTGAAGCAGATTCTTCAAATAGAGCAGCATGGTTGAAGCTGGATAGGGTCTTTTATCGTGGAGTTCAGCCAGTCTATGTTCAAACTAGGTCTGAATTGGATATTTCTGATCATTTCATGAGGGAAATAGAGTTCCAACTATAGAAAGGAGAGGGATAAACTTCCCTCTCTATTGTCTTTTTTCCGATTGTCGATTTTAATTAAGATATACAATCGGAATTAAACATGTTGAATTTGAAAATCATTACTTTCATTTTTTTATTTATTTCTTCAGCTACTTTTGCAGGAGTTGTTAAAAAAGTTAAAGGACGTCAGGTCCTCATTTCGATTTCCGGACATGAAGATGCGACCAAGGGACAAATTATCAGACTTAAAAATTCTGATGGGAAAATAGTCCGTGCTATGGTTAAAAAAGTTGGAAAAAAATCACTTCTACTGATTTCTCAAAAAAATGCAGGACTGAAAGTCGGTGACAAGTCTGTTCCAGGGGCTGCTCCTAAAAAAGAAGTGAAGACATTGGCAAAAAAAGAACCGAAGCCGGCAAAACTGCCTAAGAAAAACCCTAAAGACAAAAAGTGGTTTGTAGAGCCATATTTCGGCAAAACTCTAGGTAGCGTAGAAGGTAACTTCGACTACATTTCACCGACCACAGCTACTGGAACTTTAACTGGATCTACTTCCGGTTTCGAGTTTGGTTCTGCAGGTGGTTATAGAATGGATAATTTCCTCCTTGGTGGAAAATTTTTCTATCAATTTGGAATTCTAGGAGATGTCACCTTGAAAACATCGACTTCATCAACTGAGCAATCGTACTCAGACAGTGATTATATTAAGAATGGTTTTGGACCAATGGTTGGCTATACTTTTGGAGAACATATCAGATTCTGGTTTTCTTATCTTATAACTGCTTATGATGTGACAGAAGACGATGGTGACAAGACAATTTACTCTGGGAGTACACTAGAAGTTGGTGGTGGATGGAAACTTGAAAACAATATTAGTTTCAATCTGAATATTGGAAAAACAAGTTATTCTTCAGAAGATCAGAAGCCTTACCCCTTCAGAACGACCACCAGTGGAGTGACAACTGAAAGTAAAGATTACGGGGAAACGTATTTCGTTCTTAACATCAGTTATTTCTGGGCAGTCTTTTAAAGCTAATAATCAGGAATTTCTGGCTCAAAAATTTTCTGAATCAATTCTTTCTGATCAAGAAGATCTCTCAATGAAACATTCCAGTAGTCAGCAGACTCAAAATGAGGAAATGCCTGTTTGAATGATGGATCTTCCCATCTTTTGGCAATCCAGGCACTGAAATGGATATAACGAAGAGTTCTCAGAGGCTCAATAAGTTTTAGTTCGGCCCAGTTGAAATCATTCATTGTTTCATAAGCTTCAAGCAATAAGGCACGATCAGCAATTGATTTTGAATCTCTTCCAGGAAGCAGCAACCAGACGTCTTGGACAGCTGGACCTGTCAGCATGTCATCGAGATCAATGAAGTAGTATCCATGCGTTGGATGCCAAAGGACGTTTCCGGCATGGCAATCTCCATGAATTCTTTGCGTATGAAGATTGTTGAAAAGTGGCTGGATCATTTCGAAGATTTCTTCAGTAGTTTTTAAGTAGAGATCTTTGATTTCGGAGGGAAGAAAACCATTATCACTTAGAAAAGCAACGTTTTGTCTCCCGAATGTATCGGGAGTTATGGAGAGTCGATGATTTGCTTTTCTGGCCTTCCCGACACTATGAATTCGCCCTAGAAGTCGTCCTAACTGCTCGAGTTGGTCATCGTTATACTCATCGGGATTTCTGCCTCCTTGCTTTGGAAAGAGGCAATAGTAGATACCAGTTTCTTTTTCCGTGAACAGAGTTTCACCGTTAAACTCTAATGGTGCGATCGCCGGAATCTCATGATTTTTAAGATCACTAAGAAATTGATGTTCTTCGAGTATTTGCTCTTTTGTCCAACGTCCTGGACGATAGTATTTTGCGATAACAAAAAAATCACTTGGAGATGAGCCGTCAGTTAATGGATCTGAAATCTCAACTTCGTAAACTCTATTTTCCATAGAGTTCAAAGCAAGGCTTCGCCCGGTGGTTTTCAATCCCAGTTCGTCGATGGAATCTAGAATTTTGAGAGGGTCGAGTTGGTAGAAAAACTGCGTTTCCTTGTTTCCCCAGACGTATTGACTCAAGTTTTCTCCTTTGAATCGTTGTAGCCTTATTTCAACTAGATGACAAAATAATACAGCAATTCCAGTTAATAAAAACCATGGGCTCCAGTCAGTCTTTTTAAAATCAGTGGTAGCTTTTTCCGCGTGAAAAGCACGGTTTTTCAAATTCTCTATAATATTAGGTGATGAGTCGTTTAAAGCTAAACATCTACAATCCTCTCAAATCTTCAACCGAAGATTATTCAACCTTCGATCAGATCGATGGGACACATCCTTTGAAGGATCAAGTTCCTGAATCTGTTGTTGAATATCGGGCCAGATACAGAGAAGGAGGGAAGGTCGCAGCTTTTAATTTCGATCTCGCCAAGGAGATTGGTCTCATCTCAGAAAATCATCCTGATAAACTGAGTCGCAATCTCGAAAAGAAAATTCTTGAAACATTCTCTCTCATGATCATCAATGAATATGATGAAATCGTAGGAAAAGACTTTCCAGAAGAGTCGATCAAGCCGAATACCTATATGGCAACCAGATACTTGCAACTTCAACATCCAAATAAACAGGGAAAAACCAGTGGGGATGGTCGCTCGATCTGGAATGGACAGGTGAAGTTCAAAGGAAAAACATATGATGTCTCAAGTTGTGGAACAGGAGCGACATGTTTAAGTCCTGCAACTCATATCTACGGACGTTATTTTGAATCTGGAGATCCGAGTATCAGTTATGGCTGTGGATATTCGGAAATTGATGAAGGCTTTTCTACATTATTCTTTTCAGAAATTTTCAACAAGAACCATATCGGTACCGAGAGACTTCTCTGTGTGATTGAGTTTCCCAATAAGATATCGATCAATGTACGGATTCACGAAAATTTAATCCGGCCAAGTCATATGTTCAATTATCTCAAACAAGGTGAGCATGAATCACTGGTCAAAATAGTGGATTACTTCATTGGACGTCAGAAAAAGAATAGAGAATGGAAGAACGTTCCAAGTGGGAATGGTGCCTATAATTACTTCCTGGAAAAAGAGTGCGAGATTTTTGCTGACCTTGTGGCCAGGTTCGAGTCGGACTACATCTTTTGTTGGCTCGACTGGGATGGTGACAATATTTTAATGGACGGTTCCGTTATTGATTTCGGCTCCATCAGACAATTCGGTCTCTTTCATCATGAGTATCGATTTGATGATGTCTCTAGATTTTCGACAAGTATCAAAGAGCAAAAACATAAGGCTAGATATACGGTACAAACGTTCATTCAAATGATTGATTTCGTAAAAACAGGAAAAAAGAAATCGATCAAGTCTTTTGCCAAGCACCCAATCCTTAAAAAATTCGATAAGACTTTTGAAGAAAAAAGCCTTGAATATTTCATCCAGAAAATTGGTTTCAAACCTTCCGATGCTGAATTTCTTCTGACTAAAAAGAAAAAGCAGGTGAAGGATTTCTACAAGATCTTCTGTTACTTTGAGAGATTCAAGTCTGTAGAAGGACTTCATGAAGTCGGAGACGGAATCAACTGGAATGCAGTATTTTGCATGCGTGATCTGCTTAGGGAATTACCTCAATTGTATTTGTCGAGAGGCGAGAAGATCAAAAAAGAAGAATTCATTGAAATTGCCAAGTCCAGTTATTCTTCGCCAGAAGACCTTACGTTGACGACATATAAGAGCCGTAAAATTGAAGAATTTCAAAAGGGCTATTGGACACTAATTAATTCAGTTTCCAGAAAGAACTCCTCAAGTGTGGAGAAAATTCTACTCGAAGTCTCCATGAGATCGAGTGTGGTCAATAAATTTGACAGGGTGACTGGCGATTCCATTACAACCATAGTAAACAAGATTCTCGGACATAGACCGAAACTCTCACCAGTTGAGATTCAAAAGATACTCAGGGATTTTTCAGAGTATCAAAACATGGATCCCGATACCAAGGACTATCAGAACCGCCACGCAAAGCAAGGTCGCCTGATGAAGGGGATGTTGAAAATCGTAAGGGATTATCGCGAGGGGCTTTGAAATTAGTTTTCTACGGCGGTGGATATGAAGAAGACAACATTGATCTTGATCTGGAGGCCATAAGGCTTTCGGGAAAACGCCGTCCAAAAGTAGCTTACATTCCGTCCTGCTCATATGGACTCGAGGCCGATTTTAAGGCCTTCAGTGATCATTATCGTTCGCTCGGTGTTCGAAAGATCATGTATTTTCCAGTAGACGTTCCCTTTGACAGCATTCTCGAAAACGAGATTCTCGATTCTGATATCATTCATCTTTCTGGTGGGAATACATTCTACTTTTTGAACAATCTCAGGAAGAAAAAATGGATAGCGAAACTCAAAACATTCGCCAGACACGGCGGTGTTTTGACCGGACTTTCGGCCGGTGGAATTTTGATGACTCCAGATATCAAGACCGCAACCTACCCCGAGTTCGATTGTGACGACAATGAGGATAGAATCCGAAACTTCGATGCTCTGGGATTGGTTCCTTTTGAGTTCTTTCCTCATTTTAGGAATTCTAAACGTTATAATGAGGCCCTCGCTTTAGAGTCAAAAAAGATAAAGGATCGCTGTTTATACGCTTCTCCAGATGGTTGTGGTCTGGTTGTTGAAGATCACAGAGTTAGTTTTGTTGGACGTAACTACTTGTTTGTTAATGGAAAGAAGTACCTGATCAGAGAGCAGACCCGCCTTATACAGTAGTTCTTACATTTTCCTTGTAGGGACCCGTTTTCAAGGATATAAGCCTTCAACGCACATTTCCAAGGATTACTCTGTGACATTTGATGAATTGAATCTGAATGAGCCTCTTTTGCAGGCACTTAACGACCTTGGCTTTACTGAACCGACTGAAATTCAGGAAAAGGCCATTCCACTTCTTTTGAAGGGACACCAGGATCTTGTGGGTCAGGCCCAGACTGGTACTGGCAAGACAGCCGCCTTCGTTCTTCCACTGCTTCAAAGATTGAATTTGAAATCAAATGATATGCAGGCCCTTATTCTTGCTCCGACAAGAGAATTGGCGAAACAGATTGTTGAAGAAATCGAAAAACTTTCGAAATATATGAAGAAGGTTAAAACTGTATGTATTTACGGTGGTGCTTCTTACGATAAACAAATCGGTGAAATTCAAAAGAAAAGACCACAAATTGTCGTGGGAACTCCTGGTCGTGTCATTGATTTGATGAACAAAAGAGTTCTTGATTTTTCTGAAGCTGAATTTCTTGTTCTTGATGAAGCTGATGAAATGTTGAACATGGGATTCTATGACGATGTTCAAAAAGTTCTCGACTCATTCAATTTAAATAGAATGATGTGGATGTTCTCAGCGACAATGCCTAAGCAAATCAAAGAATTGATTGAGAGAGAATGTGACCTTCCAGAAATGGTAAAAGTACAAAAGCAAACTCTTTCTAATGCAGATATCGAGCAACTTTACTTTCCAGTTGTCAAAAAACAATTTGCAGAAGCTATCTATCGTCTTGTGATCTCTGAAAAAGACGCGTACGGGATGGTCTTTTGTAAGACTCGTGGAGAGGCGAAAGACTTGGCCGGTAACCTGGCTGACCGTGGATTGAAAGTGGAATGTCTTAACGGAGACATGGCCCAACAACTTCGTGAAAAGGCCATGGAGCGTTTCAAGAGTCGTAAAGTTCAGCTTCTTATCTGTACTGATGTTGCGGCCAGAGGAATTGACGTCAACGACCTGACTCACGTTTTCAATTATGGATTGCCACAAGATATCGAATCTTACGTTCACAGAATTGGCCGAACAGGACGAGCTGGTAAGAAAGGTATTGCTGCAACCATTATCGATCCAAGAGACCTGAAAGGACTTAGAAGAATCGAGCATGTCACTAATCAAGTGATCAAAAAAGGCGATCTTCCCTGTCATGATGATCTCAAATCAGTGATCGTTGCAAAAGATCTTGAGAAAATGATCTCGATCAAAGAAGCCGTCATGGGCAAAAAAGAAGAATTTAAAATTGATGATGCCTATCAGGCGTTTGAAGAATTCTTCAATGAAACTGAAAAAGAAGATCTTGCCAAGATTCTTTTTACTTATATGTACAACAGAGAGCTTCGTAGACTTGATGATATTGGGAAACTTCCTGAAGGTCAGGACAAAGGAAGCTTTAAAAGAGTAAGAGGAAGAACTGGTGGTAGCCGTAATGCTGGTGGAAGACGTGGACCTCAAAAGGGTGGACGTGGAAACTCTCGTGGTGGTGAAGGCCGTGGTGGAAACCGTGATGGCGCTCCTCGTGGTGCTAAAAAGAACTTCTCAAGTGCCAGAAAGAAGACTAGAAAGTCTTCAGATAGTGCCTGGCAATAATCACTAATAATTTTTTTCTTCGAATAGAATCATCCGCTTTTCCCAGCGGGTGGATTCTTTTCGTTCTTCCGGTTTTTTGTAACCATCAGTTCTCTTACGATAGCTATTTTTATTTGGATCTTCTGCACACTCAACCTGGTATTTAACGATTTGATCGAGCATATTGATAAGACCTTCCTTCTTTCCATTGGAGGACTCCAGTCCCTGTTTTTCGAGCTCTGAGAGTACAATATAGACTGACTCGATAGTCGAGAGGCAATACTTTGCTGGTTGATGTTTAATGACAAATCGCGATTCAATTGAATTATCGAAACTGATTCTGGGGACTCCATGAAGGCAAGTCGAATCACGCATCATGGACTTGGCACATGGCCATGTACCATCAATGATGAAGACTAACGGTATTTTTCCCTCAAACAGTTTTGAATCCATCTTCTCTTTACTTATATTGAGTGCATCTTCACCAGGGTAAAGAAGGAATGGATAATACTTTTGATCTTCAAGTATCTTTCTCACTTCCTTGTTTTCATCGAAGTTTTCTCCAATGATGATTCGACTATTGATAAGTGAAAGATGGGTGTAGCGTCCTGTTCCTACAGTCTGCTTTTTCGCTTCTTTTGGATGCATGAGAATGACGATCTCAAAAGTTGTTTTGAAAGGAGTAAGGTGGGAACATAGACAGGCATTTTGTGACCTCAGACATTTGAGACAATAAGTCCGATGAAGAGACTCTTCTTTTAAAAGGCTTTCTTTTTGAATTTCTTTTTTCTTTTTATAATCTGAGAGTTTCATCTCACTCCATCATTCCCGGTACTTTACATCTGATGACAAATTTCAATTTATCAAAGCCACTCGCTCCAAACCAATCTACATACTGGCAATAAATCGCTTTGTGAAGCCCTGTATCCTGATAGTTGGCGTAAAGCTGCTCACCAAGCGGGGTTGAGAAAAAAGGTACGACAATAATCACAACGAAGGCAAAATGAATGAGTATTGAAAGTAAAATTGTTTTCATAAAAGAGACTCCTTCTCTCAAGAATAGATGAAAGATAATGATATTTGAAGTGCATCCTGTTTGCTCTTAAAATTATAAAAAAGAAAACTTTTAAGAGGGGATTCAAGGATGAAAACGCTTTTGATTGCCGTAGCTATAAGCTCGGTTTCTTTTGCTGCAAGCGCTGTAGAATGGAGTGAACTTGAAGCAAGATTCAGACAAGTCGGTGGTAATATCAAATCACTCAGACACGTACAATGTTTTCTCGAAGGTACCCGCGGTCAACAGATAGAATTCAAAAAACCCTCCAGTTCAGGTTACAACCAAAGATGTTACTCCAAGGGGAGATATGAACTTGGTAAGCAAGATGTCTTTGCCATTATCGATTACACAAAAGCAAGTAATACACATCGAATGTTTTTAATCAATAAGAAGACTGGAAACATCAAGTCCATGCCAGTTGCTCACGGTAGATTTGAGGCCAATCATATGAATGGTGATCTCTCTCACAACAAGAATTCAGTAAAGTGGGCACGCTATTATAGTAATAAAAAAGGTTCCAATGCCCCTTCAAGTGGATTTTATATGGCCGGTCAGGAGTACACTGGAAAGTGGGGAAGAAGTCTCATCGTTCATGGTATTTCAAAAGGTGTTAATGACAATGCTTGCGAAAGAGCAGTCGTTATTCATAAGCATAAACTAGTAACAAAAAACAAGGCCTGGTCCATGTCCAGTGGATGCCCAATGGTTTCTAAAAAGAATATCGATACAGTCATCAATACCCTTAAGGGGAAACAGTCTGGTATGAGCTTGGAAAGCACGGGATCTCTTGTTTATATCTATTCTCAGCGTGAGCAAGAGTGGGGAGATGCTGAGTGTGGCCGATTTACGAAGCTAAGTTCCCGATAATACAGTCTTTATAATGGGTCCCAATTTAGGGGACCCAAGCGTGTAAAGGTTATAGCCGAGGCGCGTCATCTATTCCCTTCCTATGACACAGCAGGTAATGTCCGGATGTTTAATACATACGGGGGGACATTATGAAGCAAGTTCAAAAACTTGTATCCACACTGGCACTAATCTTTCTATTAGCTTCTTGTGGAGCTGAGAGAAATGCACAGCCTAAATTTCTAGAGTTGGTTCCAGGCGCACAAGTCGTCAAAGAAAACCAAGTCTCATCAAAAGCAGAAATTATCGTTGGAAACACTTATTACGTTTCAGCCTTGAGTTTGAGAGTAAGAAGTCAGGATTCAACTGGTGACAACACTCTTGGAATTCTTTCGAGAAACGATCAAGTAAAAGTACTTGATGCTTCTGAAGAAATTCAAGGTGATTACATCAAAGTAGAAGTCATCAAGACTGCCAACACACTTAGAGACTCTGAAGTTTTCTATCTTTCTTATAAGTACCTGAGTGCTGAAGAAGTGGTGGAGCCAGATTACGAGCATAAGTTTTACGTTGTTCAAAACATTGCAACTGAAGTACTTCGTGTTTATGAAAGAACTTGTAGAACTAAAGTTTGTAAAAACAAAATGGTTCTTGAAGCTGAGATGGTTGCTGGTGAAGATATGGATGGAGTGAGAACCTGGCTTGGTTCATTCAACCTTCTTCATTGGAAAAAATTCTATCAAGACAACGCTGGACATTACCCATCGTGGTATCACCCAGATTATCCAATGCCACCAAAAGATGGAAAGAATGCTCTTACTTGGTTTAAGAAGAAGTATATGCCTAAAGTTAATGGTGAGAGAAAAGGTGACATGAGAGGTGCTTTTGGTTGGTACGCTGGTTTTGTTGGACCTAACTCAAATGCTCAGTGGACTCACGGAACTATTGGTTGGGGTGAGAGTTCAATTGATATGATCAAGAGAACCAAAAAGATCCTTGCTAACTTTTTTGCAGCTCCGAGAAGTCACGGTTGTTCAAGAACTGACAACATGACCATCTCTTATTTGAGAGAGCTTCTTCCAGCTGGAACCAAGTTCATGAAAGTTTATGCTGTAGAAAAGTTGATGGACGAAGAGCTTGCTTCTTATGA
>JBFEVX010000081.1:0-16836 GCA_041546685.1 Bacteriovoracaceae bacterium | reverse complement strand
TAAAGTCGGCTCAGTCTAAGCATCTTCTCAGCATCAACATACGTTCCACATTCGCTTCAACATTTATCAACTATGCTTGATTGGTTACGACTGACTTTATTCAAGTTTAATTTGTACTTTTGTACACTCGAATCTCTTCTCATCTTGAACTTCCACAGAAGTGGAAATTCTTAAAACTTATTCAATTGTCAAAGAGCGTGCAGGAACCCTTGAGAATCGATTTAACGTCTTTTCTCTACTTTACCAGTGCTGTTTAGGCGTGGTGATGGTTCCGAACGAGAGGCGAGAATAGTAAAATCAAACCTCTTGGTCAATAGTTTTTTTTCGAAAAAACTAAAAAAAATTCAACCCTTAGAACTAAATAAAATTAAGCTTTAAGGGGGAAGCCAGCTTTATCTAAAGTGGCCATGAGTTGCTCACGAGCACTCGTTAAAAATTCAGTACTTAGCGTCTTCTCAGCGTCCAGAAAATGGGCCCGCAAAGTCACGGCCTTCTTGTCACCATCCATATTAAAGACGTCGACAACATTGGTTGCTTGCAATTCTTTGATTTTGACCTTCTTTAAAGAGTCCAAAACTGTGCCTACTGGAGCATCTTTATCTGCAACGACGGTCCAGTCAAAACTACTTCCAGGAAATTTTGGAAGTGGTTTGTATTTGATCTGCTCTTTCATTCTTTGTTCTTCAAATGATGAGAGATCAATCAAGCAAACTGCAAGGTGTCCTTTGATTTTATAATCTCTAAGAAGTAGTGGATGAATAGAGAGAACAACACCGTTCATTCTTCCCATGATTCTAAGATTTAAAAACTCAAAAGGATGTGTTCCTTTCCACTCTTCATTCACAAGATTATTTTTAAATTTAGGATGCTTTTCAACCAGATCAGCAGGGACGTTCGTCGCTTTCATCAAACCACTAACAGTATTCACAAGATCCATAAATGGGTTTTTCTCTTTATCATAAAAAACAATTCCGACTTGAGAATGATCTTTTGAAAACTCTTTCGAGTCCGAATGATAGCTTCTTCCAAGTTCAAAGAATCTGAATTCAGAAAAATTCTTGGTATTGATCGCCGCTGCTTCTAGGAGTGAAGGCATGAGTGAATTTCTCATGATCTCTGCATCTTTTGAAAGCGAATTCAAAATTTTGAGTGGCTTTTCATCTTTCCACGAAGCACGTTGCAGATGCTTTTCACCTATCATTGGGTACGTCATGACTTCAAAAGATTTTCCTTGGAAGGTCATGTAATTTCTAATTTGCCTATGAAGAGTTTGAGCATTGCTCAACCTCACTGGAGAGATATCAAGTTTAGGAGAAACTGGAGTGATGTTGTCATAACCAATAATACGACCAATTTCTTCGATGATATCGGCTTCATATTCAACATCTTTGGTAGCTCTGAATGAAGGAACTGTGACTGTCAGATCACCACTTCCTTCAACTTTGAAGTCAAGTGATTCGAGAATTTTCTTCACTCTATCTTCAGAGACTTCAAGACCAAGAACCTTAGATATACGAGCTGAAGAAGTCTTGATTGAAAGCTCTTTAATCTCGTTTAGATTTTCGCCATCGTACTCGGCCTTCCCAACAACTTTTGCATCTGGACAGAACTCAAGAAGAAGTTCAAGAGTACGAAGAAGAGTTCTTTCGCAAAGTTTTGAATCAAGAGTTTTCTCATATCTTTGAGATGAATCTGTTCTAAGGCCTAATCTAGTTGACGTTCTTCTAACTTCAGCAGCTTTCCAATTGGCAACTTCAATAAACACTTTTGAAGTGTTGTCTGTAACACCAGAATTAAGTCCTCCCATGATGCCGGCAAGAACCAAAGGCTTTTCACTATCACAGATGACAGTATCGCTTTCAATGAGATTTCTTTCCTGCTCATCAAGTGTGACAAAAGTATCGTCTTTTCCAACCCGCTTGATATGAATAGTGTTGTCCTTGATGGTGTCACGATCGAATATATGGAGAGGTATCCCAAGTTCAAGCATCACATAGTTTGAGATATCAACGATATTGTTGATAGGTCGAAGACCGACGGCGCGAAGGCGTCTTTTCATCCACTCTGGAGACTCTCCTACTTTGACGTTGTCGACAGAAAGCCCATAGTAGGCCAGACAAGAAGAATCTTTTTCGACTTTTGGAGCGATTGGAGATTTCTCCGAATTGAATTTGCTTTTAAGTCCATCTTCCCAGGCCTTGTCGAAAGATCGCTTGAGAGGTTTTTCGAAAATGGCAGCGAACTCACGGGCAATTCCGTAATGTCCCCACATGTCAGGTCTGTGGGTCAAAGACTTATTGTCAACGTCGAGAAGAATATCTTGTTTTTGGTTGTAATACTCACCGAGTGTCATACCGACTTTGGAATCTTCAGGAAGTTCCATGATTCCAGAAGAAGACTCCGCAAGCCCAAGCTCCTCTTCTGAACAAAGCATTCCGTCAGACATCACACCACGGATCTTTTTTGGCTCGAGAGTAAAACCGATAGGAAGTGTTGTTCCGTTAGGAGCAAAGAATGTTTTAAGCCCAACTCTGACGTTAGCAGCTCCACAAACGACACGCTTTGGCTCTTTGTCTCCAAAGTTGAACGTGACAAGATTGAGCTTGTCGGCTTCAGGGTGCTTTTCAAAAGAGAGAACTTCAGCAACTTTCACTTTTGGAAGATGATCACCACTTAAAACCACGTCCTCCACTTCGGCAGAACCAAGTGTGAACTTTTCACCGATCTTTTTAGGATCCTCATCAGGGAGTTCAACAAAATCTTTAATCCAATCAACAGAAATCAACATGACTATTACCTATATGCCTTAGAATGTTTTGAATTGAGAGTTGAAACGAAGATCTCCACTCTGGAGGTGACGGATATCCTCGATTCCGTATTTCATCATCACGAGACGGTCCATACCTAGACCGAATGCGAACCCATTATACTTATCAGTATCGATTCCACCTGCTTTGAGCACGTTCGGGTGAACCATTCCACAAGGGAGAAGCTCAACCCAGCCAGTATGTTTACAGACAGAACAACCTTTACCGGAACAGATCAGACACTTGATATCGAGTTCGAACCCAGGTTCAACGAATGGGAAGAATCCTGGACGAAGTCTGACTTCCACTTCTTTTTTGAAGATTTCAGTCAGGATGGTTTTCATGAAGTAAATCAGGTGAGCGACAGAGACATCTTCTCCAACCATCATCCCTTCGAGCTGGTTGAAAACCATCTCATGGGAGGCATCAGTTCTTTCACAACGGAAAACGGTTCCAGGAGCGATAAAACGAAAAGGCGGCTTTCGACTCATCATCCCTCTGACCTGAATAGTAGAGGTGTGAGTTCTAAGCAAATGCTTACGCCCCTCTGGTGACTCTGGATCGTCAAACCAGAATGTATCTTGCATGTCACGAGCTGGGTGATCACCCGGAATGTTGAGCGCTTCGAAGTTATGAAATTCATCTTCGATGTGTGGACCGTCGAGGATATCAAATCCCATCGAAAGAAAAATATCTTCGATTTCCTGTTGGATCAATGTTCTAGGGTGAACACCACCGTGGTGAATACCAGTTTCCTTCACACTGTCAGTGAAAGTGATGTCGATTTTATTTTGAGCAAGCTTTTGATTGATCTCTTCAAGTTCAATTGAAGTCAACTTGTCCTGGACCATCCCCTGCATGGAGTCCTTGATCATATTGGCTTTTGGCCCCAGCTCTTTTCTCTCCTCAGGCGTTGCATCCTTGAGAGATTTTAGAATATCGGAAACCTTGCCCTTTTTTCCGAGGTAATCGGCCTTGAGGTTAAGGACGTCGGCCTGGTTGGTAAGACCTTTGATCTGGCCTTGAAACTCTTTGTGAAGATCATCGAGTTTTTGAATCATGCTCATTGTCATTTCTCTTGATTGTAAGCGTTAACGAAGGCCATGATTCTTACATAAAAAACAAAGTACGTCACATATTAAGTCGTCTAGCCGCCGGCTCTCGGCCTCCTGGACGGTTCGCGCACGACCGCTGGCATACATTCCATTCTGGAAATAAAAAAGCCCCTCGGCAGAGGGGCTTGATAAAAATCTGATGTTACAAATTCACAACCGCAGTTGTTCCTTCCGACGAGGGGCGAGCTCGATTCTTAAAAGAAATAAGCCTCCAGATAAATGGCACGGCCCAGATCCGTGGAAGTTCAAAATGAATGTCTTAAAAATTATACCTAAAAAACAATACTGTCCTTAAGGGCCCAAATAACCTCCTCCAAAGACCAGTCCCCCCAAGAGAATGCTCTCCACACTCCCCTGACCCGTTCGTCAACCCAGACCCAATATGATGCCTGGAAGAGAACCGTCTTTTACCGCTTCGGCAACTCCTTAAACCCATAGGGCGTGGCCTGGAAGACACTTGGTCCACTAACCTTCCCCTTAGGGTGGAACTTTGCTCGGAAGTGCTTTCGCAAGACCTCGCCTTTGTCCACGGGATTTGGCAAAAGTGAAATTGATTCTTTTGCAAAACGAATCAAGGACACTTTCCTAAACCTTTGCTTGAACCAAGATTAAGGCCGTGCAAGTTTTCACTCAAGAAAATCCGAACGCGTCGCAATAGCATTTTTTCAAAAAATAAAAAAGTAGAGGTAAAACAATGAGTTACGGACTCTCAACTCGATAAAAATTTTTACGTTCGAGATAGATAGTGAATGCCAACAAAAATTGAATAAAGTGAATAAGCACCTATGAATTCGTCGAACTGCCTAGAGCTGTAGCCAAAAAGTTGCTATTGGAGCTTTCCGGCGAGCCTTTTGTAGAACTCCGAGAGCTCTTTCAAATCCACAGTTGCGGTACCTTTTTTGGCCACAACCACACCAGAGCCACAGTTTCCAAGCCAAGCGGCTTCAGGAAGAGTTGCCCCACCCATTAGAGATGCTGTCAAAAGAGAGATTGCGGTATCCCCGGCCCCTGAGACATCAAAGACTTCATTGGCAACAGTTGGAATATGATGAAATTTTCCATCGGCCTTAGTGTCGATCATTCCCATCCCTTCTCCACCCAAGGTGATGACAACTTTTTCAAGTTCCAATTTCTCAATCAAAATTTCGGCTATGGATTCAATATTGGATTCACGGTAACCAAGGCTTGAAACCATGGTGATGGCCTCTTTTTTGTTAGGTTTGAGAAGTGTTGCTCCTCGATACCATAGAGGTGGGGTTGATCGACCAGGGTCAACACAGACAAGAGAGCCTTTTTCGGTAAACGATTTAATCAGCCCTTGTATCAAACCTTCAGTCAAAGTCCCTTTGGCATAGTCTTCGATAATCAGGGCACCATGATCCTTGGAAAAGTCTTCAACTCTTCTCAAGACACTTTTAGCGGTTTTTTCTGAAATACTGTCAGTTGATTCGTAATCAATTCGGCAAATCTGCTGAGTATCTGTGGTGACTCTTTCTTTGAAAATGGTTGGTCTGTCGGAGGAACGAACAAGTCCCCAGGTTTTGAGACCTACTTCTTCAAGAAGATGCTCAAATGTCGAAGCGTTCTTGTCATTTCCAACAACTCCACAAAGAGTGGACTCAACACCGATGGTCTTCAGATTATGACTGATATTGGCGGCTAGACCGAGCTTCAACCACTCTCTGGAAACTTCAAGAACAGGAACCGGTGCCTCAGGAGAAATTCTTCTGACTTCACCAAAAGTATATTTATCGAGACCAATATCGCCAACGACGATAATCGGTTTAAGTGAGTTAAACTTTGAAGTGAGTTCTTGAAATCTGCTTTCAGTGATCATTGATTCCATTTTGATTCCATTTCATTGATCTGTTGTGTTGTTTTCCAACAATTCTTTCACGGCCATGAATACATCTTCAACTTCTACTTTGGCCATGCATTCATAATAAGGACAAACTGAGCCTGCGCACTGTACCGTCTCTCCACAAACGACGTCCGGAACGATCACTTTGACCTTCTGGTTATCACGTTTGAATGGACCCCAACGAAGCGAGCTTTGAACTTTGATAGGAGAATAAAGCCCCACCAAAGGAACACCAAGAGCATTTGCGATATGAGTAGTTCCAGTACTTGGTCCTACGAAGGCCTTGGCTCGGGCCAGGATACCGATATAATTTCGAAGTCCGCGAAGTGAGCCATCCAAAAAGAAAACTTTATTTTTCAAAGATGAATGATTTTCACTTTCGAGATAGTCCTTTATTCCCAAGAGAAATTTCTCGTCACTAGGAGTGTGGGAAATGATGTAATTATATTTTCCAGGTTGATCGTTTTCAATTCGATCAATCAATCTACCATAATTTCTGCTGGCCCAATTCAAAGTATGTCCAGTCATCCCGGGGTGAATGACAATCATTGGTTTAGAAGCGTCCATTCCCTGTTTTTGAAGTTCTTCCTTCATGTAATCATCAGACTGAAGAAGTTCAGTCTGACTCAGTCGTATCTGTGGCGAGTAATCACTTCTTCGATTGGCATTGTACTCAACGCCCATTTTTGAAAGAAGAGAAATATTGTACTCGGATTCATGCATGGTCACCATCGATCGTTTCTGTCTCAGTGCTTGATTCAGAAATAGAAACGAAGACCATTTGGACTTAAGTCCTCCTCGGAAGGGAATCTTATTGAGAAACGAGGCAAGGCTTGGAAGATGACTTCCTCCTACATGGAAATAGTGAGTAGCATTGTAGTTTTTCATTTTCTTATTAAGAAAGTTGAGTTTTGAAAAAGTTGAGTTGGAATGATCCAGCACCCAGTACTCATCGATGTAAGGATGATCAGGAAAAAGATCTTCTGAACGTGGAGAAATGATGAAACAAACATGGGCCTTGGGGTGACTCTCTTTGATGACTTTGGCCATCGGCATGGTCAGCAGAGTATCGCCAATGGCATCACTTCTGTTGATGATGACTCTCATAGAGATATGCCGGCATCCTTCGCACGATCTCTGACATACTGGCTGAGCTGCTCAATGATTTGCGACAACGTCAGATCGGTAGTGTCGAGATAAGTTGCATCTTCAGCTTGTTTAAGAGGAGCGACTTCTCGGTTGATGTCACTGTCATCCCGCTTTTGAACATCTTTGATGACTTGTTCGAGAGTGACAGTATTATCGCCGTTTCCTTTAAGTTGATCGAGTCTTCTTTGAGCTCGAGTTTCAACAGAGGCCGTAATAAAGAGTTTGCAAAAGGCATTTGGAAATACCACTGTACCAATGTCTCTTCCTTCCATGACACAAAGTACTTCTTTGGCGAGGTTTCTTTGAAAATCCAAAAGATACGTTCTGACTTCTGGTATCTGGCTGATGATGGACGCCAATTTGGAAACGTGATGCTCTCTGATTTTCTGAGTCAGATCTTCTCCGTTGATACGAATCAAACACTCAGCAGAGACTCCGTACTCCATATTGATCGAATCAAGAAAAGAGTTCATCTCACTTCCAGAGACCATGGGAATTTTTTGTTTGTCTGCCATATAGGCCAGAGATCTGAACATGGCGCCAGTATCGATATAAAGAAGTCCAAGGGCCTTTGCCAATTCCTTGGCAACGGTGGATTTTCCACTTCCGCTCGGTCCATCGATCGCAATGACTTTATCTTTACTCATTGAATTCTTTACCTTTTGATTTGGAAAAGATTAACAAAGCAGATGGGAAAATAACAGTTTAAGATGAGGCCTAAAGATAGGTCTTTGAAAAAACTAAGTGACTCTTTGCAAGAAGCGGCAGCGCAGTATTGGATTTGAAATCAAGGGCCACCCATTTGTCGATGAAAGTCTTTCTTCGCTCAGCAACAACGTAGGTCATTTCATAAGGTCTAGGCGTATTCATTACTCGCTTTTTGAAGTCGCGAGTCAGCATTTTATAATGTCCTCTGACCTTATTGAGATAATTATTTCGAACCCCCACTGGAAGTCCCATCGCCAATCTTCTTCGAACTCGGGCCGGACCCATATTGTAAGCGACAGTGGCCAGACGAGTATTTCCAAACTTTTCTCTGAGTCTTCCAAGAAAATAAACACCCATTTCAATGTTGAACCTAGGATGTTGTATCATCTGAAGTGCATACTCTTTAGTGACTGGCCGTTTGAGCTTTCTGGAAAGAAAGTGACCCGTTTCAGGTAGGACTTGCATCAGGCCCATGGCATTTACATGACTTCTGGCATAGACGTCAAAGTGACTTTCAGTCCACATTACAGCAATTACCCAAAAAGGGTCCACTTGGTATTTCTCGGCCATTCCCAGAGCGAGAGGAATATAAAGAGAAAACCTTTGACGTAAGTTCTTTGGAACTGCACTTAAAAGAAGAGCTTCAAAATGGTCTTTAGAAAGTTCACTGATGCGATCAAGGTGTACTCTTCCGAAAGACTTTTTCTGATAATGAACTCTTTCAAAATGATAAGAAGGTTTCTGAATTTCTTTCAAAGGTGCCGGTCCGTAAATATGGGCAGGTCCAGAAACAATCTGCGTTGGTCTTGGAAGTTCAACTTCAAGAAGACCATAAGACAGATTGGACAACATGAACAAAGTCATGAGGACAAAAAGGAGATAGAACAACGCCGTTGCAAGCGGTCCTTCGATTTGGTCCAAATTGAATGAAAGCCCATTGGAGAAAGGCTTTACGATTGTTTTTCTCATAGCAGCAAGGCTTGTACCTGATCGATCGGCACCCGTAAAGGGCCCCCACAAAGGGCGTTACCCATTTATAGGACCTTAGACCCGATTAGCCTTTTCTTTCGAACCAGTTTCCATGAAAATACTGCTTTAAAACAATTCTAGGCAACACATCGCGCAATTCTAAAGGATAGTTCATGCCCGAACAAACAACTTATAACAAACTCAAAGATCAAAAGTCGGCTTACCTCAAGCAACATGAAACCAACCCTGTTCATTGGTGGCCTTGGGGACCTGAAGCTCTTCAACGATCAAAAGATGAAGACAAACCAATCTTCTTGAGTATCGGCTATAGCTCTTGTCATTGGTGTCATGTCATGGCCCATGAAAGTTTTGAAGACCAAGCAACTGCAGAATTTCTGAATGAGAATTTTGTATGTATCAAAGTTGATCGTGAAGAATGGCCGGATATCGACAGTTATTATCAGCAAGCCTGCCAACTCTTCACCAGAACTGGAGGATGGCCTTTATCAGCTTTCTTGCTACCAGATCTGCGCCCGTACTTTGTTGGAACTTACTTTCCACTCAAGCCATCCAACGGACAAACTTCTTTCACAGATCTCATTAAAGAATTGAACCGCGCATATAAAGAAGAAAAAACTCAAGTGGAAGAAAACGCATCGAATGTTACAAAAGCTATTGCTGAAGGTTTGGTTAATAAAGAAAAAGTTCAATTTGAAGGACACTTTCCCGCTCCGACTGCAGTGCTTGAAGCTGTTTCTCAATTCGAAGACAAAGAATTTGGTGGTTATGGAACGGCACCAAAATTTCCTCAGTTCGCTTATTATGAATGGGCCATTGAACAGATGCTTGAAGGAATGGTGGAACAGAGTAAAGGTGAACATATTATCAAATCTCTTGAGCGTATGCTTATGGGAGGAATGATGGATCAGGCAAGAGGAGGAATCCATCGTTACTCGACTGATGAAAAGTGGATGATCCCGCATTTTGAAAAAATGCTTTATGATCAGGCCGGTCTACTCAGACTACTTGCCAAACTCTCAATGCTCTATCCTTCCCCACTGGTCTACGATCACATCATGAATACATTGGATTATCTTGAAGCAGAAATGCTAGGTGAAGACGGCAACTTCTTTGCTGCTCAAGACGCAGACAGTGAAGGTACTGAAGGTCTCTACTTTAGTTTCTCAGAGGCCGAGTTCGAAGACCTCGTCAACAAAGTGGAAGATGAAGAAAACATCAGTGAAAAGATGGAGCAACTCAAAAGTTGGTTTGGAATTACAACGGAAGGAAACTTTGATCATGGTCTGAACGTAATCTCCCTCAACTGGGAAAAAAGAGAAGAGATCTTCACCACTGAATCGTGGGATCTGGTTAGAAAAATAAGAAAGGCGATTCTGGACGAAAGAAAAAACAGAATTCCTCCTTTTACTGACAATAAGGGTGTCTCCAGCTGGAACTTCATGATGATCACAGCTCTTGTGGATGTCATGCAGTACTGTAAGATTGATGTTATCAGGCAGATGGCCTCTTCTCTTTTCAATAGAGCGCTTGAAGGCAGCTATAAAAACTTCATCGTTTCAAAAGATGAAAACAAAATGAGTCTCAGACATTCAACCACCAAGGATGGATCTCTTCCTTACCTAGAAGATTATGTCTTCTTCTGTGAGACTCAACTGAGAACATATGAAATTACAGGTAACCCTGTATTCAAAGATAACTTCTACGATACATTGGATTTTATCTATAAGGAGTTCATTGATGGCGATACTCTTTTGACCAGGGCCAAGTCTTCTGGAGATTTTGAACTCTACCCAAATCAAAAACACTCTCCATTTGACAGTTCTTTCAGATCGCCAGTCGCAACGTTGATCTCTTTGTCTAGAAGAGCAGCTCTTCTCTTTTCTGAGCCGGAACTTATGGACCCAATCAAAGACTTGATGGAAACAGTGACCCACCAAGTACTCGTGAATCCACTAGGAGCAGGAGAAGGACTTAGAGCTCTCACATATCCGACGGAAGCCTACAAAGTTATCAAACTTCCTAGAAAGTGGCTTGAAAACTCCGAGTTTCTCGGCTTCATCCCTTATTTTCTTCCAAGGTTTGTTCTCAGCTATACAGATGAGGAAAATGAGTCATGGCAGATTTGTGGAATGACCCAATGTGAACTTCAAGGTGAAGGAATTAAGAACTTCATTGAAACTCTGACTCCTCCAAAACCAGAGGCCGAAGAAAAAAGTGAATAAATTGCTCGAAGGTTTTACTGTTCTCGATCTTTCTCACCGACTGCCTGGACCTTTGGCGGGGCATCTGCTCTCTTTAATGGGGGCCTCTGTAATTAAGGTGGAAGATTCGACATTTGGAGACCCTTTCAAGCAAGGTCTTTTTGGTGATATGGATTCCAGTTTTGAATACTGGTATAGATCCCTCAATTCACATAAGAAAATCAAAACACTTGATTTCAGTTCTACTGAAGATCAGGCAGAGATCAAAAAGCTGGTTAATGAAGCTGATGCCGTCTTAATGGGACTGCCCGGAAAAGTCAGAGAAAAACTCGGCCTAAATGAAGACTTTCTTCTTAGTGGAAAGTCACGTGCGATTATTGAGATGAAGGCCAGTCGAAATGATGAGGGAGCACTTCATGATTTGAATGCTCTCGCCAAGACTGGACTACTTGGGATGCATATCGAAGATCGCAAGGAAGATATTCTTTATCCCCCGTTTCTTCCGGTAAGTGGAATCATCTTCGGACATAGAATTGCCCTGGCGACACTTGGTGCGCTTCTTAAGCTTGGTCGGACAAATAAAGGATTGATTGAAACCTGCTATCTTTTAGAGTCGACACAAGAGTCTTTAAGTCCTTTCTTCGATGAGGCCCTAAGAAACACCGGTGAAACCAAATTCCTACATAATGGAAAGTTTCCATGTTACGCACTATATAGACTCAAAGATGGTCATTATGCCGCCCTGGCCGCTGTTGAAGAGAAGTTCTGGCTGGCCTTCACCAAGGCCCTTTCACTTGAAATCGAACCTGAAAAAAGATTCTATTATAATGATGACTCGATCTTCAGACAGGTCTCCGAAAAGCTAAAGTCCCTGGACTCCAATGAACTTGAATCCCTAACTACAGGGACCGAAATGTGCCTCAATATTCTTTAATGACCCCATCCTCTGGTAGCAAATTGCCCTAGGATCCCTTTTGCCCCTGCCAATCAGACCTATTTTCAGCTACTTCCGTTTGACTGAAATTGGCATGGAGCTTGTACTAAGAGATTCAAACGGAACGAAAGGAATTTGTTCCAAAGAACGCTCCAGGATGGAAAATAGGTGTCTATGAGGGGATGCCAAGGAATACAGGAACTGAGGTAGCGTATGAAAACTTTGATGGCCGTAACACTTTTTGTCTTGAGCTTCACAATTGCAACAGGATCGCAAGCTGGTGAACTTAGTCGAGTTAAAAAAGTACATGTTGAAAGTGCAGAACAAACTGACAATCAAGCCAAAGGCTTTGAAACATATAGAGGAAGAAAATTTTCTCTAAAATCTGTAAGAGGAAGAAACAATTCAATTGTTGAAGTCCTAAGAAGACACCAAATCGAAATGACTTCTGGTGAAATCGTTTACCCTGAAGAAGTTGAATTCGTACTTGTACCAGCAAATGCCAAGGCCCCTAAGGCCAGAGCACCACATGGTGACGATGGTTCAGGAACAGGTGTTGGTAGAGCTCCAAAAAGTGACGAATAAGAATACTTCAAATTGATATAAACAAAAAAAAGCCCCTTTTCAGGGGCTTTTTTTATGAAAAATTTTGAGTTCTTTCGGCTTCCGGTTTGGCCACTCTATCCCCTAAATTGATGTCACTTGAACGGAGGTGAAGATCTCTTTGTGGGAATGGGATTTCAATCTTATTCTCCTTGAACTTTCTCATCACTGCAAAGCGAAGATCAGACATGATCCTCTCATAATACCAAAGCTCACGGACCCAAATGGTCAAAACAAAGTCCAAACTAGAGTCCCCGAAGTTCTTGAAGAAAACTCGAGACTCAGGATCATTGAGAATCATAGGGTGCTCCTTGGCAATCTCCATCAATATCTCTTTCACTTTCTCTGGATCAGAAGAATAAGAGACCCCTACTTCCAAATGAAGTCGAATCTGCTCCCCACTGAAAGATTCGTTAACCACCTGCTCACTGATAAACTGTGAGTTTGGAACAATAATGGCTATATCATCTCTGGTGTGAATTAGAGTTGATCGAGCACCAATCTCAACGACCTTCCCTGAAACCCCTTGAACTTTCACTTTATCCCCTACCTTTATAGGGCGTTCTAAAAGGATGATCAGCCCCGAGATGAAGTTTTGAGTGATATTCTGAAGACCAAAACCGATCCCGACCATCAAAACCGCTCCTAGAGCTGCGAGAGAACTGAGAGAGATCCCAACTGTATCAAGGGCAATAAGCGCACCGACAATGATGACAGCATAACGAGTGAATCTTGAAATTGATCCCTTGACCCCAATATCTAGATCTTTATCCTTCAAAACTCGGTCTACAAACTTCTCGGCCATATTCGCTAGTCGAATTGAAAGCGCGAAAAAGGCGATACAAAGGAGTACAGAAATGACAGAAATCTTCGTTCCACTGATTTCAAAGAGTGGAAAGCTGATGTATTTCCATGAGGCCTTCATCGCATTGAGTACTGAGTCCATTTTTATCCTTCCGTTTTAATACATAAGAGCCTTAGAAGATCAGGATCAGACCGAAGCGGAGTTGATCTCCCCGATACAGGAATGATCTTGAGTGTCTCGAAGACTCGAAGATATCTAATTTCAAATCCTGCTGCCTTGATCTCTTCCTCAATCTCAATTGAATGAGGAATGAACTTTTGAGGCTCGCCAGCATAATAAAGAGTATTGTTAAAGAGCTGATAAGGAGCATCGAACTCCATACCACTATGGGACACCATATGCTCGACACCCATCCAACCACCTGGCTTCAAAACTTGATAGGCCTGTTTGAGCGCCTGCACTCTCTCTTTTTTGTCCACAAGACAATGCAAACAGTGAGCATCGAGAATAAAGTCAAATTCGTTTTCTGGAAAATAAGGGAAATCGCCACCCCATTGTCCTTGCATGAAGAGAATATTCTCCTGAGAGGAGTGTTCTCTGGCATATTCGAGGGCCGTGGGAGATAGATCCACGCTGACTACTTTGGGTTTTGTATATTGCTCAAAAAATACAGAACCTGCACCACAACCAAGCTCAAGGACCTTAATTTCGTTTTCAGGCTCCAGGCCGGTATGAGTCCAAACGTCTTTTTCTATGAAATGCAAAAGGCTAGGCGGAGCTTGATACTCAAGCCGAAAAGTTTCTTTCAATTCCTGATAGCGCTTTTCGTAGTTGACACTCACTGAAGAAAACTCCGTTTTTCCTGTAAAAATTACATTGGTGTCTAATACTTAAACAGTAAACCGAGCCTCACCGACTGTAAATAATTCTTACATTGACCATCATCGTTGAGATTGGCCCACAGATTGCTAAAGTACATTCTTAATTCCGACTAAATTGAATGGATTTTGATTTTTGGGGACAAAGCGACACTGATATCGCTTGGTTCATTCATTTTTGGTCGCTGAAGCAGGGAAAAACTGACCCTACTGGGTCAACAAGGCACACCATATAGGAGAGGAATCATGTCTAACAAAAAAACCAAAAACAAATTGGTTGCACCGCTCGTCACAGCTCTTCTCGTGACATCTGCTCTTACTGCAAATGATGCATTTGCTCAAAGACGTGGAGGTAACGGAGACGGAACAGGACGCGGAGGCGACAGAACAGGTGATCGAAATGGAGACCGTAACGGTGGTCGAAATGGAGGTGGTAACGGATCTGGAACTGACACAAGTACAGATAATGGAAATGGCAATGGAACTGTCACAGTAACAGACAGAAAGCCAGTTCAAATTCTTCCGGACACTTGGCAACAACATTATATTGGTACACCAGACAGAAACCTCAGACTAACCAATAACCCAAGAATGAGAAAACTTGTTGAGAACGTTGAAAATTTCCAACGTCAACATACTGAAGCTGCAAAACTTCTCAAGCAGAAGAAAGAGCAAATTTTGAAGCTGATTGAAGAGCAAGGAAAAATCCAAGCCGATATCGCAAAGCTTGAAAAAGAAACTGTTGATGCTGTCGCAAAGAAAGCTCAGCTAGAAAGTGAAATCAGAGAAATCAAGAAGACATTGAGAGGTCTTAAGACTTCTGTTCAACTTGCCCAATCTGCTTTTGATGCCACTTCAAAAGAAACAGCAGCGGCCTTGTCTGCTCTCGAAGCGGCTAAACAACAACTTGGAACATTGGAAACACAATGTACCGCCACTCCTACTCCTGAGTGCCAAGCAAAAGTTGAAGAACAAAAGAAAAAAGTACAAAGATTGACCAGAGCTCATGCTGAAAAGAAAAGACTTTCAGATGCTGCAGCTGCTGACCTTAAAACAAAGAAAGATACACTTGCCGCAGCTGAAAACAATATCAAGACCAAAGAAGCTGCAATGGCAAAAATTGACCAGGACAACACAAACAGAGCACAGCAAATTGCAGCTTTGAATCAGAAAGTTGCCGGTAAAGCTGCTCAAATCGCCAAAGCTGGTGAAGAAATGAAGCCAATCGCTCAAAATGAAGAAAGGCTTTATAACAATCTCGTTGGTGCAGCAAAGGCTCATAATGCCTTTAAAAAGGAACTTCAAGGACAACTACTTTCGGCCAATACTCACGGCGCTGACATGGGTAGAGACAACGGTAGAACTGATGGTCTTTCACTTGCCAGACGTGTAGGTAACGATGCTGGTCTATTGGATGGTGACGTTGACGGAAGAAGAGATGGTGAAAGAGTTGGATATAGCGACGGACATAGAGATGGCTATCAAGATGGAGTAAGAATCGGTCGTGATAGAGCAACTCAAGACGGTGAAACGATTGGAACGTCAGAAGGTACCAGAGCAGGTAACACTGATGCTGGTCAAAGAGAAGGTCGTGAAGCTGGTCAAGCGAGAGCTGCTAGTTCCGATGCTGCTGCAGTTGGTACAAACCAAGGTAATGCTGCTGGTATGAACAGAGCGATCTCAACTGGTCAACTTGAAGGGACAAGAATTGGTGAAGATCAAGCTGTCGCCAAATACGAAAATGTAAACCTTCCAGGAAAAGTTGTTCCAGGTGCTTTTGATGGGACGTTCGAAAGAGTAGTTCCAAGAATGCCACATGGACACAGAGGGCCTAACTTCGATCCAAATAGAAACAGCTATAGAGGAATCATGAGCATGGCCTATGCTGATGGTTTCACTGCCTCATATAGAGAAAGACAAAGAATGGCTTACCAAAGAAACATCGAGGCAATTTATAACAATGCCTACGATAGATCATATGGAACAAGCTATCAAAATTCTTATGACGGTTCTTTCTCAAATGGTTTCTCACAAGGTCAAACAGAAGGAAACAGAGACGAGTACAACAGAGTATTCCCTGGTGTAAGAGACTCATTCTTCAGACAAGCCAGAAGCCAGTACGCTAACAACCCAAACAGAAGCTCTGACGAGTACAGAGTAACTTTTGATCAAGTTGAAAGAGACACTTACAAACAAGAATACGAAAATATCAGATCAGCAAACTACCAAAGAGCAGAAAGAGATACTTTCGAGTCCAACATTCAAGAACAAACTGAGATTTACAGAGCTAAGAGATTTGCTTCTGTCTCTAATGTTTACGAAAACAACTCAGTTCTTTCTTTCGTTGGTTCAAAAATTAAAGATGCAGGTATCAATGGTATTGCGGCCAACGATGGAGTTTTCCAACCTGGTGAAACAACACTTCACGATGTCATCATCAAAAACTTTGGAAAGAAAGCTGCTACTGAAGCCATTGTTACTCTCGCTGACGGATCGAAGGCCAAACTTCCTGCGATTCCAGCCGGTGCCGTTGTTACAATAAACAATGCAATCAAAGGGAAAATCCAATCTTCAAGACCTGGACAAACAGAGCAAAAGACTTTGAGAGTTTACTCTCCACTTACAGCTGAAGCCAAAGTTCAAGGTCGTCACTATGCTAATGCTTCTCAAGGATTGGTAAACTCAGGTGACAGAAAAAATCTTGGAATTCAATTTCCACTTGAGCTTTCAAGACTTACAACTAACGGAACTCCAGTGATCAACGAAGCTGTCCAGCTTCTAGTTG
>JBFEVX010000158.1:0-7116 GCA_041546685.1 Bacteriovoracaceae bacterium | reverse complement strand
CTCCTGCAGATGACTCAAACCAGTCGAACTATACTCTGGATGTAAAATCGAACCCACAGGGTACAAAATTAAGTTGTTCAATCGATATCAAGAAAGGCGAAGAAATCATCCCTACTACTGAGCAGGACAAAATCACCTGGGAAGGACAGACCTGTACAGGCAAATCTTGTGAAATCGATATTACAGATGAAGTAAAAGACCTGAAAGTCACAGTCGAATTCAACCGTGATGATAAAGATCATAAACTTGAAGGTTTATGTACTTCAGTCGTTGAAGAACCGAAATGGACATTGGAAATCGCTTCTCAATCGAGAACAAATGACACCCTTTACTGCAAGTTTTCTGCTAAAAAAGGTGATCAACCATTGGCCCTCGACGATAAGGCAAAATTTACTTTCAAAGAGCAAGATGAAAATGGTGCGACCTGTGATGCTGTCGCTATGGAGTGTTCAGGTTCGTTGGAAAAATTCAAAGAATTCACAGGTATTCTAACTCTTGAAGATGGTTCAACTCTTACCAAGACATGTAATGGTGGTGACGCTCCAGCTGATGAACCTGAAGATGACTGGGAAATCGATGTTACCTACAAGTACGATAAAGACAAGAAGAAACACTCTTGTACTGTCGAGCTCAAAAAAGATGACAAAGAGCTGACCTCAAGCAATATCAGTGAGGAAGGTTATAAATTAGTTTGGAGTGACGACAGATGTAGTGAGAATAAACTTAAATGTACCCTCGATCGAAAAGATGATGAGGAAGACTTCAAAGATATTGAAGTAAAAGTCTACGCAAAGGATGATTCCGAAGAATCTAAAGTCCTCGCTGAAGACTCATGTACCAATGAAGATACTACTGATATCTACAGCAACGATGATAATGATGAAGATGAAAGCAACAACCCAAGAAATATGGGACCATGGCATAATTATGAGAATGGAACACCAATCATTCCGCCGCAGCCAACTATGTTGCCGCCACCAATGACTTATTTCCACGCTAATTTCAATTAATTGGTATTAGACTTGTTTTTTCTCAGCACCGTGAATCACTTTGTGCTGTTGAGCGATCACTCTGAAAAGTGCTCCACTCTCCTCATTCCATTGAATGATTTTTTTGAATCTCTCAAACGGAAGAAGTTCACCGAGATTAAAAGCAGGAGTCAAAACCCATGGAAAATCAAAATCCCCCAACTGTTCCGCTGCTCTTAGAACATATCTAAAGTCATCTTCATTCTCGATCACAGACTTGATTTGAAATCTACCTTTGTATTGCTCAGCAAGCTGCTTCACATTTTCAAGAGGTGTCTTCACTCCAGTTGATGGAGTTTTATAATCGAATGAGATGAAATCGATTGTATCGAAAACTTCATGAACAAGTCTGGCACCAGAGGCCTCGATGTTGATGAAATATCTTCTGGCCTTCAACTCACGAACGAGTTTCTTCACCATCGGCACATGTTTTGGATGAAGTGGATCACCACCAGTAATAGAAACTCTACGAATACGTCCCTTGTTGGCCTTCTCATGAACATCAACCAGGACCTTTTCCATCGTCAAACCAAGCTGATCTTCGAACTCCCATGTATCAGTAGAGTCGCAGTTTACACAGCCAATATTACAACCTTGAAATCGGACGAAAACCTGTGGTGTTCCCACGTGGATCCCTTCCCCTTCGGTCGCTCGATAAATGGAGTTCAACATCAGTTTTTCCATGAGGGCGTTAAGTACCATAGAAATTCAACGATTAACAGGGACTTGGACAATTTTTTACGCAACACACATGCCTGATTTCTTGCACTTACAATAATGGACCCAACATCGTATAATGCCCACATGGATGTGGAGAAGACATACGAACACATAATAGAGAAATTGAAGGAGGACAAACGTCCTTTACTCCGGCTTTCAAGCGATGAAATCCAGGACCTCTTCAATTATTGGATGGCGGTTTTGAAAGAAACCGAACAGGTTCGTCACGAGAACTTGATGAAGATCTTATGCATTCTCGACCATTCCCAAGGTCTCTCTGATCCACTACTCCCACTTTTCGTTGCTACATTGAAGACTGTCGAGAACACACAAATTCGTATCTTCACATTGAGCGCTTCCATCAAACATGTCATCGAGCCTTGGTTTAGAAAAGGTGATCCTTTACCTGATACTTATATTGATACACTCAAGTTTCTGATTGAAACCAATAAGGATCCTGAAGTTCTCGAATGGCTCCTTCGTACAGTCGAAACTTGTGGTGGTCAAAGTTTCAAATTCAAAGAAGTGATATTGAAGAACAGACCGGGTCTTCTCTCCCTCTTAAACAAGCACAATAGAAACTCCATCGAGCTTATCGATCTCATGTTAAAGAGGTGGCCGAATGTCTGATGATAAAAAGTTTGACCCACAAAACCTCTATGAAAAATTAATGAAGTCCACCAATGCAGCTGAACTTCCACACTTTCAAAGAGCGCCTTCTGAAGAAATAAAAGTCCAAGTCTTACCAGACAAGTCGGTTGCTCCAGCAATGTTTGTTCCAGACAAAACTCGTCAGGGCATTTATCTGGCACACCCGACGACGATTGCTGCAATGAGAAAAGACATTTTTGTTGGTGGCGCTGAAATGTTTGAAGATCTCGAAGTTCTCTATACTTGCGAGGGCTGTGGCAAAGAGCTCGATTTACAGTTTTGGAGCTTCTGTCCTTACTGCGAAGCGAAACCGCGTTATAAATAATTAATATCACGTAAAAAGTAACTCTTTGTAAGATTAATCACCCTTTACGGGATGACGAAGCCGCAAGTATCTTTCTTTAAGCACTTTTTAAGTACTACAGGGATTCGTTCCAGATGTAAGAAAGGATATCTATCATCGGGAACATTAGGGAACGGCCAAAAAAATAAGCTCCAAACTTTATTTTATTGGTCAATTATAGGGACTAGAACACACTTAACAGGAGAGCGTCTTATGCCAAGAAGAGCTAAGAAAAACGAAGTCGCGTTTTTGAACAAGACACAAATTAAAGAACTCAAGAAACTCCTTCTCGAAGAACAACAGAAAATCATCAACACACAAAACGAAAAAGACAATTCATTCTATTCACTCAATAAAGACGACATGCCAGATCCAGTAGATGAAGCATCTGCCAACATCCAGGCGTCGCAAGAGCTTCGATTCAGAAACAGAGAAATCTTTTATCTGAAGAAGATCAAGAAAGCTCTTGAGAGAGTAGAAAGTGGAACATACGGAGTCTGTGAAGAATGTGAAGAGCCAATCGGTTTCAACCGCCAAAAAGCGCGCTTGACTGCCGAAAAATGTATCCTTTGCAAGGAAGCTGGTGAGCTCACGGAAAACATGTCTGTAAGACGTTCAAGCTCTATGGGTAAAACCATTTCTGAGTTGGGACGTTAACCCCCTCGAATAATGATCTCTCCTTGTCCTCACAGGGAGAGATCATTTATTTTCAGAAACTCGCCTTGATGATGGCGTAAGTGATCAAACTCGAAAGATTCAAAATATCCGCTTTTCATCAGATCATCTTTCAAATTTTCTTCTTTGAACTCATATTTATCCGTACCGGTAACATTCCACCAACGTCCAGACTGAGAGTATTTGGATACAATTCCTTCAGTCACTTTGCTTTCAAGCCAATCACGAACACGATCAGCATCAATGTCACCCAATTGTTTGAAAGAAAGCTTGGAAAGCGAGATTCCATCACAGGGCCCAGAGTCGCTCAAGGAGCGCCCTAAACTGACCAGTTCAAGGTCATTCTTTGATGGCTTAGTCCAAAGACAGTAGGCCTTGTCACCAACTTTGAAGTTCATCACCAAGGCAACACCACCACCAGAGCAATGAACCATGGTATCCAATCGACTAGGCCTCTCACCTTGAGAGAAATGCGAAACTACGGCCTGAACTTGTGACTGTTCGAGAAGATGAGTCTCTCCTCCATTGAAATCAGCGATGCGAACACTTTCGCTTTCGTGCACCCAACAAGAGCCTTGGTTAAGATCTTTAACCATGACGTCTGTCCCATAAGCGACTGAAGAAAAGAGATAATAGAGTGCCAGAAGGGCATAGCCCCTCAACAGTTTGCTCAAATGCCTTCCTTGGATTGATGTGTTGGATACTCACTTATCGGAGGGGTATTAAAAAACAATTAGTAATACGAAACCAACTGAAAGATAATGGTCAGGTATGAGAGAATTACTTCAAGAAATCGTCACTGAATTCTACAAAACCGCCACCACAGACTTCATGATAGGCTATCACTTTAGAAAGATCGCCACTGAACAGTCTGCTGATCCACTCTCTCCCCCAATCGAGGCCTTTTCTGATCACATTCCAAGAATCACTACCTTTTGGGAAATTCAATTAACAGGGAAAACTGATCAAGAATATGAACCTTTTGATCTCATTTCAATTCACAAAAAACTTTCCATTAGAAAAGGAGAAGTTGGTCGCTGGGTGCTATTATTCAAGCAAACTTTGGAAAACTACAGAGATGATCAACCTGAACTAGTCAGTAAATGGGAAGAAAAGATAGCTGAATTCGAGAAAAGGTTTTTGAAAAGCCCTATTCTTTTTCCTTAGAGCTCATATACTCGGCCTTGGCATCAACTGCTTTAAAAGCTTTTTTGACGAAGGCCTCTTGGAGAGGCTCACCTTTCACATCATCAAAAACCCAGTTTTTGGCATAGTACTGGTCAATCCGCAAGGCCTCAGTTTTCGCCTGCTCCATGGTTTCAAACATTATGGCGATAATCTCAACTTTTTTGACTTTGATTCTACGTCCGGTTCCTTTAACACAACCTGGACCGTAGTTCTTACAGAGGATTCTTCGATGTTCTTCATTATTGGATATACCCACAAGTTCGATATCGGGATCGACCTCAATGGCCATGTACCACAATTCTTTTTGAGTATAGACTTCTTTCTTGGAGCAAGAAACCGAAGTAAGAACCAATAATGCCAACAAAATCCATTTCATGGATTTAGTTTAACACATTTTTATTTTCGTTTATATCGAGGGGTTCTTTTAGTTTTCTTGGACGCCGCTGGAGGATTCTTACCACCACGTCTGGGCTTACTCCCCTTACCTGAACCTTTGGAAAACTTTGAAGTTTTCTTTGCGGTCTTTTTGGCGGTTTTCTTGGTCGGCTCTTGAACCTTGGGTGCCTTGAGAGCCTTCAATTTGAGAGCACTCTGCCCTTGAATGGCCTTATTGATTTTGGCAATAATCCCAATATCTCTTGGGGTGACAAAGTTGAAAACAACACCTTTGCCTGTCCCACGTGCAGTTCTTCCGCAACGGTGAATATAATAGACTGCTTGAAATGGCAGATCGTAATTCAAAACCCAGGATATTTCGTGAATATCAATCCCGCGTGCAGCGATATCAGAACAAAGGAGAACACCAGACTTGGCCTTGAATTCCCTGAAAGTCTTTCTTCTTTCTTTAATATCCATTCCTCCATGGAGAGCATAGATCTTCTTGGTTATTCCCTTATCTTGGAGTTTTTCTTCAATTTCAGATATATCATCTTTTCTATTTACAAAGATGATTCCTGAACCTCGTCCTTTCTCCTTGAGAAAGTTTGTGAGCATAGGAATCTTGTCTCCAGGATTCAAAAAGACATTAAATGTTTCAACTTCTTTTTTTAGTTGTCCTCTCTCTCCACACTTGAGAGTAGAAAGTTCAATACCTTCAAATGTTTCAGCAATTCTTAGTTCCAGGTCATCAGGTCTGGTGGCGGTCAAAAAGTGTGTTGAAATTTCCTTTTTGCTGATTGCTTTCCAAATGTCAGCGAGATCTCTGGAAAAGCCCATATCAAAAAGCTGATCGGCCTCATCACAAATGAGATATTTCCAGTTGGAAAATTCTAACTCTCCAGACTTTATGACAGAGAGAAGTCTTCCAGGGTTGGCAACCAGGATATCAACAGGAGAAGTCAACGTTCTCTTGGTATCCATTTTTTTGTCTCCACCAGCGAGGGCCCGAACTCGAAACTTGGCATGGTGAGCGATGGACTTGAAGACTCCGTGGATCTGGGTGGATAGCTCTCGTGTCGGAGAAAGAATGACGGCAAAGGGAGCGCCATTGTCACCAGACATCTTGTCTTCATTGGCCTTGAAGGCCTCTGCTAGAGGTAGAGCATAAGAAAGAGTCTTTCCTGAGCCGGTCGGTGAACTGGCCAGCGTGTTGTTACTTTTCAGGATTCGAGGAATCATTTTCTCCTGAACATCAGTTGGGCCTTTGAACTTGGCCTCTGCCAGAAAATCCAAAACTCTCTGATCTTTCAATAATTCCTGAAACTTAGCCGCCATATACTCTCCAAAAAAAAAGGCCCGCTGCGATGTCGCACGGGCCTTCTTTCTATAGCAAATTTTTATTCAAATTACCAAGTAACTCTGGTGGCGGCAGTAATGGTATAAACTTCCTCACCAAAGCCTTTGTCTAGCTGAACTGTAATCGGCTTCCAAATAGGAAGCCCTAGTTGAAAACCAACAAAAGCTCTTGGAAGAATGGTTGAAGGACCGTCTTTTTGCCCAAGGTCTAGTGCACCAGTAGCATTAGAAGTCGTTGGTCCTGGAGCAGTCGCTGTAATATTCAAATTGGCAGCAACGATTGATTCAGCAGACCCAAAATTAAAATCAGCTCCCAGACCACCATAAAGGCTGAAAACATAACCTAATGTCACACCAGTCGAAGCTTCAACAGGAATCGACATGGTATTCACCTTAGCACCAACTTTAAGGGTACCAGTCATATTGGCAGTAACTGAACCTTCAGTAACAGTCTCTGCATCTGATTTTGTATAAGCTAGTTCTAGAGAGTTGTATTCAAAACCTGTGACAATATTCACTCCATGCCAGTGTACAAGTTTGGCAGGAAGGATGGCCTTATCTTCAACAAGTTTATATCTGGCGTGAATTCCAAAGTTAGTCATCTTAGCATTGAAATCAGTGTCATCTTTTTTGTAGGTAAAAAAGTTAACCATTAGCTTGATCTTATTTGGATCAAAGTATTCCCACTCAGGAAGATCAAACATTCCAAGATTAATCCCAAGCATAAGAGATGGAGCAATACCGATCCCACGAAGTTGCTCACCATCTACATCTCCT
>JBFEVX010000171.1:0-5371 GCA_041546685.1 Bacteriovoracaceae bacterium | reverse complement strand
GCCTCAGGCGATAAAGAATCTGATTCATAGGTCGAAGAAAAAACTAAAAACTCTTTTGGAAGGAGATGGTCATGAATGATGAAACCAAGAAAATTCTGAAAGAAAAAACCCATGTGGAACTCAAGGCCTCTGACAAGCAAGCAGTGCTTGAGCAGATCATAGGACAACAGATGAAAAACAAGCCTCGTTTACTTCAACATCTGGTCCTCCCTGCCGGTTTGGTGGCAGGCTTTCTCGTGGCCTTGGTTTTCTTTCAGTCTAAACCGGTTCCAGGAGACTTTGCAGATCTCGAGAACCAAATCAATACTTACTTGAGTATGGAAAAAGAATTTGATGATTTGGCGACAGAGTCCATGGTTTATACCGAATTTCAGTTTATGGATGAAGAGTGATCAGGTACACCAACCGGCACAGATGACTCTTTGTCCTTTTTTGACAGCACCAACCCGGTGTTCAAATCCATCCTGACCAGTTTGAAAAACAATCAGTTTTCCGAGTGGAAGAGGAGAGATTTCATTTGTCTCTTCACTTCCTTTTTTCCTGAAAAATAAAGAACCACCTTCAACCTTTGAGGGAAATTCTGTCAAAGAAAGGGAAAAGGCGAGCTTTCTCGAACCATCATCATGCCAGATTCCTTCATCATCAGGTGACTGTCTGATGGCCACAATATGTTCGATCGAGTTGAACTCTTTGTACTCTCGAAGCAGTTTGAAAAGGAGTCCATCGGGAGAAACCATCGCCCCCATTTGTGCATCGAGATCGGCCCAATTCTGATTTCTCAGCGAGACTATAACGCTTTCCGGCAAGGGAAAGTCTTTGATTTCGAATCCATTTCTTAAAAACTCTATCATCATACTCTTTTTTCAGTCAGTTGATTCGCTGCATTGTTGTAAGGTTCAGATCGTCTGGATAGAATTCCCGCCAACTCTAGTAAGGAATTGAACACATGACGAAAGTATTGATTGGTCTTGGCCTTTTGGCCAGCATCTTCACGCACAACCTCTACGCAATGGATAAGGCAAAACCAGCTTCAACGTTGATACAGGCCTTCAAGTCACAATGTCCATCTGTTGTTACTCGGCATGTGCAAGGATCGATCGCGAACATCGAAGGATTGATGTACACCATTCAAGCACTCAAGGCCGACTCTAACTGCTCAGGGGCCAGTGAACTTGAATCGGTACTCGCCAATTACAATCGCATCTATGGAGAGTATCAAGTTTATCTTCAAACGAGAGATAATCAGGTAGAGGCAGAGAATAGAATTTCAAGATTCACTCAGCTTCTCGATCAAGGTGGTAATAGCCCAGACATTGAATACTTTATTAGAAATGAAATTTTCATGGCCCAGGCCGATCTTGTTTCCATTAATACAGACCTCGATCGCTTCGATAACTTTGGAAACAATAGAGCGATGGCAGCTTCACAACTCCTAACTGGACTCGAGGGATTTCTTGGAACCTGGCAAGACAACCCAGCTTGTTTTGAAAAGAAATCCAGCATGGTTGGTTCTTTACTTTCAAATGGACTTCTTTCTGCTGCAGCTTTCACAAATCCTGGAACTTCTCTGGCCCTTGCCGCTGGTGGAGTGATGATCCAATCATTGAACAAGTTCATTCATGATTTCAAATACAATGACGCCATTGGAGATCTGGATGAAATCGAAATGCCTACGGCCATTCGTTGTATTTCACAGGCCTTCACTGATCAGTACTGCGAGGCACAGGATGCCATTAATCTAATTGATGTCTACAGATCAAGTATTGGAAGAGATGACAGCCGTCTCAAAGGAGTGGAGCTTCTCTCTAAACATATGGATCACCTAGGGCATTGGTTGCAAGAAGTTTATGCCGGTTCTGCGATCACTTCTGAAGGGGATTTGGTTAACAGAGAAAAGCCGATTCTTCAGGCAGAACTTCTTGAAAAGGTTATTCGTTATATTCAAACTTATGGAACAATCAGAAGTCGATTGTTCTCAGATATCAGTACTCCAAGAGAGCGAAGTGAAGCTGTGGCGATTGGGATTTCCAATCTCGTATCTATTATGAGCTCTCCGACGTTGACTCCGACGACAAGTATGGGGCCTTTTGGTAGAGGATCATCTGATGACTCAACTGAAAACCCAATCTTTATTTCCAGAGACAAAACACTTCTTCCTTACCAGCTTTACGATCCGAATATGACGGACGTTCCTCTTTGTTCTCAAGGTGGTGGGGTAGAAAGAAAGTGTAGCAGTCTCCAAGAATATACCAGAGTGAAAGGTATAGTTTTGACACTTTCCGATTGGGCGGACGCTCTTCAAAACGCTCTTAAAGTTGTTCAAGAAGTTCTTGAGCAAGTAAATATAGAAAGAGCAAGAACGGTTTCTGTTGATTCATTCAGCGTTCTTGTCCGTGCGAACAGTGACCTTAGAGGAGAAACCAATGCTATCAACGCTTTGGTGAAAATTTCAAAGAACTCAGAAAGAATTGCCAATTACCTGACCGAGCTTGGATGTAAGGACGAAGATGGTAATTTGATTCTTGAAAACTGTTATAGAGGAGAGAATGGTGAACTTCTTCCTGAAATCACCCATCCATATTCGCCGCAAATTACAAACACCAGAAAAACCAGAGAACTTAACGAAGTTGTTTTGAAAATGGTTAAGGAAGGATTCAGACCAAGATCAATGCCTGATGATACACTTCCTGAAGAATGTCAGACGGCTGGAGATGATAATGTCAGTAATTTTATTACAGACCCTATCGAGATCAAGAGTTTCAAAATCACTTCGTGTATCACTAAAGTATTGAAGCTTGCTGAAAGAGGGAATGACGTCTTCTTTAGAAAGATCAGAGATATGGTTAGCTATGAACTTGAAGCTCGCTTTTTGAGTGGGGAGTTTGAAGATGAGGTCGGTGATATGGTTTATGCCACCAGAGTTGATCTCGTAAATGCTCTTCTTGAAACTTATGGACAAGGAAACGGGAGAATTTCTCTTGGAGAAGTCTATACTGGGCTTGAAACCAGTATGAACCTTACTAGAGAGAGTCTTAAGGAGTTCATGGACTTCTTCAAGAAAGGTGTCAACAAGTCCTTTGAGAGGAGTTTAGCCAGGGGCGAGAAAGCTGACCTTTGTTTTAGAATCCTTCCTGGTCTAGATGCCGATGATCAGGACCTCATGGAAAAAGTTTGGAATCAATGTTCCAACGTGAAAATGAATTTCTATACTGAAGGGCCAAAACTTGTCTGGACTGATTTTGTCGGTAGAAAGACCAAAACAACAATTTTTGGAAACAAGAAACACAAATATTTCATCAAGTCAGACAAGTCTGAACTTGATCGCTACTGTGCAATCAAGAATTACAATAGAAAGAACTTGTTGATTGAAGAATACAGAAGAAGACAAAAAGAGTTTGAAGAAAAACGAAGCTTGATTCAATGAAATCCAAAAATGTGATCAAACTGGCGGCCCTTTTTCTTGGAGCCGCCTTATTTGTTCTCCTCATCCGATTTGGATTACGAGAAGAACCCCTCTCCAAAAAGAAAGCTCGCCCAGAGGCACATAAGATTGTTTTAACAAAGAATGAAAAAGAGCAATCTCCTCCTAAAAACAACGTTACTTCCATCAAAAAAACTGTAAAGACCAGAAAACAAGTTGATTCATCTGCGGATGAATTCAAAGAGAGATATAAGCGTTTTATGGCATTTTCTCCAATGCTTCAAAAAGAAGATCAAAACTGTGCCGCTCAGCTTGAGCAGATCATTCCTGGAGAAGATTTCATTGATAATGCTGATGACATGTACAAAGATTTTGCTTCTATTATAGACAGAGTCAGTATGCTGACAAACACTATGTATCGCCCCGTGGCCATGAAAGCTTATCAGGCTGCCGAGGAAATCGCCTTTATGCGTGAATTTGAAAATAGTAACGTAGAAGTTATGGAATTCTATAGCGCTTTGGCGAACATCAATACATGTAGAGATCCAAAGGTTCTTAATTACTTGATCACCTCTATGGAGGCCGCAAATAAATTCAATTGGCCAGAGAAAGCGAAGAAGAAGCTTCTTTTGAATACTTTGATGTTGGTTTATCACGATTTGAATTCAATTCCGACCGCATTGAATTTGAGTTTTACCATGCATGCTCTGAACAGTATGTTGGAACTTGGTTTCGTCAATGATTCGTATCGATCAGAAGTAGAGTTTCTGGTAACTGAAATCATGGATCATCAGGTGACTGTGATGGAAAGGCTTGAGCCGGGCGGAGATCGAAGAAAGCAGATACAGGAATTACTTTTTGACTTTGAAGTTCGAAAGAATGCTGCTGGACGATTGAATGATATCCTGATCAAAATTCAAAATGAGAACAAATAAGACCTAGTTCTCCATACATTGATAAACAGCTTCGCTTTTAAAGCCCTTTTCCAGACACATTTTTTGTATCTTTCCGAGAATATGTTTTCTAAGCGAACCCGGATAGCGAATTTTTCCATCCTCAGGCTTAATGAACTCACCAGTGAGTAGATCACTCTTGGGATAATTCAACTGAACCTGACGATAGACGTCTTTTGTGAAGCGGACGACACCTATGGAGACATATTCGAAATAGTCTGCAGGAATTTTTGCTGTCAGATCATCGAGTAATTGTTCATATTCTGAAAATAGATTGTCAGAATGAATGATCGGATCAAGATGAAGTCCAAGAGGATGTCCAAGTTTATAGAGTTTTTCCATGGCAAGAATACGAGTGGAAGTCAAAGGACAGCCTCGATCAGTTTTTTCTGCTCGCTCCTGAGGAGAGAGACTGAACGTTGTAATCACATTTGGAAGTGGGGCCAACTTTTCAATTTCTCTGGTATTCGCTGATTTAGTTCTGAACTCCAGCTTGGCCTTAGGATATTTTTTGAAGAAATCAAAATAAAAGGGGATTTCTCCTGTGAAATGACTTAGTGCCAGCGAATCAGAGAATTCTCCGGCATGAAACCAGATTCCAGTTTCGTCATTTTGGGCAATCAGTTCTGCCATCTCATCGGCCATGTCTTCATGATTGATGAAAAAGACCATGTCGGGGCTATTGAAGTATCCTTGAAGATAGCAATATTCACATTCGTAAATACAGTTATAAGCATGGATGAAGTAGTAGTGAGGCTCTCCACTCAATCCGTAAGCATCGGGAGCTTCTTTGACAGTTTTACCTTTTTTACTTCCGATAAAGAGATTGAGATTGTCACGTTTTTGAAGATATGGCTTTCTAACCCGTCCGAAGTAGTCATCAACTTGATCGATGAGGACAGGTTCTTTTCTCAACTTGGTAAGTATATGCTCTGTTCTAGGATGATGTCTGATATCTTTTTCAACAAATATTTTTTCAAACATCAACTTCTCCATC
>JBFEVX010000072.1:0-19717 GCA_041546685.1 Bacteriovoracaceae bacterium | reverse complement strand
GTAGAAAGCTTCAATGGTTCGTTAAATACGACTCCCGCTTCATCAGCAACTTCAAACTCTGCCACCGTATACTTGTTACCTCTACCATCAACCAAAGGAAGGCTTTCAATTTTAACGATATCTCCGGCTGAGTAATTCGAAAAATCGAGTAAGAAATCAAACCTTTCAGCAGGAGCGAAGTAAAACTTGTCTATTGTTTTGACTTCATCAAGTAAACCACCGTCACTTCCAATTTGTTTAAAGGCCCCGGCATTGCCCAACGCGAGATTGAATACTCGTGCATTACATCCATTAAGCATTCTTACCCTATAGAGCCCTTGCTTGACTTTGATTTTCCTTTCAGAATTTCCATTTATAAACAGTCTGTCTCCAAAAGCTCCCATCATAGAGGGTCGATACTCCAGATCTCCATTTGAATTAAAATATTTGTCCTGGATGACCAATTTCAATTCCTGATCATTCACGGGTAGGTTCAGGTTTTTCTCTTCTTGATCTCTGACGACAAACAGACCTGCCAAACCTTGGTAAACCTGAAAGCCGGTTCTTCCATGTGGATGTGGGTGATACCAATACATTCCGGCTCTATTTTCGACTATAAAATCGTACTGATAACTTTGACCTGTTCCTATGGCAAAATGTGGATGTCCGTCATTCTCATGAGATACGTCCAGACCATGCCAGTGGATGATGGACTTTTCTGTCAGTTGGTTTTTAAAAACTATTCTAACTCTATCTCCAGTATTGACTTCAATCACTGGACCTAAATATGAATTGGGAATGGTCTTCACCGTATCTTTCGGACCTTTTAAAAGTTTTCCTTCGTATGTCCAAAATTTAGTTTTTATACCGTTACCGATATCGATACTTTTCACTCTGGCCAACATCTCAATAACAATGTCTGCTTCACCATCTTTAAAAATTGTTCTTGTACTTGCCCAAGAATTGGAAAAAGAAAGGCATGCACCAAAGCCTATTAAACTTTTGTTTAAAAAATCTCTTCTTGAGAACGACATAAAATACTCCTGATACTCCCCTAGGGTATGAGTCAATAAGCGCTATTACAAGATGATTTCGATCAACTTCAGGCTGCGCGGTGCAATAAGCACAGAATTCTGTCACTTACTTATAAGCTCCGGCATCAATATTCTAAGTACTTAAGGTCCCTAACCTCAAGTTACTAGGTCTGATCAGCGGCCTCATTTAAAATGAGGGGAACCGAAAATTGTGTTGAAAAAGTTGGTGTTGTTATGAAGCGAGTGTTGAACTTTTTGGTCTTTTTGATCTGTATTCCCCTTTTCCATTCATGTGAAGACAAGCCACTCGACCCGGACTATCCAATGTCTGAAGCTGACCAAGCATTGGCGAGAATGACTGATAATGGAAGAACTCTTCCCGACGGGAAAACTTTTGCCAGAGAAATCAGCAATCCAGGCTCGGGAATCTCTGCTGAGTGTATGCACCAAGAAGAGCAAGCTGCTGAACTGATAGAGACACCTAAAAGAAGAGGTGAATACAAAATTTCAGGCCAAGAACAGAGAGCGGCTTTAATAAAAAAAATCATCGCTGCTGGACCAAGCAAGATGAGCAAGACAAAAATGAAAATGCCAGATGGTTCAACTTATGAAGTAATGAATGATAACGTCACTCTCCCAGATGGTACGTATGTTCCTTTAACTTTTCCTGAAGCAAAACAAATCGCACAGGCCTGGGGATGGCAGTTGCCAAATAGCTCACAGGCCGTCGCGATTGGAAAATCTGCTGCTGCCCAAGGTAATCAATTCAAGGCCATCACGAGAACGCCAAATAACGGTCAAGCCAGTCAGTTTAAAAGTATGAACGAAATGATGAATGACCCAAGGATGCACGAAAGAGCAAAGGCGGGTAAGAGTAAACTGATTGATGGCCATTTCAAATGGTATACTGATGACGGGCGCATTTATGGATTTGCTCGTGGTGATGGACGATTCTGGCAAAACAGCCCAAGTGCAGCTCATGTGGGTGATCCTGGATATTATGATTATTCCCATGGTGTCAGACTGATTAGAAAGGTCAATTAGAACTTTCCCTATTGTAGAAGAGGCCTTCATGAGTCAGGATGATTAAAAAGGATGACTCATGAAGTACTTATTTTCCCTGTTCTTTATTTTTTCCGTCTCTATAGCTGAAGCTAAATTTGCCAGCTGGGTAGTCCAGATACCTTGTGACAAAATGACTTTAAAAGTCAGCGCATGCAAAGAATTTACTTTTTCCAATAGAGACAAATTACCAAAAGAAGAACTCAAAAAAAGAAAGGACACTTTAATTGAAAGAAAAGGTGCTATTCTCACAGCGAGTATTGAAAGTGTAGAACCCATGAAATGTCACGCCAAACAAGAGATAGACCTCAAGAGATTCAAAAAGAGAGATTTCAAAATAAAAAAGTTTTTCGTCCAAGGATTAAAATGCAAAAAAGAGATCAAAAAAATAGTTACCAAGAGAGTTAACTTTTTCTGTGATACTCCTGGTGCTCCAAGTGTTCCGGACTGCTTCATCCCAGAAACTTCCAGAAAGAATGAGTTCGTTTACACAGAATTGATTAAATAAACTTAGAAAAACTTAAACCTTGACTGGACTCGCCAAAAGGAAATGGTCATTATAGAGCTGCTCATAGAAGCCAAGTACATGAAGATCAGGGGAGGACCACTTGAGTTTCCCCTCTGACGTCAATGTAAAATAAGTCTTGCCCTTTTCAATGAGCTTGTTGGTCATTGTTAAAAATTCATGAACACTATGCCACATAGAGCTTGAGCTACACTTTACCGGAACATCTACTCCATGTTTTTTTGCATATTCTATTAATGCTTCGTTTTGGTAAACAGTTTGAAAGTCACACATCATTAATGGAAGTTTGCTTTTTTGGAATTCACTTTCCTTGGTGATAGGCTCCAAGGTTCTAAGTCTTTTTTCGGCAATGTCTCTAAAATGCTCAGAGATGTCATTGACCGATCTTCTAAACAGTTTCATGTGATTTGTATCAATTTTCTCTAGAGGCTCTAGAAAAAAACCTGGTAGTTCATTTCTAGAATTGTTCAGTAGTTGTTCAAAATTGACTCCAAACAATTGTTTGAACATATAGATTTCATCTAGCTTGGGAGTAGCTTCCCCCGACTCAAGTCTTTGGTACTTCCGAAGCGAAATGTTAAGTGTTTCTGCGACCTCTGTCTGGGAAAGCCCCTTCTCCTTTCGAAGTTCACGAAGATTCACTGGAAACTTAAGTAAATGAATACTTATAGAAGAAGAGTTCATGCAGTTATATTATTGAGATCTGAGGTTTCATTCAATGCCATTTTTGTCATATTTTCTAAATTATAGTGAAAGGTTGTTCTATCTAAACGATTTCGAGCAGTGAAACTTTTTTCATCATCTTGTACAAACTCACCATATTGAGTGGCTTAACAAAAAAGCTGTCTGCTTTATTTCTAATCAATTCCCGCTTACTGGATGACAGGTTCAAGCTATAGCCACCAGTGTTTAAGGCGACGTGAACTTCAGGCAAAATATTTTTTATTTTATCTAGAAGTTCTACTCCATCCATCTCTGGCATTTGAATATCTGTCAAAATGAAATCAAAAGATGTTCCTTCTTTTAAAATTCTTAGAACCTCAAATGGGTCCGATAGAGTTGTCACATCCAAATTCCAAGGAGTAATCAATTCCTTGATCATTTTCAACTGTTCTTTGTCGTCATCAACAACCAGAACTCTCATGGATTCGGGGAAAGGTTCAAACTCAAAATCTTCCTTTCCTTTGAGGTAATCATGATCACCTTTATGATATGGGATGGAGATGATGAACTGAGTTCCTTCACCAGGAAATGAGTTGACTCTGATTTGCCCCTTCATCTCAGAAACCATCTTACTGACATAAGTCAGTCCGAGCCCCATACCATCTCCTACGCTTTTGGTTGAAAAAAATGGAGAAAATATTTTTTCAATCAATTCCTTATCTATACCAATTCCATTATCAGAGATACTTATCTCAAATCGATCACTGTAATTCATTGTCACAATATCAAGACGCTTATCTTCCCGACCTTCCAATGCATCTCTGGAGTTTTTAAATAAATGCATTAGTACTTGCTGTAGTTTTCCAGGGTTCGATTCAATAAAGTCTTCTGAGGCCTTTTCATACTTCGTGACTTCAATTTTAGCTTCAGAAAAAACTTCTTTGGCAATCGCAACTGTCTGATTGATGATCATGTGGGCCGAGAACACTTCTTTATAATTTGGATCGAGAATAGATTGCCCACGTAGACCATTGGTCACACTAGAAGCTCTCCTGACTGATTCGATAATCTGATCCATGTAATTACAAATTTGCTCAGGAGTTACTCTACCCTCTTTGCATTTTTTTTGAACCAGTGAAGCTGAACTCATAATAATTGCCAGCGGGTTATTCACTTCATGAGCAACACCAGCAACAAACTCGCCAATGGCCGCCATATTTAATGAGTAGTAAAGGTTTGCTCTAAGTTCTTTTTCAACGGTGATATCTTCAAAGATCAGCCACTGAAAACCTTCATCTTTTGTCACTGAAAACCTGTGATAGCGAAGATAAATTCTTCTCTCATCCACTCCTTGAAGAGTGATTTCATTCCTACCATCTGTCATGTCTTGGTTTTCAGACATTAAATCTTTAAGAGAGATTTCTCTCCCTTCAACCATGGGATCAAAGCCTAGTATGTCCACCATGGCTTCATTTAAAAGAATCCATTTTCCATTTTCATCTGTTCTGACAAAGCCAAGGTCTGAAAGGTTGAAAAGTTCGTTGAAAAAAGAAGTTTTTTGCTCTAGCTCAACTTCTTTTTCCTTAAGTAGAGAAATATCTCTCAATAGACCAATAAAATAGATCTGCCCATCACTCTCAAGCTGGCTTACTGAAAGATGGTAATCGAGAAGCTCTCCATTCTTGGCCTCGACTTTTACCTCTCTTCCAATTCCGATGATATTTTTCTCACCAGTTTCTAAAAACCTTTGGATATAGCCATCGTGGAGAGATTTATGCTCACCTGGAACCAAGCGACTGACATTTTGACCAACCAATTCCTTATGCGTATAGCCAAAACCTTGCTGGGCCTGTGTGTTAAGCTCAACAATAGTCCCTCTATCGCTGATGACAACAATAGGGTCCTGAAGATCTCCTAGTAATTTCGAAATGTTAGTTTTTTCAAAAACCATAATAATCCAACCCGACTGACGCATCGAAACATGACGCAAATGACGTTGTCTAAGCTTTTTCAAAACATTAAATTTTATTGTCTAAGGACTGACTAATTCTACCACTCACTAGATATTAGAAAACGTTCTTAAAGTTCGCTTAAGGTATGAAAATGATCCCACTTTACGAACAGCTCTTCGCCTAAAGGAAAAAAACTGATGAATATCAAAGAACTACTAGGGAAAAGAATCAAGACCCTTAGAGCTGAATTCAAATTAAGCCAAGAGCAAGTTGCGCAAAAATTAGAAGTGTCCGTCAGGCACATTCAAAATATCGAATACGGTCAGGTTGATATCCCAATCACCAAACTTCAACTCTTAGCTGACCTGTTTAAGACCACAGTCTCGAACTTGGTGGACTACTCCAATTTTGAAAGAATCTCGAATTGTCCATTTGACGAGCTTCCAGTTGGAGTTCATATGTCAAATGCTGAAGGAAAAATCATCTTTAGTAACGACACAAGTACTCGATTGCATGGATATACCAAAGAGGAAGTTTGGGGGAAGAAATATATTTGGGACTTTATTTCAAGTAATTCGGCCAAAGAAGATATGCAAAGCTATCTAACCTACCTTAGAACTGAAAGGCCTGAACCAAAGTCCTATGTTCACAAGCTTATAACAAAAGATGGGAAAAACCGGGAGTTTGTTCACGACTGGAAATACATCCACAACAGAGATCGAGAAGTCATCGGCTTTTTAACAAGCTTTTCTCCTACAAGCTGACTCGGGCAACCTTACATTTTAAAACACAACCATACGGCTCAAGCATCTTCACGATGTGAGAAAATTCTTTGATTTCAATCAAAGTTTGATTATGAGTTCGTCCCAATGGCCGTTAGAATGGAGCTAACGTTCAAATGATGCTGTGGGGGGCACTCATGAAGACATTGAAGTCGTTTCTTTTGATACTCTTTCTTTTTTCTTTAAATGCAAAAGCGGAAGTTGATTGTGAACACATCGATATTCTTCCAAATCTGCATAAAAGAATTATTGATGTTCTGGCCAAACCAGATCCAGAATCACTCACCGCCTGTTCTGATCAGATTGTATTGAAGTATGATCTCATCATCTGTAGTGAAGATAGAATCAAAATCAATTTCACAGTGAAGGCCTATCAATACGGAAGGACATTTGATGAAACTTTGACTTTCGATGCTGATTTGAGAGGAAATGCTCCAGATGTAACTTTCAAACCGGCCGATGCCAGGTCTTTTGATAAATTCAATATTGATGAATACACCATGAACCTTGAATACAAAGCTCGTCCAAGTAGTGGCAAGTCCTCAAAGATTACCATGGACTTCAAGCTCAGCAATGATGATGAGATTGAGACATTCAAGCTCTCACAACGATTTTCAGGTTGGTTTTCTAAAACCAGAACTTGGAAATGTTTTAATTAAGTTTCACGATTGTCTTTAAAGCTGTCTGTTCATCTGAAATGGAAATGGACTTCGACCCTATTTCCCATTTAGGCTGAGGTAGTTTTTCATTTGGATTATTCTGCGACTTATACTTCCAAGGGTAATCACCAAGAAACTTTTTAGTCTTCCTGTTGTAAATTTGTCCGTAGTAAATATCAACCAGCTTAAATGTTCCGGCCATTCCTGTGTAGTAGATGATGATTTCATGGTCCTCTCCTACAGATTTGACCTCGGTAACCGTGCTCTTTCCAGTTCGCTTTGTGATTGGATTTTTTACAGTTGGATCACTGATGAGCTGTAGCCAGAAGTCACCATCCTCTCCGATAATATTCCAGTCATTCACAGAGGCCTGTATAAGGAAGCTAAAAAGAAAAATGGGAACCAAAAACAACTTGTTCATGAAATCTCCTAAGTTCTCATTATATCAAATCTAGAAATCGGGTAAGTATCTGATATAACTTGTTGAATTTATGTCCACTTGATACCCGATTCACTTGGCCGTAAAATCAGCCCCATGAAGACAAAACTACTAAATGAATATAATGCCATTGTCGAACTCACTAAAAGCGATGCTTTTAACAATGGAGACCTGACTAAATTCGCCAAGCTCGTGGTTAAGAAAGCTTGTGAGATTATTGATGTTAGAAGGGGCGGAGTTTGGATCTTTGATGAAGACTTAAAAACCTTGAACAGTGTGGTCCTGATTGATAGTGGGAAGTTCATAAAGAACACATCTATCAAAACTTCAGATTTCCCCAACTATATCAAGGCAGTAAAATCCAAAAGATCAATTGTGGCCAACAATGCTCTTACAAATAAAGACACAAAAGAACTGGCTGAAGTTTACCTGGATAAGATCGGCATTTCCTCCATGCTTGATACTGGTATCAGGGAGGGTAAGCAGACTCTGGGTGTTCTTTGCTTTGAACACGTTGGACAACAAAGAAAATGGGCCGTGAATGAAATCAGTTTTGCTGGTACTCTAAGCGACCTTTTAAGCCAAGCCTATATTCTAAGAGAAATCAAAGAGACCAAAGAAGAATTAATCACAAACAGAAAAGAGCTCGAAGAGGCCAACATTGCCCTAAAAAACATCCTTAAGCGTTTTGAAGATGAAAAAAATCAAAGCAAAGAAAACATTGCCAACAATATTGAAAAAAACATCATGCCCATAATTTCTGAAATGAAGAATTCCAAGAGTCATTGTCCAGAACTCATCAGACAACTTGAAATCAGCGTTTCTAATATCAACTCGAATTTTTATAAGAAGCTTGCCAAGTTTAATATGAACTTGAGTCCCACAGAGGTCAAAGTCTGCCAAATGATCAAGTCAGGCTATCAAGGAAAAGAAATTGCTGAGATGCTAGGACTCTCTTTTGCAACAGTTGAAACTCATAAGAAAAACATTAGAAAGAAATTAGATCTGACAGGTAAACCCGTGAACCTCAAGGTCTACTTGAACGACCTTGAGGTATAGAGCTTTTTTTACATGAAGGCAGAATCAGAAACTTCAGCCAACTGTGAAGCTTCCATCTTAAGATAATTGTCCAGAGTCTTTTCCATGTCTTTCAAAAGAGCGTTTTTTAGAGTCTCAGGATCAATATCCAACGTCCTTGTCAAAAGCGAAAGAGACTTGACTGGTACAGAACAAAGTCCTCTTTCGATGTTTGAAATGAATTGCCCATTCTTGTATCCAAGCTGAGCTGATAGTTCAGTTTGGCTATACTTTTTTGGGTGGTTCAGCCTTGCAGATTTGATCAGCTGAGCAATATTTCCAAAGTGTCTCATGTGTTACCTCCCAATAGTCACTTTAACTTTAACCAGTATAGAGCTTAAGGTAACCTGAAGGTATATTTTTTTCGGGTAGGGAGCAGGTACTCATCAGGTACCACATCTACCTGAAAAGTCTAAACAAGCAGAAATAACAACTATTTATCAATAATTTTTAACGTACTTTTAAGTGCGTATTCCAACTAAACAATTTTTAAGTTTGATCTAGATCAAACTTCAAAACAAGAAACGTAAAATTTTCTTGAAGAAACTCGTTATTTTATCGAAAAAAATGTGGCAAAGATCGGCTCCCGCCATCCCAACGAACAGCCAAACGAAGATTTTGTATTGAATGAGGTGATAATCGAAGTTAGAAAAATAAGAAAGTACTCCACTTAAAAAGTGAGAGGCACCAAAAGTAATGTAACCCATACCATTGAGTACAAACAACATGATTGTCATAACAATCAATCCATAAAGAACCCTCACCAAGGTTCCAACAAAAATCATGTGACTTACTCCCCTATGCTTGAACAGAATTGAATAAGGGTAAAGAAAAAACTGAAGAACTCCGGAGCGCTTCTTTGGCATGACATCTGTGTCTGGAGAAAAAATCAATGTGGCAAACAACCAACCTATAACGAAACTGACAACAACAGGCACACTCCTCTCAAGTCCTATCAAGAGTCCTGTCAAGATTGCTCCTGTTCCCAAATTAACTTTGTCGTGAAATTTTCCTGAGGCCATTAGAAATATCTGGTAAGAGTACTGAAGATATAACTGTCTCCATCAAGAACCTCAAGTCCTTCCTTGATGGCTGGATTCTTTTGAGGAGCTTCGATCACACGAAGACCACCTTCAAATTTCCAGTTATCACTCAATCGTCTTGAGTATTTCAAGTTCATCAAATACTCAGAGTCTCTTTCAATATCTGTGATAAGGGTGGCGTAGATTTCACTTCCCATAACATCATTGAAGGCCAATCTGAATCCAACCATAACATCTCTTTGAAAAGTAGATCTCTCAAGTCTCTCAACTTCATCAACACCAAAAATACCATTTCCTTCCAAGAAAAAATTGGCATCTATACCACCGGGTAATGACATCACATACTCTAAACCAAATGCTGCTTCTGTATGATTTTCAATGAACTTCGTTTCATATGCCCCAGCACCAACAGACTTGAGAACAGCACTCTTCGCGGTTAGAACTTTTGTATCTTGCTCAAAGGTTCTATGGGCAAATTCCAATTTAAGAATAAGATCACCAAAAACTTGTTGATAAGTCCCCCCGATCTGAGTCTTTCTAAAATAGTATGGAGTCGCTTTAGCTGTCAGGGGAGTCAAACTTCCTAATATAGTCGTATAGTTTGTTGTCCCCACAAGTGGCATGTTTCGATCGATATGATTGAGATAATGAAGACTGATATCAGCATCAAAAATCACCTGAGTCATACGAATCGCATATTGAGTGCTCCAATACTCATTGGTAGTTGTATCTGTTCCATCGACAACAACCGATCTCTCCAGGTTTACGCTACTAAGACGTGATCTCTCTCCTGGATACTCAGGTTCTTCAAATCTTGGGAAATAATAAAATGAAAGAACCCCATCAAAGAACGGGGCTTCAAACTCAAGAGTCAGTTCCCCCTTCTTCTCAAGATTCTCAAGATTACTGTCAAAGTTTCTGGAATTGATTACGTCAGCTGGATGAAAGGCCTCAGTTGCAGTCCAGTTGAACAGCTTGTATCCAGCGAGGAGTTTGTATTCTTCAGCTAGAAAAGAAGAGAAATAGGCATCTTCCAGGGCCACAAATGACCTATTTTGATCTTTCTTATCGACCCGGGCATATCCACGGAAAACATGTTCAAAAGGATCACTCTTATAGCGTTGCTCAATTCTTGAAAAGATCGATATATTGGTATCTTCGGTCAGCTCACTCTGATCCTTTTCAAACTGGCGAAACTCAAGAGCAACTTGCCCCTGCCCAGAGTATTCATCCTGGGCAAAAACAGATCCGGCGAGAAGTAAGAATGCAAAGAAGAAGTACTTCAACATTATTTCAATGACCTTTTATCAAAGTCTCGATCCTTGTGATTGACCCCCAGCTTTCTTGACTTCCAAGTGAAGATTGACTGTTTCTTGGTCTGAACATTCTTCATATGAATCTTATGCGCTCGATAAATACTCTTGCTTCCAATCTTATAGACCTTGTATTCGGAGAATGCAGCAGACTTGAGAAGTTCTCCCTTTCTGTCAAAGTAATCGATTTTGACTGGGTTGTTCTTGGTCTGAGAAACATACATGACCATCTTGCTGTATCCAGATTTCTTTTTTGGCACTCTTTCAAGAATCCAAAGTTTTTCACCGGCCTTGGTCTTGGCATCTTTGATCCACTTGTAATTGTATTTTTCAATCTCTTGAGAGCCCAAGTCTTCATAAGAGAATTCACTTCCCATGAATGAACTTGATTTGTTTCTTGAAGAAATTCTCTTCACTCTTCGAAGTGAAGGGAGAAACAACCACTGATCATCATCATTATCTTTGTGCGAATGAGTAAGCATCTTGGTGCCTTTCACATCTTTCGGATTCAAAAAGACCATCAATGATTTGTCACCGTCTTTATCATCTTCCATCACCTTACTGGTCATTTCACGAACAGTCTTGGCGTTGTAAGCATCAATCAGAGTCATTTCCATTTCGGCAGTCTCGCCTTTGAATCCTTCATTCTTATCTCTGGTCAATTTTGCTATCCGAAGACCTTTTTGTTCCGGTGTCTCTTTCGACAAGGCAGGCTGCCCGACAAAAAGAGAAAGAATTGATAGCAAAGACAGAATTTTGATGCTCATGGTTACTCCTGATATGTAGACCTGAAAATTTTACTAATAAATCAGCAAACTAGCCAGTCAAGTTGACGGGGTTTCGAAGGGGAAGTTAATGTTATCAGTGAAATAAAACACAATGCACAAAAGAGAGCCCAATGGGAATCTACATTAATAGAACACTCAATATGAAACGTATCAAAGCGATCGGTTTTGATATGGATTACACCATCGTTCGTTACAACTCTGAGGCCTTTGAGTCTTTCACCTATAGTTCGGTTGTAGACAAACTAATATCTGAGAAAAATTATCCAGATGCTATCAAAAAGCTGAAGTTCGATTTCAACCAAGTCATCCAAGGTCTGGTTATAGATCGCAAGCGTGGCAATATCTTGAAAGTCTCTCGTTTTGGAAAGGTCAAATCAGCTACTCACGGTACCAAGCTGATGAACTATCAGACGCAACAAAAAATATATTCAAACAGAGTTATTGATCTTAACGATGAAAATATTCAAAGTTTGGACACCTCATTTTCGATTTCCAATGGTGTTCTCTTTGCTCAATTGGTTGACTTGAAAGATGAAGGAACAGATCTGCCAAGTTATGATACTTTGGCGGAAGATATCAAAGAAGTTCTTGATCTGGCCCATGCTGACGGAACTCTCAAGGCCGAAGTAAAAAACAATATTTCAAAATACATCATTCAAGACCCTGAGATTGCCAATCTTTTTGAGAGATACAAAAAGTATGGAAAAAAATTGATGGTGATTACCAACTCAGACTTTGCTTACTCGCAACTCCTACTGGATTACACCATCACTCCATTTTTGAAAGAGCATAAATCCTGGAAAGACCTATTCGACATTACAATTACTCTTTCAGGGAAGCCTGGTTTTTTCACCAATAGAAATCGCTTTTTAGCCGTTGATCCAGAAACGGGACTTATGTCAAACCATGAGGGTCCTGTAACCTCTGGAATCTATCAGGGAGGGCACGCCGGGAAGCTTCAAAAAGATCTTGGACTCGAAGGTGACGAAATTCTTTACCTTGGTGATCATATCTATGGTGACGTGGTTTCGATCAAAAAGACCTTTAACTGGCGAACTGGAATGGTTCTCGACCCTCTTGCCGAAGAAGTCGACTCCATCATCAAATCCACTCCGATACAAAATGAAATCAATTCATTGATGGAGAAAAAAGAAGACTTGGAAAACAAGCTGAACGAGCTTGACCTCAAGAAAAAAGAAGAGAACGAAGAAGTCAGCAAGCAAGAGATCAATAAACTCTTTGCAGAAATCGAAAAGGTCAATGGAAGCATTTCAGAACTTCTGGTCAAATACAGAACACATTTCAACCCGACATGGGGTGAAATGATGAGAGCAGGACAGGAAGAAAGTCGATTTGCTGACCAGGTTGAAAAGTATGCTTGTATCTACATGCAAAAGGTTTCTGATCTTTTGAACTATTCACCAAAGACATATTTCAGACCTTTGAAAAGAGTTCTTCCACACGAAGTCTTACTTGAGAATTGACTCTAGAAATTGAGAGTAAATTTCCCAGCTGTATTGTCCGTAGCCTCCGGACATCAACCAACATTGGGGAATATTGCGCTCTTTAAAGAATTCATAAACCATCAGGTCTCTTTCAAGCATTTGTTCTTTTGAAAGTTTCAAAAACTTGGTGCTCGGAAGCTCATCTAGTTCATAAGGATCGACTCCGGCATTCACAACAACGAAATCGGGTTTATCTAGTGATAAAGTCCAAAGATGATTCAATCCCTGTCTCAATCTTTCCAAATAGAAGTCTTCTTCATCTGAGTCAATTTCAATATCCACATCACTTGGAATCTTTGAAGGATGATTCAATTCAGGATGATCCAGGGGCCACCCCTTTTTCATGTGAATGGAGAGAGTCTTAATACTCGAATCATTATGAGTGATCTCAGACGTCCCATCGCCTTTATGAGCATCGGTGTCGATAACCCAGGCATTTTTGATCCGTCCTTCATTTTGTAGAGCACGAATCCCAATCACGATATCATTGATTAGACAGAATCCACTCCCTTTGTCAGAACGGGCGTGGTGCATTCCCCCTCCTAGGAAGAAGGTGAAACTTTTATCTTCGAGGGCCTTTTCCATGGCAAATTTACTGGCCGAAGCATGGTGGAGGATACTCTCAAAAAAGTCTTTCCAATCTCGCTTGGCGAGGGCCGGATTATAGCGGTGATACTTCCCTTTGGAGTCCACGAGTTCGAAGCACTCCAGAATCTCCGCCTCTAATTCTGGACCGTACAATTTCTCGACAAATTCAGCAGTGTGAGCCCGCTCAAGATCGGTTTTTTCAAGAAGCTTAAGAGAGTTTCGATCCAACTCTAGAAGGTCTTTTTTTCCGAGTGTCCGCAAGTGTTCATAAACTCGTTTACTACGATCATCTCGAAGTGGAATTAATATGCCATATTCGCCCCAGCGGGGAGAAAGTTCAGGATGAAATAGGATCATCGCTCCTCCAAAGACCCTGAAAATTGTCTATTTTGTAGTCAATGTCAAGGCCTTGGACAGCTAAACCAACACAAATTCAAGAAGTTGGCCTCATTTCAAATTGGCACACACCGTGCATTATTAAATAGTAGAAAAGCATAGGGCGCTAGAGCAGAAGTTAATGCGGAAGTTAAAGCTCATGTGAAACGTTACTGCGGAAGTTGTACACAGTTGAAGTTCAAGCAGAAGCGAAAAGTTAAAGTTGAATTTGAAATTGAAAATCTTACTGAAGCGAATGTTGTAGTTGTAAAAAGTTGAAGTTGAAGCTGAAGTAGATGTAGTTGAATAGGTTCTTTCCCCCCCCTATCATCTCGAAAAAAGGGTAGCTCTTTCCCCCGGAGCTACCTTTTTTTTTTGCCTTTTTTACTGGTTTGTTGCATTTCCGTTTGAATCAGATGAATCTTCACTGGCAGAACTTCTTCCATCTTTCTTGATTGAGCTTCTATCGCTAATCACTGGGTCTTTACAGTTTTCGGTATCGACCCTGGCAATCCACATATTCGCAGCTATATCTTTTTTCTCAACATGCTTTTTATCTTCAGAATTGAACCAACTTAAAAGTTTATCTGATAAAGAAAGCAATTGATCCTCTTGGGCTGAGCTGTCTTCTAAAGCTTCTTTATCCCGCTCATCGACTTCAAAGCACTCAAATCGACCACTCCCAAGGACATCTTTCATTCGATAAGTTACGTGTGGTGGACGACATTTTTCCATGTCAGCACCTACTTTGAATTTTTGTCCTTTGGTTTCTTTATCCACTTCAATGCAATTTCCGAAATAGCCGGCTCCTATCATTCTTGGATCTTTTTCTCTGACAAACAAGTACTCTGTCTCTTTCGGACGGCATTTACTTGAGTCAACACTCTTGACCCATTCTTCGCCACCAATCTCAAAACAACCTTCCAGGCTTCTGATCTTCTTCCATTGATACGTGACTTTTCCAGGTTTACACTTGCTTGCATCCACAGAGTTTTTATATTTTGAGCCCTTCGTTTCGACATCAACTTCAAAACACTCTCCGGCCGGTCGGTCCTTATCAAAAATAAGTCTTATGTCTTGAAATGGCGAAAAGACAAATGTCGTAGCATCTGGTTTACATTCTGATTTTGGAAGCATCGAGATCCAGCCACCTTCACCTTCTTCAAAACATCCGTTGTAACCGAGGTGCTTGGCCCACTTCTTAGTCACTTTACCTGGTCGGCACTTACTGGCATCTGTACTGGCCTTGTAACCTGCCTCACCTTTTTCAGCATCAATCTCGTAACAGGTTCCCATACCACCTGGACCATCATTCATTGCTTGAGCAAAACGAACCTTTTCAAATTTATACTTCACTTTTGAAGGTCGACATTCTGAAACTTCAGGTGCTCTTTCGATCCATCCATTTTCTCCAACTTTAAAACACCCGGGGTATCCGTTGACATCAACCCACTGTGTTTTCAATTTGGAAGGCTTACATTTTTCTTTTGAAACAGACTCTCGATACTCTTTTCCATTACTGGTGAAAGTTTCAAAACAAGCACCGTAAATTCCACCTGCAGTTAAGCGAGCTTCGCTAAATCGCTCAAAGTGGTATTTCTGGGAAAAGGCCAAAGTAGGGAGAAAAATTGTCATTAATATCAACGTCTTCATAAGAACCTCATCGACAACAACTGGTATTTACTTGACCATTTTAATTGTGTTTTATTTTCTGACCAAATTCTATATAATTTCGAGTAGTTAACTTCTTGGCACTGCACAGAAATATTACCGATTAACTTCACATCTTAGACGGTTTGCGTTAAGGTGCTCCCACATGCGGAAATCTACATTGTGGCTTCGCCACGAAACCAAACCATTCGAAGAACGAACGGCACTCACGCCTCTTGGAGTCAAGACCATCATAGAGGCCGGTCACGATGTCGTGGTCGAAGAATCGACCTGTAGAATTTTTCCCATCGAAGAATATAAGGAAGTAGGAGCAACTATTGTTCCCATGAACTCATGGATCACCCATGCGCCAGAAGATGCCATCATCATTGGACTTAAGGAGCTGGAAAACAAAACTTTTCCACTGATTCACAGACATATTCACTTCGCTCATTGCTACAAAGGACAGAGTGGAAGTAAAGAAACTCTCACTCGTTTTGCACGAGGTGGTGGACTTCTTTATGACCTAGAGTACCTGGTCGATGAAAACAAAAAGCGCATTGCTGCGTTTGGTGTTTGGGCCGGTTACACAGGCGCCGCTCTAGGTGTGGCCATGTGGGCCGCTTCGCAATCAGGAGAATCCCTGAACGATGAAGCCCCCTTGAGTCCTTATGAAAACAGTACGACTTTGGCTGAAGAAATGTCTCGTCGTTTGGACAAGCTTGGTAAAAAACCATCAGTCCTGATCATCGGTGCCAATGGCAGATGTGGGATAGGCGCTCAAAAACTTCTAGAGAGCCTGGATATAACCGCTACACTTTGGGGATCAAAAGATACCAAAGGTCGTGGAGCGATCAAAGAAATTTTAGAATATGATCTTTTGATCAACACAGCTCTTATGAAAGACAAAGTCGCCCCATGGCTGACTGATGAATTGATTGATGAAGAAGAGAGAAATCTCACTGCCATTAGTGATGTCAGCTGTGATCCGACAGGTCCATGTAACCCGCTTCCTATTTACTCAGCCGGGACAACCATGGATAAACCAGTACGCGTCCTTAGAGAAGATGATACTCTAGAGATAACGGCCATCGATCATCTCCCCTCACTACTTCCAAGGGAGTCGAGTGAAGATTTCTGCAACCAATTACTTCCATATCTAATTTCTTTTTTGAATGGAAAGATTGAGAACACTCCATGGGAAAGATCATTAGAGCTCTTTTACAAGAAAACTGAAGATCTCAAACTTGGAGAGATAAAAAGTTTCAAAAAACCTGAAGAAGGTTCTCTTCTTCTCAATTAAAGAGATTTCAGGCAAGTTTTGGCAAAGCCGACCCAGGCATCGACTACTGAATAGTTTTCCATGTTTTTATGCTTCATATAACCCATCTTGAGAATTTCACCTTTTTTGATTACCTCAGAGAGAACGGCCTTACGATCTTCAGTCGATAAATTTCTGATTTCAATGAGTCTCATCAGAGACTTGACTCTCCAAAAATCCATCGCTTTGAACTTCCTGGAAAGCTGATCTTCGTGCCCTCCATATTTTGTAATCACTGGCGCTTCGATATAACCAACTTCGTACAAGCTGGTAAGTTTCAACCATAAGTCATAATCCTCACAAACTTCAAACTCTTCATCAAAACAACCAAGCTTTAAAAGTACTTCTTTTCTGATAATGGAAGCCGAGGGTGAAATCAAACAAAGCGGAAGACATTTTTGAAAGATTCGCCCTCCAAATTTTTGATGAATCTTTTTCTGATTCACTCTCTTTCCATTTCTGATCCAAATCTCTTCTCCATGAACTAATGGAAGATGTGGGTTTTCTTCAAGGTGGGCCAACTGCACTTCCAGTTTATGGGAGAGCCATTCGTCATCACTATCAAGAAGTGCAATCCACTCGCCTGTGGCCTCTCTTATCGCTGTATTTCGAGCAGCAGAGACCCCCTGATTTTCCGTCCTGATGACTTTAATCAGTGGAACATTGTCGTATTGTTTTAAGACTTCTTCTGTGTCATCAGTAGAGCCATCGTCAACAATGATCAACTCGTGGGGAGACTTGCTCTGATTTAAAACAGAGTTGATGGCCCTCTCCACAACATATCCTCGGTTAAATGTGGGAATGATGACAGAGACTTTCATTTCTCTTCAGTCTCTCCAACTACGATCTCAAGAACCTTGTCGAGCACCTTCTTCGAAGGAAGATTATTCATCGCATTCAATACACCATCAAGTTGTTCGTCATTTCTGGCCCCACAAAGAACCATGGAACATTCAGGATGAGAGAGATTGAATCCAATAGCTAATTCGACAGGATTATGTCCGTGCTCCTCAATAATCGGCCAGATCTTTTTGAGTTTTTCAAACTTGGGTTTGTTATCCATCTGTTTCCACCATGGGGCCCATGAACGACAGTCTTCCTTGTCATATTTTCTTTGTTCATCTACACGCTTGGTGAGAATTCCCTTATCCAATGTCCCCCAGCTCATGAAGCTGATTTCATGCTTGTTCAAATACGGAAACAGTCTTTCAACTACTTCTGGTTCAAACAAGTTCATCTGACATTGAATAGCATCAATATTTTCAATTTCACGGGCCTTGTCCAGGTCCTCTTCAAAAGTATTGCAAAGGCCAATATGCTTGATCTTCCCCTCGTCCTTTGCCTTGGCCAGAACTTCCATTGGCTTTCTTATATCCACGTTCTGATCAGGCCAATGAATCATATAAAGGTCAATGTAATCTGATTGAAGGTCCCGAAGACTTTGTTCTAGCATTTTTCGAGTGACCTCAGGATCATTGGTCATATCGACTCTTTTGTTTTCATGCCAGGTGACACCCGACTTGGAAACGATAAAGACATCATCACGGTTTTTGGCGAAGGCCTTTCCAATTCTTTGCTCACTCATGCCGAAACCATAAATTGGTGCCGTATCAAAGAGCTTTACTCCCCGGTCTCTCGCCTCATTTAATAGTCCGATGGCATGATCTTCAGAAATTTTTCCAAAGCCATACCCTCCTCCTTCTCCACTGATGGCAGCACCACCGAATCCAAGTCGAAGAGTTGAAAGATTTTCCAGTAATTTCCCCATGATTCCGCTCCTTTGGCCTCTCTGTCTTCTCATGGGCCGATTGACTTGTCATAACGCATTCGGTAATTTCGCCCTATGCAATTACTTACGTTTGCCCACAGAGGAGAGGCCAGAAGCTTTCTGGATCAATTGGACCTGGAACCAGTTCAAGGGAATTCTCTCTATCGTTTCAGCGAAGGCCTCCTGTTGATAACAGGAGAGGGAATTTTTGAGGCCATGAGCGCAACATCCAAAGTCATTGCAACTTATCCAAATATAAAACATATTTTTAATTTTGGTGTGGCAGGTGCTCTGGAAGAAGGACTCGTTAAAGAAGAGGTCGTTCAAGTCAGAACTGTGTATCTTGAACTCGAAGGCAAGGCCCAATTTCATTCTTTTTCCATGCTCAACCAAGACACTCCATTCAAAGCTCTTGATTGCCTCACATCGACTCGTAGAGTTCTTGATCAAACGACAGCTAATGAACTTCTTCCCTTTGCCAATATTGTCGACAGAGAACTTTGGGGAATAGCAAGAGCTGTCAAAGACGAAAAAACACCAATAACTTCTCTGAAACTCATCAGCGACATCCCGGCCAAAGAAGAAAAAGAAATTTGTCAGATCGTCAAAGACCAGGCGGATGTCTACTCAAGTAAGCTATTTGATGCCTGGAAACAAATAGATGATCAGGAAGCCAGCTACACAGAACTCGAAGAACTTCCTTTCAAGGAACATTTTCATTTTACTGCCAGCATGCGTATGGCCCTTGAAAAGAAGCTTTCACAGATCAATATAAAATTTCCGAATGAAACTTTGCAAACATTGATAGATTTTGATCAAATCATTCAAAAAGAAAGCAGGCCCAAAGAAAAAGCAGCGGAACTTCTGGCCGTAATCAATGGTTTGTTGAATCCATACAGAGTCGCTCTCGAAAAGAGGTTGAGCAGACTCACACCTGGACTAAAAGCAGCTGGTCTTTCACCTTCTTTCGATCCTCATCTTGAAAAAGTTCAATTAAATATCAAAGGTAGTTTTTCTTCAAAGAAAGAACTAGATAAGGCCGTTAATCAACTCTCAAAATTCCATTAAGACGGGAGTATGTTGGCTCCCTCAAATAAATTATTTCTAGTCGGGCGCGAATGATTTGAATTATCCTGTCAATAATAAGAAACATCAAAAATATTCATATTTTTTTTCTAATTAGCTAGCTAAGC
>JBFEVX010000206.1:0-2305 GCA_041546685.1 Bacteriovoracaceae bacterium | reverse complement strand
TTTTTCAAAATCAAGATCGAAGGCTGATTGAAGTTATTGATAATAAATCTTCTAAAGTAATGTACCGAGTACATGTTCCATACAAAGTTTATCCTCTTCGTGATCCTGATTTCATCGTGGATGTGGAACATTTCACAAGGTTCAAGTATTCCAGAGATATGACGAATGAAGAATTTGTCCAACAAATCAAAGAGCAAGGATATAAACCCTACAATGATCTGCCTGATAAACCTATGACTCTCGAGCAAGTGAAGCTTGTTCTTGAAGTTCCTGAACTTAAGTTTGATTGGCGTGATGGTGCTGCATTTGAGCGAATTTATAACTGGGTTCCCGCTCTACTTAGTCGTCATCTCGGACCTTTATTGAATGACTATTACGTAAAGAATGACGCAAAATTGGTTCAAAAATATTATAAAGAGATAAACTTCTTTATCGGTCATGAAAAGTTGCCTCAATTGACTAGAGAGTGCTCAGACAAAATTACTTCTGGTCAAAGTTGTAGTCCAACGAATGGAGACTGGTGGCTAAACCTTAGTGACTCTTCAGTGAGTGTCATGCAAAAAGGAAAAGTCTTCAACATCTCTACCGTTACAAAAAACAACACCCTTTGGGCCGGAACATTAAAAGGGAATAAATTAAAAGGTGTTGTTGTTAACCGTGAAGGGAACTCTCTCTATGGGGAAGTCCCCTTGGATAAAATTGATCAACTTGACTGGGAAGGGCAATGTTCTCATCCTGCTTTTGGGATGCAACCATGTCGTTTCAAAGGCGGTCAACGAATTGATCAATCTTTTGCCAGTTACTTCTCTCAAATAGAGGGACTGAGGCGTCGAGTTGCCAAGCAAGAAGAAGATAGTAGAAGAAATCGATTAACTAGTTATAGTTCAGCAAAATACAAAAGAGATATGGAAGAAGCGAGAAGAAAAAGCGCTCGTAACAGAAGAAACCGTCAAGCCAGACAGCAGCTTATCCAAGGGATGGTCAATATCAATGCAAACCTTGCCAGGCAAAACAATGCTCTTCGCACACAAAACAATGCAATGATCAGTCAAGCGATCAAAGCCAATCAGCGAAAGTCGACCTTCGTCGCTTACGACAAGCCAACAGTTTCATATCGAACCAAACCCGCTGAAAGAAAAAAGAGACCTATGTACAAAAAGATGGCTTCCAATAAAAAGCCAGTTAGGATTGTAAGCATGACAAAAGAATCTTGTCTTAAAGGAAAATTGAATACCTGGGAAAACGGACAATGTATCACCAATATTCCTTGGAAAGGTGGCAATTGTTATGATCCAAACGGAAAGCTATGTAACAAAGAGGCCCAAGGAAATTCAAATAACGGAGCAGACCAAAAGAAAAACTCAGGTGTTGCTCTTAAAGTTAATGGTGGAGCAGGTCAGTCAGGTGGAGCAAATTCGACTGAGGGAACTACAGATCAAATGGGGAATCAACAACAGGAGAATCTAGGGCCGGCCCAGGCGGCTTGCTGGGTTGGTGTCCATTCCAAAGAGCATTACTGTGCTGGACCACTTCAAATTCTTTATGCTGGAGAGGGGGATTTGTCAGATGCTCTTAGAATGGTTGCCTGTGAATCAAACCGATTGGTGGGGGTCTACACTGGAAAAGGAAAACTTTCTGGACGATCAGTCACTATTTACAACTGTGGGCGTAATCTCAAAGACTACGATATTGATGTTCGTTCACTAGGCTATTATTGAATGGATCATAGCGTCGTTAAGCTGGAGCAAATGCTTGGTAAAATGAAAGCATGAAAAAACTGGTTTTATTGACGCTATTTCTTTTTGTCGGCTGTTCTCATATCGAAAAATTCAACGCGGTTGAAGGTAAAATTCTCTACGAAGAACATTACGCCACTTTCAATGATATTGATTACGAATCGGGTGAATCGGAAACCTATGGTGCTGCCGTAACCAGTAAGAAGATCTACGATAAAGGTTACGGTTTCGATTATTCATTTTATCCGGACGTTTCTTTTGAAAGCTCTAAACTCAAGCCGCGTAATCCAAATGATCAACTGACTCACAAGCAAATCAAAATGCGACGTCTGTCGGCCTTCCTCGGTGCTCGTGGAACTTTTTATTCCATCGTCGGTGTCTTTGATCTTAACGTTGAGGTTGGTCCCTCCTATACCGAGGCCTATAACGACACACTTAACACTTCCAAAGTCGAACCCACTTTCCGCTACGAAGGTGCCTACACACTCTTCTTGATCAAAGGGCTCTACGGAACTGTCTCCTTTACGTTTCAGGAGTCCACAGACGCCACTTACTCCGAGTACTACTCG
>JBFEVX010000037.1:0-31734 GCA_041546685.1 Bacteriovoracaceae bacterium | reverse complement strand
CACGGATCCTGAGTATGTAGAGTGGTACACGACACCTCTAGACCCCGAGGAACAGGAGTTGGCTCACCAAAAGATTACCCTGGAAAACCTCTGGTTTTCCAGGTATCACAGACGATCCTGTGAAGACAACCTGATTTTGGACGATGAAGAGAAGATCTGTCAGATCATCAAGCAATTCTTGGTGATTTCCGGGCTTTTTAAGAATGTCGTAGTAGCAGATACTGTCAGCATCGCTCTGATGAAGATTCGAAATGAGCAATTTGAAATGATCATCGTCGACTACAATCTCCCAGACAAAAAAGGAACCCACTTTATTGATATTGTCAGAAAGTCGAAAGGTTACTCCAAGGTCAAGTTCCTGATGATCTCAGGATTCCTCGACAACAAGACTCTCGCAGACGTGATGAATAAAGGTGTAAAGCATGTTTTAGTGAAGCCTTTTACCCGAATGATGTTGATCAAGAAGGTGTGCGAGATCATGAAACTTCCCAACCCGTATGACTCTGGAGACGGGATGCATCAAAAAAAATAATATTGGCTGATCGCGTTCAATAATCTATTGTGACACCATGAAGAAAACACTACTCCTTATCTTGACGCTGGTCTCTCTCAACGTGCACGCCTCTAATTGTATCGCCCACCGCGGTAACAATGAGCACTTCCTCGAAAATTCTCACCGTGCCGTGATGTCGGCGGTAGAAGTTTCTGCTGATGGGGTGGAATTTGATGTTCGTCACACAAAAGACGGTTATCCAATTCTTATGCATGACAAAGATATGGACCGGACGGCCACGCACAAAGAAGGGAAAAAGTGCCAGCTTAAAACCAAAGTCAATGACCTAACACTGGCGGATATCCAGGCCAACTGTAAACTTAAAAACGGCGAAGAAGTCCCTCTACTTGAGGATATTCTTAAAGATCTTGAGCCGCACGATCTATATATTTTCATCGAACTCAAGGACAGGCCTCGAAGTAAATCTTTCGAAGTGATCGAAAAGTACATGGCTTCACACCCTGACAGAGTTCGTATTATCAGTTTCAAATACAAATTCATCAAGCTCATCAAGAAGCTCTCAGATCCAAGTGGTTTTTGGAAAGAAGTCAAAACCATGTGGATCACCAAGGTTTTTGGATGGACAAGAAGATCTGACGGCGCCGATGTGAATCACCTTTTCCGTCTCAACCTCTGGCTACAGCGTATGAGAGGAAAAGAGACTGCCGTTTGGACTGTGGACAAAGAAAAGAGACTTCGAAAGCTCCTTAAGGCCAAGATTGATTTCATCACAACCAATCGACCAGAGCTTTGTTTAGACCTTAAGAAGTTTTATCACTAAGAGAAAAATTCTTCCATCTTGGTTCTCTGATCTGCTGAACCAATGAAGAGAAGAGTGTCACCCATTTCAATAGTCACTTCTGGTGGCGGGTTATAGATGAAATCATCCTGATCCGCCTTTCGATAAGCAATCACGTTCACACTGCATTTATCATAAACTTTAACATCGGCCAGGGTTTTATTAATGAAGATACTCTCTTGTCCCACACTGACTTCACCAACTCTCATGTTATGACCTGTGCTTTTTCCACGTAACATACTATCGAGAAAGTTTACCACATTCGGGCGAAGGATTTCGGAAGCTATTCGCATACCACCGATAAAGTTAGGGCAAACAACATAGTCCGCTCCTGCCTTTTTAAGTTTGTTAACGATACCAAATTCTATGGCCTTACATACAATTTCCAGGCTGGGATTCATCATCCGCGCAGTAATACAAAGAAAAAGGTTATCTTTATCATTAGCAAGCGTAGCCACAAGCCCTTTAGCTTTAGGCAAATTCACTTGTTCGAGTACTTCATCAGAAGTGGCATCGCCATGAACAACAAGAATTCCATCGAAGTCTTTGCGAAGCTCTGAAATGATATGTTCATCATTTTCAATCACAATAAAATCTTTCTCGTTTTCAATCATTTCCCGAATGACATGTACGCCGGTCTTTCCAGCTCCACAAATAACGTAGTGATTGTCCATTTTCTTCGCCCTCCTGCGAATGGATTGAAGACTCAAAAGTTGTCCAAACTTACCTTCAACAAAAAATGCGGTCAAAGTAGAGACCGAGTAAAGAACGATTCCCATCCCCACCAACATCAAAACCATGGTGTATAGAGCAGCTCCGGGATTGTTTTCAACTTTAAGTACGTCGCCATAGCCAACAGTTGAAAGAGTAATCGCCGTCATGAAAAGAAGACGAACCCAAGACTCGTCCGGATAAAAGAAATGAAAGCCCATGGCCCCACCGAAAAACGCCAAGGCCAAAAGCAGAATATGAATTTGAAGCTTTCTTAGAAAATCGTGGTAATCAAACATACCCTATTATTGTAGAAGCAAACGAATGAGTTGGGCCATTCCTAATCCTAGATAATTACCCACTGCGTAACCCATCAGTCCACATGTCAGACCACTAACAACAATCTGTCGGTTTCCAAGGACTCGAGCGACCGGACCGACAAACGCCGGGCCATAAACTGCCGCCACATTAGTGATGAGAGCGGTGTCCACATCAATTTTGAAAAGCCACGCTCCAATAAAATGAAGGATGATCGCCACCACTAAAGTCACACTGACGAAAAGGAATATATGAGGAGCATTCGAAATTGTCTGATTAAGATCACATAAACTTCCAAGTCCAACACAGAATATATAGAGAATGTACTCACCCATTTTATAAGAAGCTTTGTTTTCTCGGACTTTAGTAATAAATGAAAAGCCAATTCCAAGACTGGTACAAAGCAGAATAATAAGAGGGGCAAACATTTTCTGCATGAAGAGCATCGTCAATCCAACACTCAATCCACAAACGAGAAGAGCGAGCAGGAATGCGCCACCGTATTCCTTTTTGCTGATATCGAGATTGTCACAAAACTCAGTTTCCTCGCCTTTTTCTCCTTGGAACTTTGGAAGAAACAACGCTAGAAATCTTTTCGCCACCATCAAGACGAAGAACATATAAAAAGAAGAAATGATAATGTCGGCGGTATTGAGTAGAAGAAACTTTTCCTCTGAGATCTCAAGAGACTTTCCAATGGCACTCATATTAACAGTCCCACCAGAATAAACTCCGACCAACATCCCCCCCATTTTCCAGGTTTCTGCATCATTCCCCTTGAGAATATAGGAAAAAATAACTGCTGATATGGAAATACTGATAAGGCTCAATACAAAACTTATTATAGTTGTACGTGTATTGGAAAGCCAGGCCTTAACGTCCAATGAGAAAAGTAAAAGAGGAACGGCCAGGAGGACACTGACTTCAACCATGCGATTAGTGACATCTGCATTGAGAAGTTTTGGAATCAGCATGGCCATCAAAATACCAGCGAGATAAGACCAGACGACAGTTCCAAAAAATGCCATCCATTTAAATCTTTTCTCCCCCATGATGAAAAGTGCTGGTAAAAATAAAAAGGCCGCAACTTGTAAAATAATCATTGCTCATTTTCCACATGAGCCCCAATGATGAACTCACTTGTCTCAATTGCCCGCTCTTGTGCTCTTAAAAATCTTTGGTCTGTCTCATCTCCACCAGAAATAACCAGAGCACCAATAATCTGAAAGTGAATTTTCTCACTCAACTCTTCAAGCTTTTTCAATGGAGGATAAATTCCTTTTCCCATACCAAGAACAAGAACTTGCTCGATCCTGCTTCTCATTAAAGGAAGATAGGCCTGGTTTTCATGACGATGTTTGCTGTCAAAAATTGCCAGGTAATAAAAGTACAACCAGAACTTTCCATGATGTGGAAAGCTACGGCAAAAGTCATAAAGAATTCCGATATAGGTGCCTACTCCAGTGAAACGACCTTCCGCGAGAGCACGATCCATATGATAATTGATGTACTTGATAGACTCTTGCGAGACGTGCTTGATGGCACTATCAAGAAGAGAAGGCCTTCCTTTGGCCCCGAAGTGATAATGAATACTCCCAAGGCTAGCTCCCATCTCTTCCGCCAACTTTTGTAGAGTGACATTCGCCACACCTATCTTTTCCGAGAGCTTTAAATAGGCCTCAATAATAGCGATCTGACGTTCTGTCAGAACCACCTGTTCAACATATTCGCGCTTATAATGGGGAACTTCTATCACCACACGTGCCTCCAAGTTGTTATATTTCTATCATAATTTGAAAAGATTTTCAACTTAGTTGAAATATTCTTTAAAATATTTGTAAAATATTATAATACTGTACGTCAGAGACTTTGCGCACAGGAATCCCGAAAGACTCGAACGGAGAAAAACTCATCATGAAGATGGTTCAATTCACTCAACTCAAATGTCATTTATTGAAGGGCCTCTGCCTTTCTTCCATTTTAGCGTTGGGATGGCTTTGGCAAGGTTGCGGACTTATCAATGACCAAAGTCCTAATAGCGAATATATCGATATAGAAAATATGGAGAGCGTCTGCCCGGTCGACACCGACGCCCTCAAACAAATCCTAGATCGAGATGTCACTAAAGAAATCAACTGCCTTGAAGGTAACCTCGACAAGTTTGCCAAATTTGTCAGACGGCAAAATCAAGAAATTATCAAACAGGATGAACTTCAAACCTTCATCTTAAGATTCATGAACATAGAACCTCAACTCATCAAAGACTTCCTTGGTCTCATCTTTGAAGTCAACTCACTGGTTCTTCGTGACCGACCCGACTCTTTACATGTCAGTAACATCAAACCTTTTATGGATCTCGTCCGTGCCATCAACCTTCATGGCTATCAACTTAAAGAAATACTGATACAAATTAAGAATGACGGATACTGGAACCACAGAGATAAACTCCTAAGTCAATTGAACACGCTTTCGAGCAAACTCGCCGACATCATTGATAATCGTCCAGATAATCAGCAATATCTCAATGTCATTGAACTTCTGGAGAGAATCAAAGTGACGGCAGGAATTCCAGATGAGAATTTCAACATCGACCTTATAAAGAGCATGCTTTTTTTCAAACGACTCTTTATAGGTGGAGATAAAGAAGTCATTGGCGCCATCGAAATAGAAAGCCTCATCAAAAAAGCTCCAAAAATTATCAAATCTTATTTTGATTTCGTTGAAGTCAAAAGACACCATTTTGAGCAAGACTGGAAATACTACAAGTATCTTTTGACGAATATCCACGATCTGGAAGACATGTTGATGGAAGGTCATAAAACTGAAGTCATCATCAATCATGAAGAACTTCTAGACCTCTTTCAAAGATTTTTAACTGACTATAACTGGAAAAATGTCGGCGACAGTCTAAAGCTCTTCAAAAAAGACATCATTGGAGGAGACTCAAATTACTATACACTTGAAGACACACAAGTAATTCTTCAACTGGCAGGTGGCGCACTTGAGTCTTTATTTTTTTACGCATTCGCTTGGGACGTACATGATGATGAACTTGAAAGAGACAAAGTCATTGAATCCCTCCCTTTCCCAGATTCTCCAGAGCTCGACATCGTTGCGACGCCTAGACTGATTGAACTTTGGGAAGACTTCATGTTTGTCGTCAAACGTTATCGAACTTTTCCAGAAGAAAATAACTTAATTCTATTCAGCCACCAATATAAACGAACGCGTTGGGGCTTTCTACTTCAGGCCATTCTCCGCTATGGTGGACAAAAAATCTTTCAGGCCTACAGAACTCATCGAACAGCGGATGGTCGTTGGTCGATCGACAAAGAAAATATTCGTAAAGTGATCATCGGCTATAAAGGTGCCTTGGAAGAGTTTGACATGTGGCCGGAAGACCTTGATCGTCTGGTTCGGGAATTGATGCTCGGATCCGATCTATTCCAGCACTTATCCAATGGAGACAATCTTCTTCAAATGGATGAAATCGTTTCCTATCTCCCAACCATAATCGGGGCAAACACCATTGGAAGACAAATCTTTGAAGAACTTCGAAAATATTGTGAGACTGATGACCTGTTTAACTTCGAAGTGACTTGTTACAGAGAAAACTTTTTCCCCACACTCTTTTTTGATATGAACAAAAATGAGTACTTTCCAAATTTCTTTCATTATTTCAAAAATGCAGAGTGGTCAGTCTCTCAAAAGTTTCTGGAAGACGCTGAACAAATGGCAAGAATCGATCCCGATCCGAAAGTCCCCGTTACAAAAACAGATCTTTCTAGAATGCTCACAAGTATGTCCAATGGAGAAGGACTATTTCTTCGCTATGACAAAAATAATGACCACATCATAGATAGAAAAGAGCTGGATGCCACATTCGAAGTTCTAAAGAACATATTGGCGGAAGAAGCCAACTTGAAACCAACCAGCAAGCTACTTAAGTCGGTCTTTCTCTACGTGATCAAGAAAAAGCAACACCCGTCGGTCATCCAACTTATTCTTTTTCACGTTTTTGCTAGTAAGAAAAAAATCTACTGTGATCGAAACACGGTCGCAGCAGTTCTAAAAATGTTTGCACCTAAAAGAGATGGGGAAAAGCTTCCTGATTATGGAAGCATAAATGAAGACGATCTCCCAGATATGCAGGAACAGAACCCTGTCAGCGCCATGAATATTGGAGGATACAGATGAACAAGACAAAAGAACTCCCGACAAGCGGAATGTCGAGGGACACTCTTTTTTCCAAGATGGAAGAAGTCAGAAAGAACGACATCAAATGGAAAGAAGGTAAGGCCTTCAGTCTGGTTTTCCATGGTGGTGAAGAAATCAGTAATGTCATCAAAGATGCTTACTGTATGTTTTTCTCAGAAAATGGTCTCAATCCATCAGCATTTCCAAGTCTCAAGAAATTTGAAAATGAAGTCGTCTCCATGACTTCCAAACTTTTGAATGGAGAGAATCAACCTTCAGGAGCAATAGCAGCAGGAACCATGACCAGTGGTGGGACTGAGTCTATTTTAATGGCGATAAAAACCGCCAGAGAGTGGGCAAAAGTAAACAGGCCCGAAATTAGTGAGCCAGAACTCATCATGCCAATCACTGCTCACCCAGCATTCAATAAAGGTGGCCATTACTTTGGTGTAAAAATTGTCACTATTCCGACAAGAAGTGATTATCGCGCAGACGTTCAAGCGATGAGAGAAGCAGTCAATAAAAACACCATTCTTTTAGTTGGTTCAGCACCATCTTATCCTCAAGGTGTTATCGACCCAATCGAAGAAATTGCAAGTCTTGCCAAACAAAATAGTATTCTCATGCATGTTGATGCCTGCGTTGGAGGAATTGTCCTTCCTTTCTATAGAAAACTTGGACAGAAACTTCCAGGTTTTGACTTTGCTGTTGATGGTGTGACATCAATGTCAGTTGATTTACATAAATATGGATATGCAGCCAAAGGTGCTTCCGTTGTACTTTATAAAGATAAAGAACTTAGAAGACATCAATTCTATGTCACCACAGATTGGCCGGGTGGAATGTACGGATCACCTGCTGTTCTTGGAACCAGACCAGGGGGAGCAATCGCAGCTGCTTGGGCAATCATGAATTACCTCGGAGAAGAGGGTTACATGAAACTGATTGGTGGAATTCGTGACACAACGGCAGAATTCATCAAAAGAATTGAAGACATCCAGGGAATACAAATTGCAGGGAATCCAGACATGTCTGTTCTCTGTCTTGTTTCTGATGAGATTGATGTTTTCCAAGTTGGTGACTCCATGGCGAAACGAGGGTGGCACATGGACATGCAACAAGATCCTAATGGATTACACCTGACTATAACCGCTGCTCACGCTGGTTCAATTGATGAGTATTTCGAAGATCTCAGAAAGTCAGTCGCTGAAGCAAGAGGTTTAGGAAGCAAGATCTCTGGAATCAAAACATCCATGGCAAAGGGAATGCTTAAGACACTTCCTAAGAACATGGTCAGTAAGCTTATTCAAAAAGAAGGAAAAAGTATTGGTGCTGGTGACTCTCGTCCCGAGAAGATGGCCCCGATGTACGGGATGATGGCCGCTATCACCGATGATAAGGATCGTGAAACTCTTGTCAAAGACGCTCTCGACAACCTTTTCACTCCTAAGGGAGAGGACGGATATCAACAATGAAGTTCTTTGTTATTTTTACAATGATCTCCTTCAATTGTTTTGCCCAAACAAAGAAAACAATTGGAGATGTCCGCCTCTCTTCCCATTGGGAAGGAGAAACAAAAGTTTTCACTGCTGAAGTGGAGATGACTTATGAAGCTGACTTGGAAACGGTCGCCAAAGGTATCGAAAACTTCGATGAGAAGTGCAATAACGAGTATCGTTCCAAAAGAAAAATGATGAAGTGGGAAGACAAGTGTCTTTACTTCAATAAAAACCTTGTTGAAGCCGTGAAGATTTCTAAATTCAATAAAGAAGCTCTAAAAACTGATGATCTCAATCCCGCCTATCTGGTTTGGAGAAACATCTACAATAGAGGTTCTTTCGCCCATTATGATGTCATCAAAAAGAAAAAATCCGATAACGAAATGATCATCTCCCATGAAATGGTTAATCCAAAAATCATTGAAAAAGTTCTAAAGAAGCCAACTAGAATTAGTTCTGCTTTTGATTTCATGAAAGGAACCTACAAACTTATTAAACTTTCTGAAAACAAAACCAAAGTGGAATATCGATACGAATCAAAAACTTCCCACTGGTTTCTCGTCAGGGATTTCGTTGAAGAAAACGTATTTGAAAATATGAGTGCTGGTACGACTCAAGCTCTCAAAACAATAACCAAAGCTGTTGAAAGAAATTCGAGGTCTCTATGAAGTACAATGTCCCTATGCTCCAACCTGGTTGTCCATGGTATGAAATTTCAAAGATGGCACCACCAAATGTAAAATGGTGTGAAGCCAGTATGTGTTCAGTGATCACCGAGCCGGCAAACACTTGGTCAAACCTGGTTTATCTTGCCCTTACAATTTGGGTTTGGCGCTACACAAGAAATATGGAAGACAAAACACTTAAGAGTTTTGTTCCGGCCTTTTTTCTCATGGGATTGTTCAGTTTTATCTACCATGCCTCTTATAATTTCTTCACCCAGTGGTTTGATTTTCTGGGAATGTTCTTGATGATTGGGCTCTTCCTCGCCCTTAATCTACGACGCATGGGGAAAATTACCCAAAAAGGAATCTGGCCGTTCTATTTTGCCTTTAATGCGCTCTTTGGTGGACTAGTGATTCTCTTCTATCTCAAATATATCCCGATTCAGAGTATTGTCTTGGTGCAGGCGCTCTTTCTAATTTTCTCTGAGCTTAGGCTTAGAAAGCTTGAAAAGGGAACAGAGTACAAGTATTTTTATACCAGTATTGTTTTTATTGTAGCTGCAGCGACCTTCTCAGTATTGGATGTGACGCGAACCATGTGTAACCCTCACAATCACTTCTTCCAAGGTCATGCCACTTGGCACCTTTTAAGTGCGGTCTCTCTGGCCTTCGCTTTTAAGTTTTACAGCCAGTTTAATTACGAGAGCTTGTCATATGAGAATACTTCTACTTCTGATACTACTTCTACCCCACTCACTCAGAGCTGAATGGGATCTCAAAGCAACTCAACTTGTAAGAAGTTATCCGACAGCCTTTTTTATCAATGCCACAGGGGGATACTCTCTCCCTGTGTGGAAAAAAGATGACAAAGTTCTCTATGGCTATGTGAGACCATCAGTTACAGCTCAAACTGCTTTCGTCGTTCATATGGCGCAAGCGCAAATCGATTTTAATCCAATCAGTATTTTGAATCTCTATGCAGGGAAATCCTATACCGAAAGAGATTACGACAAGCTTCCGACATTCGATTGCGTTGCCATCGTTTGTGATACCAAAGTTAAAAGAGATTATTACGGGGCCAGGCTCGCTCTTGGTGGAGGGCCAATTCTGGTTATGGCCGATTTCAAGTGGAATCGCTCGGAACTCGACGAGCATCATCCAGGAAGACAGTATGCTGACGAACTTTCTTCATTGATATCAAGTCCAGGAAATGACACTCTTTTTCAAAGAACTTTTATCGCTGGTTACAAGCTTTCAGAGAAATGGATGATGGGATATCTTGGGCAGTTCAATGAAATGAGAAACACCAAGCAAGAATCAAACATGCAGTACTATTACAATCAGTACAAATTTAAAGAAGGATGGGAGATCTTGGCAGGTCCAGGTGTCTTCAAAACCCGCACCGACTCCAATGTTCTCTCTGTCATCTCACTTTTGACCTGGAAACCAGTCAAAGGACTCCCTCTTTTTTAGTCTTTGTTCCAAGGAAAGAGATCAAAATTGAACTGATAACAACCAGTGGCCTTTCCCTCTGAAGAGAGAGTTTGGACGTCTTTTAGAAACTCATTGAAGCGGTCTTGGATTTTCTTGAAGGACTTACGATTGGAAGTAAATGTGGCAATGAAAGAAGTTCTCTCCGTCTTTTCAAGGCCCAAGAGATGCTGGGAACTTTTCTGTTTCATCAAAAGCATATGCGGAACTTCAAGCTTCGACCCCTTGGGCAAATGCAGACGTTTCTTGATGACGACAATTTCTCCATCCTGATTTTCAATCAGCTCCATTTTTTCGAGTTTGTTTAGAATTTCAGAAAAACGATTTTCAGTCAGATTCAAAGCTTCCCGAATCTCATGAAGATTCGTACGCATCCTCTCCACTGCCAGCATCATATGCACCAGAGCATAGTCTGAATTAGTATAATAATCACTGAAAATTGAAGAATCGAACTCGAGGGCCTTCATCTCTTCAACGCGTTTTAATCCGTGTTTTGAGTCTCGCTTCTCGTCTCGAATCTTTTCAATTTCTTCAAGTAATTCTTCCCTCCTCTCCGGGTAAAGGGACCTCTCATACTCAAGAAGCAGGAGGATGTAATCCGTATCTTCCTTGGTTAAATCGAGATGTTTGCAAACCATAAAAAGCTGGTCTGTACTGAAATCGGCTCGACCATTCATCACTCGAGAGAGATAGGATTTTTGAATCCTGATACTGTCGGCAAGAGACTGATAAGTGATCGAAGTATTGATCTTCTTACGCTCATCCATGATGGTGGAGATGATCACTCGATAGTCTGTCTCAGAATAGATGTTCATGTTTAAAACTTATCACTTTTTTACAAATTCACCTAGGAATTCATGGCAAGATAAGCCACTGTAATCATTGCCTTTTTTAACTTCAGTTCACTTTCAGTCAACTTTGATTGTTTTATTAATTTCCTTTTAATTTACCAAAATCCCGTCTTTTTCTACATTGGAGCCAACAGAGCAACTGAGCAACTGCTCGCACTTAGGAGAATGACAATGAAAACACTTATTCTGATTTTGGCCACGATGATTTCACTTCAAGCTTTTAGTGGAAACCTAACTATCACTGAAGAAAGAGAAGTAACGTACCAAGTAGAAATGAAACAAATCGCAAAGTTGGAACAAAACGAAAGCGAAAAGAAGTATGCCATGTATGAAGGAAAATCTCTGGATAACGTGGTTACAGAACTGAACAAAAAACAATCAAAATCCAATCTAACAATGATGATCAAAAACGGATTGATCGTCACTTTCAATGAGTCTATCAACAAGGTATCTCACCTCCTCGCCAAATAACAGATGACTCTCGATAAGTCCTATCATTAGGGCTTACCGCCTACCTTATTTAAAAGAATTCAAAGCTAAAACGATACGGAATTGATTTTTCTTTAAGAGCATAAACAATCCCCCTGATAATGTTGTAAATTGATATCAAACCAAAAATGACAGCTAAACCCGCTGCTGCAATTGGCTCTGCTAGTGAAATCATAAAAAGCAGAGCTAAATAGACAAGACTTGAAATTGTCCAATTTATAATATTCCTTCCATGGCGATCCATAATTTTTGATTGATTCTTTTTTGAGGCCCAAATCAAACAAACAACAACAAGCCCGAGTAAAGGAACTGCAGCACTTAAAAATTGGCTTACATGGATGATAAAACCCCAAAGGGCCAAATCTTCAATTTCTCTTTGCACTGGTTTGCGTTTTGGTTTGGTGATAATTACTCTACGTCTGTCAGCTACTTGTTCCACTTTATTATCCTTTGTTAAGTTCAACAGTCTCCAATTGATAATGCAATGCGCATACCAAAGAGAAAGTACCTAATTTCATATAGTTAAATCAAAAAAACAACACAACGTTCTAATACAAGAACAAAGTAAAATACTTAAGGAACTCAAGGTCTTTTGTGTTCCACTCGCTCATGACATAATTTTTCCGTTTATGAATTTGAAAAAAATAGGAAAAATCATGGCCATCTTTTTTGCAGTCCTCGCTGCTCTTATTCTTCCAACACAAATTGCATTCAAGGCCAGGCTTCCAAAAACACATGGGAGTTTGAATCTTCCAGGACTAGAGCTTCCCGTAGAGGTTCATCGTGATAAATATGGAATTCCTCATATCGAAGCGGCCAGTGAAATGGATGCCATGCGCGCTTTTGGTTTTGTCACCGCCGGAGACAGGCTATTTCATATGGAGCTTCTTCGAAGAATCGCCAACGGTTCACTCTCCGAAGTTCTAGGCGAAGCTGCAGTTAAGTGGGACACCCTCCTTCGAAAACTAAAACTTCGAAAAACGATGGATGAGTTTCTGGCAAAGAATTTAAAAAAGATGGACCCACACATGATCAGCCTGATGAAGGCCTTCTACGAAGGGGTCGATCATTTTGTCAAAACTCAACCTCTCCCTCCAGAGTTTGTCCTTCTAGGTTTTAAACCAAAGAAGTTTGAACTGGCCGAAGGTATGGCGATCTCAGGCTATATGGCCTTGAGCTTTGCTGAAGGGATTATTGCTGACTCTCTTTTTTCCGAGCTATACGCAGACTTTCCAAAAGAAATGGTGGATCAAGTCCTCGTCAAGCATACGAAAGATAGAAACTTGATCACAGAAAGATATGCCTTGAACAAAAAGCCAGCTAACAATGCTATTGCCAGACCAACTCAAGAGGCATGGTTTAAAGATTTGACTGAGTTCCTCTCTGAATTTGAGCAAAACTTCGGACTTTTTCATGGGTCAAACTCCTGGGTTCTTGGGCCAAGTCGATCAAAGTCGGGACATGCTCTTTTGGCGAATGATCCGCACGTAGCTTTTTCCAACCCTTCAGTCTGGTACGAAGCTCATATCAAATATCCCGGGTATGAAATCTATGGACATTACCTTCCTTTGGTTCCTTTTCCGGCAATGGGACACGACATGAATCGAGGCTGGGCCGTCACCATGGCAGAGATGGACGATCTCGACATCTATCAGGAAAAGATTGATTGGGACAAAAAGAGAGTAATGTATCGAGGCAAGTGGGTCCCTTTAAAAATTGAAAAGGAAGTCATTAAAGTCAAAGGCAAAGATGATATTGAAATCGAAGTTGTCACAACTCCACATGGACCTTTGATAGATGGAACAGAGTATGGAAAGAAGGACAAGCACCTCTCCATCAAATGGTCGTACCATCACCCAGAAAATGATGTCGCAACTGCCTTTTACAAGCTCGCTCATTCAAAAGATCTCAAAGATATGAAAGAGGCCATCAAACTGGCCGCAACTCCGGGACTGAATGTTTCATGGGTTGATGATAAAGGAAACATTGCCTGGCATGTTCTTTCAAAGATTCCCCTTCGACCAGCTGGAGTTACTGGAGAAACAATTCTCGAAGGCTGGTCTGGAAAACACGAATACCTGCGCTATCTAACAATTGATGAAAACCCACACCTCTACAATCCAAAATCAGGTGTTATTGTTACAACAAACTATTATCCAGAATTCAAAAGTAAACATCCTCTTTCAGGTTACTGGCAACCAAGTGAGAGATTCGAAAGGATCAGCGATCTACTGGCGACAAAAGAGAAATGGGATATTGAAGATTTGAAGGCCGTTCAAAATGATCAATACGTTGTGACTGCCGATGAGCATCTCTCCATTCTTCTTGGAAGCCTGAAGTCTGGGGGCTCCAATCAAAAACAAAAGGCCGTAGAAATTCTCAAAGTATGGGACGGCAAAAGTGGAATCTCAGATATCGCTCCTTCTCTTTATTACACATGGACCAAGCAGATAATGAAAGAGGCCATGCTGGATGAACTTGGGGAAGATCGCTACAAAGCTTTGAATAGTGTGGCCGATGGATGGCACTTCTTTAAGACATTTATTAAAAATGCCAACTCTCCCTGGTGGGACAACACCAAAACAAAAGAAAAAGAAAGTAGAGAGCAAGTCATTGCCACTGCTTTTGACAAAACTCTGGAATCACTGACTAATCAATTTGGAAGTAATGTCAGCAGCTGGAACTGGGGACGACTTCACACTGTTGAATTCGCTCACCCTTTTGGGAAAAAGAAACCTCTCGATTCCATTTTCAATATTGGCCCGTTTGAATCCGGGGGGGGATATTTTCAGGTCGATAACATGTCGTCAAAAAGATACAAGGATGACTTTCAAGTCACTCTTGGCCCATCAACACGAAGGTTGATTGACTTCAAAGATGCTTCTGTTTCACTTGGAATCTTACCAACAGGAAATTCAGGAAGACCTTTCAGTCCACACTATGATGATCAGGCGCGAATGTTTATCGATGGAAAATACAGAGAACAATTATTGGATTTGAAAATTGTGAAAGCACAAAAGAAAGGAACGCTGACCCTCACTCCATGAGTAAGGGTCATATTTCCTAGTGGTGCTCGCCGGCCTTTTCACCAGGTCTGACCACATCGTGATCAAAGTTGGCGCAAGAAATAATAAGTGAAATGGGAAGTGATGCCCAAACCACTACCGCAGACAAGCCTATAAAAATTTGCCAATCAGTCATATATACCTCACTAATATTCAACCATTTTACTTTGGGTTGGCCCTTTAATCAATATCGGAAGAGTTGACTAAAAGCTGTAATGCTTGGCATGGGCAAAATTGGCAAAGGCCCCACCAGTATGGAGGAAAAGGATTTTTCCCTTCAGTTTTTCACGCTTAATGACTTCATGCATGCCAAAAAAGGCCTTCCCTGTATACACTGGGTCGAGAAGAATCCCCGTATCTCTACAAAATGTCTTTATCGAGTTGTACAACTCTTTCGAGGCCAGAGCATAGCCCTCTCCTACAAAGCCATCGTGAATATGAAATCTATCTCGCGAAACTTTGAATTCATATTGATTCTCGAAATCATCAAGAATACCAAAAATTCTCTCTTTGAAGTAATTCTCATCATCACAAACATTGATGGTATGAAGTTCTGTATCCATCCCCGTCAACTCTCTGCCAGCAAGCAAACCGCTCGCTGTTCCACCACTTCCTGTTGCGTGAAAAATGTGGTCGAAGTGCCCTTGCTTTTGGATCTCCTCCATTGCCGAGACATATCCCCATGAACCAAGAGCATTGCTCCCACCCTCAGGAATAATATAGGTATTCCCAAGCTCAGAGGCCCAGTTTTCCATGATCATTTCTTTACCGGCCCACTCTTCGTGAGTAATAGTTTTGATTTGTGCTCCAATCATCGAGTTCAAGAAAAGATTTCCTTGTCGTTGTTCACTCATTTCTCCACGCAGCAACAAACATACTTCAAGTCCCAATTCTCTTGCAGCAAAGGCCGTCGCCCTAGCGTGATTGGACTGAATTCCCCCACAAGTCATGACTCGTTTGAATCCATGATCCAATGCCTCTTTTAGGAGGTATTCAAGCTTGCGGATTTTATTACCACCCAGCAGAAATCCCGTGCGGTCATCTCTTTTAATGAAAAGGTTTTCTCCCAACTTCTGAATCGGAGTCGGCTTCATGTGAATATCCAATCGATCAGGACGCTTCACTTCTCCTCCAGACTACTTAGTTGAGAGCGAAGAAAAAAGATTTCTCTTTTAACAAGCTTCATTCTTTCATCAAGTCTCTTCATCTCAATAGCGCCACTATTGGCATTAAAGAGATGCGCCTCTTGATTGCTGGAAGTTTCCATGACTTCATTATGAGTGGTTCTGCGCTTTAGATTATCCATCTGCCCTTCAAGATTCGACTCAATATCTTCTTTATTTTTCAAAGTCGCTTTCAAGAAGGAACGATATTCTGTTTTCCCCAGAGTTTTCTTTTTATGTTCAACCATAGAAAGAAACTCACGATGGGATTTTTTATAATCCTCATTTTTGGATTGAGTATAAGAACAGGCCCCAAGGGCAACGCAGATCATTAACAGTAGAGTTTTCATTCCCCGATATTGCCCTTCTCAAAAAAGGGTGTAATGGCTAGCAGTGTTAAAGTTGCCACTCTGTATGATATGGGACATCATTTAACGGATGCATTTGAAATTTCTCATTTTTTTCTTGATCTCATTTGGGGTCATGGCCCATGAGGTCCATATACTGGGACGCCTTCTTCCTGTTGGAAGTTTCGAAATAACTAGTGACAAGCTGTATGGAGACATTGTTCTTCTCAAAGGCAAAGGAACCATCAATTCAAGAAAAATGAGTGTTCGAACGACTTCGCTTCAAACCGGAATTGATTTACGTGATGAACATCTGCATAAGTACCTCAACTATAAAAAACATCCGCGAATTTTCATCAAAGATATCGTCATCAAGAATTACCAAGGTACGGGCAAAATAAGTATCAATGGCGTAACCAAAACCCTGAAGTTCCCTGTCACCAGCGACAAAGATCATTACATAAGCAAATTCATACTGATTCCTAGCCAATTCAAACTCAAACCAGCAGCTTTCATGGGAGTCACAGTAGAAGATCGGATCGAACTCATTGTGAAAGTTTCTAAAAAGGAGATTCTCCCAAAATGAAAATCATCTCCTTAATGTTTACTCTTTTATTTTTGGTCTCCTGCGGTCAGGACTTCAATAGTAATTCATTTGATCGTCAGCGCTATGGCAATACAGGAGTGGATAATACAACTCCATTTGGTAAGGCCTATAATGTCATTCAAACCAACTGTATCAGCTGTCATACTGGATACCACAACATCTATTCCAACTACACCAGCAGCCAAGCATGGATTAATGCAGGCTTGGTTAAAGCAAACGACTTCGCTGGTTCTCCTTTGATCATTAAGCTGATTAACTACGGAGGCAACATGCCTCAAGGAGGGAGCCAGTTGGGACAAACAGAAATCAATTATCTTAACGACTGGATAACTAACCTCTAGATGAAAAAGCTACTGACAACCCTATTCATCTTTCTACTTTCAAGTTCAGCTTGGGCGTATCCTCAGTTTGTCGGTTTTGGTTACACTTCCTGTGCCACTTGCCACTATAATCCATTCGGCAATGGTCCGTTGAATGATTATGGAAGGGCCTTGTCAGCTACTGCAGTTTCTGCCAAGTGGTTTTATTACGACAAAGAGTCTGAAGAGAAGATTGCGAACAACTCGGGCTTTTTTGGAACCAAGCCTGAACAAACATGGTTTCGTCCCAGTTTTGATTATCGTGGGTTAATGGTCAAAAGAAGCCTTGGTCAGGATTCTGAAGATACAGAAATGATTAATATGCAAGCCGACGCTAATGTCGTTTTAAAATTTGGAGAGGGTAACAAATTCTTCATATCTGGCACCATTGGATATGCTCCAGAACCTCAATCTTTGGCCAACTCGACAGAAGAAGTAGACAAGTATCGTTCACGAGAACACTACATGGGTTATCGCCCCATCCCCAGTCTTGGCATCTACGCTGGCTTAATGGACAAAATTTTTGGGATAAGAATTGCTGAACATACGGCCTATAGTCGATCTATCAACAACCTCTCTCAAAATGACCAGTCTCATGGACTGCAAATTCATTATACTAATCCCACTCTGGAGATTGGTGCTGGTTACTTTGTTGGTAACATGGTTCAAGAAGCTGACATCAGACAAAAAGGCTTTTCCACCAAAATTGATTACATTGTTTCACACAAATCAAGCTTGGGAGTTTCTTATCTCAATTCACAGAGTGAGTTCCTGAAAAATTATGCAGCCGCTGTCCACTACATGGGAACAGTTGGAAAAGGTTCATCAGTCCTTTTGGAAATGGGTCAAAATGTAAAGACCGCAGTACTCGATGCCAGTGATGAGACTAAAACGATCTATGGTCTCGGACAAAATTACATTAGAGCCTCAAGAGGACTTTATCTTTTGAACTCTATTGAATACTTGAAAGAACAAACCGGAGAATATCGATTTCGATTTGGACCAGGTATTCAAATGTTCCCTCTTCAAAGATGGGAAGCTCGATTTGAAATATATAACACAAGGAACTTCAGTGACGAGTCATCCACCAAGGATACTTGGGACTTGCTGATGCAGATACATACATGGTTTTGAAAAAAAGTTTACTTCTATTCATCATCACAATCGTTTCCCAAACACTCTGGGCAGGTCCGATACAGGACATGGAAACTTTTATCCTGAAAGAGCAGTTTGAAGCTGCAGCTGATGTCTATGATGAAAATGAAGACGACTTGAAAAGGAACGAGAAGGCCCGCTTTCTACAGGTTCAGGCCCTTCAAGGTCAGGGTGAAATCGATGAGGCCATCGAAGTTTTAGAAGAACTCCTTAAAGGGAAATATGCCAGACAAAATCGAAATGTAGTACAGGCCCTCTATCAATACGGTGAAAAACCAATTGTCCCAGATGGAAGCCAGCTTTCAGTCGTTTACTACAAACTTGCTCAACTCTACTCAAAAAAGTACATGGATACACATGAAGCATCCGACTCCAAGGAACGAGATAAACTTAGAAGAAAATCTTTTGCTTATTTGAAAGTAGCTAAAGCGCTCTCTGAAGATTCAGAAGCTCTCGAAACTCTTCGCGACAAAATCACTGAAAGAAAAGACTACTACCAATCTCTCCAATACGAGGGAAGCTTTTACGTTTTTCTAAGTTACATCAGCTGGCAAGATCATGTGAATTTGATCCAGACTTCAAATAATAACAAAGTCACTCTTCTTAATACTTCAAGTGGGAGTTGCTCAGGAGTTGGACGAAAATGGGAAAATGCCAGTTATGAATTCTTTTTCGACGCTTGCTATATCATGGGTAAATCTACAGTCAGTAGCATTGTTCCAAGTGTCACCCACAAGCAAAACAATGTTGCAGTGACAGGCTTTTATGGTGGTCCGGGGGTTTACTGGAAAGGCCTGGCCGATAATGTCTCAGCAGGTATTCAAATCCCTATCATGAAGCGCAATGGAGATTGGGACCCTCCGAACACCGGTTATACTGTAGATGAAAATTCTTCCATCAGGGCAGGTATTTCAATACAAACAAAATGGAAAATGAAATATATTTCTTTAGCGGCGAAACTTGGCAAGGTTTTCGGAAACAAATCTTCCGTCTTCAACCTTGCCAGTATTTACGAATTCTGACTATTTAACAGGTACAACCGCAGTCACCTCGACACTGTCTTTAACTCCTACACCCATGTAACTGATCCCTGAAATTCCAAAATCTTTGAGATTAAGTTTGAATTTCGCAATAATGCTCTTTCCAGACTCTTTGAAATTAAAAGAAAAAGGTTTTTTGACTCCTCTCACTGAGATATTGGCAGTACCTTTTCCCCCACTCCCCTTGGCATCTGTCACTACAATTGAAGAATGCTTTTTATATTCCAATTTTTCCTTTGTGTGTTTGTCTCTCAAATCCATTCCGGTTTTTAGTTTTTTAACTGAAAAAGAAAGTTTTTTGGCCTCATAACCTGATCCCGTTTTCTTGATGCTTCCCTTCACTTTTCCTTGAATTTCAAAGCTACCTGCCGGCGACAACTCTACTGAAACAGAGACTCCTTTTTTTGGTGCGGCCTGTGCGACTGACAACAAAAGAAATGTTGATAGAAAAAGCGTGCTAATGATTTTCATGAAAACTCCAATTAATCTGAGTGAGTAAGTCGGTTTATTAAAACTACTCATTTTGAACCAAAGATGAAATAATTCTATCTGAGGTCCTGATATGAATAAAACACTTTACATAATTTTCCTATGTCTCTTTGGAATATCTTGTATTCCTGAGAAACATGAAAAAAGTGATGTGACCTTTTTTACCACTAAAAATGAAGATTTTTCCAAGTACGTTAACCAGAAAAAGGCACCTGAACGGCCTAATCTAACCCTCGACAAAACTATCATCAACAATGACTATCCGATTGAAATAGCCCTCTATAATGACGGTAAATGGTATTACAACCTCCCAAACCTGGGAGACGGATTTGGAACTTGGTCATACAAAGATGGCATGATCAAACTCTTCGCTGAACGAATTCTTTTTGATATGCATATTGATGTGAAGGCCACCAGCCGGCAGGCCAATGATGTAGCCATTGAATTTTCCGACCGTTTTGGTCCGAAAATTTTAAAAATGGAAAATCAAAATTTTTAAACTTTCAAAAACTCAATAAAATCACTAAATTAGTCAAAAATCTCTGACGATAAGAATTTATGTTCAAAATGTTTTTTATTTTGTTGATTCAATCTATGTTGTTTCTGAACGTTGCTCGTTCAGAAAGCATTGACGTTTCAATTGATAAAGAGAGTAGTACGAACATTACGACAAAAGTATTGATCACAACTGGAACTCACAACCTACCAACTCCAGACAAATTCAAACCAGTACAAAATGATGAGATCAAGATTAGCTACACGAATAATTACATCTGGCTGAAATTAAAACTTGAAAATAGTTCAAGCATATCAATCAAGCGAGTTTTAAAAATCCAGCACACAATGGCAGGAGAAGTCGTCTTCTACAACTCAAGGGGTGAAACTCTTGCGCGTACAGGAAGTGCAGTCAACTGGAAAGAAAGAAACATCAAGTCACATTACCCTGCTCTTGAAATACAACTTCCTCCAAATTCCACAGAAGAAATTTTGATAAGAAGACACAGTCATCACAGGTTTGATGCCAGGGTTATTCTTACCACGATGTCTAATTTAAAAGATATCGACAACAGAATTGAGCAGATTGTTCTTCTTTACATGGGAGCTGTGTTTTCGCTTTTGATTTACAACCTCTTCCTCGGCCTCTATACCAAGAAAAGAGTTTATCTTTATTACTCTGCTTTCATGGCATCGATGGCCACGTTGTCAATGAACATGCAAGGTGAACTTGATGAAATTTTTCACTTTCTTCCCTTCAATCCTTCAGACTATTTGATGATGGCCTCATCTGGAACAGGCTTTTTAGCTTTAGTATTCACAAATAGATTTCTTCGTTGGAATGTTCGACATCCGAGATTTAAAAAATTTTATTATTTCGTACTGGGTGGAATGCTTCTGCATTTCTTCGGCTTTCCACTGCTTAAGCCCATCGTTGGCGCAGGAATGGGAAACACTGTCGACATCTTCATTGGTCTGACTCTGCTTTCCATGATGGTGATGGGGATAAAATCCGTCATGGAGAAAAACCCACTCGCATATTTTTACATGTTATCTTGGGCAGGTATTTTCATCGGTGCTTTCGTTTGGTTTGGAATGTATTACAAACTATTTCCTCACAACATCATCACGCAAACGTCCCTGCTTTGGGGTAACATAATCGAAATGTTGGTCATTTCACTAGGCCTTGGCTATCAAATCACTATTCTTGACAAAGAAAAGGAAAGGGCAAGAATAGATGCAATAGGCAAAGAAAAATATCAAACACTGGCCCGCGTACTTCTTCATGATATTGTGACGCCTCTTAGCTTGGTCACAAATTACACCAAAAAATTACAAAAAAGCGAAATCAGTACAGAGCAAACAAACAACTTCGCACAAAAAATTCACCGTGCAGTAGACATCATTCTCAACATCATCGAATCAGTCAAAAACCAAGAATCAGAAACAATTGATGATATCAGTGGAAAAATATCAGCATTCAACCTCAAAGAAGCCGTGGATGACAGTCTCTTTGTCTATCAGCAAAGACTGAATGAGAAAAATATTGCTGTAGAATGCCCTGACAAAATGCCGAAAGTCAGAGCGGAGAAAATACTTCTAACAAATCAGGTTTTATCTAATATTCTCTCCAATGCCATAAAGTACTCAGAACCAAACTCAAAAATTAAGATTGAAATTCATAACGGAGGAGAAAAAACTTCCCTCTCTATCCGCGACTATGGTCACGGAATTCATAGTTCGGACCTTGAATTGCTAGAAAGAAACGGATCCCTCAAATCAAAAGATGGAACTCTAGGAGAAAAAGGTAATGGTTATGGATTGCTTTTGATTAAAACATTTGTCAAGGCAATGAATGGAGAAGTCAAAATAGAAAGCAAAGTACAAAATGGAGAGAGTACCGACCAAGGTACAACAGTGACAGTGATTCTTCCGTCGGCCTAAAATCTCAGTCCATGATATGACTGTTTACCTTTCCAAATAAATCCATCAAGAATGTAATGTGTGACTTGTGGAACGCTCAAAAGAGGAACGAATAATGTCAACATTGCTTCATCTGAATTTACAACTCCATCATAGAGCCAAGAAAAAATAACCTGATGTTCATGCCAAACAAAAGTATCCCAGAAAAACTCTTCGACAAAGCCGAGGATGGCGACGACAACGATCATAAAAACAATTCCAACAACCTTTGGTTTAGTGAATATTTTCATCATCTCGAAAGTTTCTCCTTCTTTTTGATCATCAGATTGGCAACTCGACATCCAAACTAACGCGAAATAAGGGATTCCATGAGTCAAGACGTTGGTAAGAGTAAAACTGACATCATTATTGAACAAAACAATTCCGACACTCCAAGAGAGCAAGGTTCCAAGTAAAACCAGATTCTTCTGCCAATTGACACGTTTACTCTTAATCTCCAAAAAGATGTAAAAAAGAAAGGTTACAGCAGTGAAGAACCAAACCATAACAGTTCCCATATTGCTCTGTGGAAGCGCAAAGAAATCCCCCTCTATGAACCAGGAAAAACTTCGAGGTAAGTTTAAATGCCAGTGAACTACTGGAGCAAGGGTTGCCAGATAGATACAAACTTTCCCAACAATTTCCTGCAAGCGATTCTGCTCACTCTTTCTGGCATACAACATGAAAATTCCATATTGTTGCCGGATAAAATGGAAAACAGCGATATAAGCAATAACTCGCCAAAAAATCATTCTCCCTACTGAATAAAGGAGTACACCAATGATAAAACTTCCTAATGGGACATAGATTAATAGATCACTGCGATCTTTAAAGAATTGTTTATTAAAATAAGTTCTAAAAATTGTGGTCCAGACATGTGAGACATCAACCAACAAGACAACTAAAAGCCACAAAACAGGAGTCATCTCCCGGTATTCTGTGAAGTGATAAAAAACAAAAGCAAGAAGGACAGACAGGAACGGTGGTAAGAGGATGAACAGAGATTCGATCACCGGATTTGAAATAAACAATGAGTTTGATTTATTCATGATTGTCTGAGGATCTCCTCAGCGGCCTTGACTCCCCAGTATCCAGCTTCTTCACAGATACTCATGCCCGACATATCAGAATGAGCAAAAAGGATTCTCGAATCCTTAGATTGAACTTTTCTCTCTCTATCCCCTCCCCAGATATAGCCAGGAACAGGTCGAACCATTGCATGCCCCCAAAGCCAAATATCAAGACTTTCAACAAATTCAGAAATACCGGGATGCATAGTTTCCATTTCCTCTATTACCATCTTTGACCATTCAGCGTGAGTCTTAGTTAAGGCCTTTCTTCTCTCCTCAAGTGGACTACCAGAGACAAGTGGCCAGTACATAGTGAGAATATACTTATCCTCATGAGATTTAAGATTCATATGATTAGCATTGATATAGCCAATCGATCTGCCATGATAATTCACATTGTCCCAATAAAAGTTAGGGTTGAAATCTGGCTTACGTATAATAATATTGCTAACCATCCAAGGAGAATAATCCAACTGCTCAGGTACGACTTCTTCTCCAATAACATGTTTGGCGATAAAACGAGGAGCTGAATATATCACTTTTTCAGCAGACCATTTTTCTTCTGTTGAAGTTTTTTGATCATCTACCAATAGAAGAACCTCATTCTTATCAGCTCTGACCTTTTTGACAATTTTACCTGTTTCAATATGACCGATCAGCTTGTCTCTCAGATGTTTGATGATTCTTCCATTACCTTCAGGCCAGGTAAGGACCATTTCCTCTTCACTATTTTTGTTCTTCCCTCTTCGGCCAGCAAAATAATGAATTCCCGCCCATGCAGATGTTTGATCAAAAGTGGTACCGAAGTCATCCAATGTACAGTAGTTCACATACCAGTTGAGATATTCATTTGAGAATCCCTCGCTCACCATCCATTCTTTCATAGTCACTTGATCTAGCTTCAGGAACTGCTTATCACGACTGGACAAGTCCATAGGAATCGAAAAGGCATATCTCCCATCGTTTCCTTTTGCCCATTTGAAGTTCTCCATGCGCTTGAAGAAGTTCTCCATTTCTTTTATTTCATTATCAGAAAGTCCATTGTTTGGGACAATTCCATCTTGCCAACGACCATGAATAAAAAGTCTCTCTCTTGGAGCAAAGCTCAAATAATCTTCATCGAAGACACTTCCCTTTTCACTTTCTGAAAGGAGAACTCCCATTTCTTTTAATAGCTCAATCGTATGATGGGCCTCTTGATTTGGAAGAGGCAAATAGTGTGCACCTAGCGGAGATTCTCCCGAATGATGTTTTTTGAATCGAGATTTTCCTCCAACTTCATCTTCCAATTCCAGTATGACAAAGTCGTTAAAACCGTTTCTTTTAAGCCACCAACCTGCATGAAGACCGGCCATTCCCCCACCGACAATGACAATTTTTTTGTGATGTCTTTTACCAGGAACCTTGAACCCACCACTTAAGAGTGTGTGACCTCTTTTGAAAGAAGCTCCTTCAAGTACTCCTGGAATGGGGGAAGGTTTTAGAAAAGCTTTAAGTCCTGTATAACTGGCCGCCCCCAGAGCGATTGCCCCAACAGCTATCTTAAGAAAGCCTCGCCTGTCTGTCTCCAGGGAGAGACTATCAAATTTCTCATCAGTTATATCTTGACCACTCATCTTCAAAATAGCGAACCAGTATTTGGTTATTGAGTCTGTTGATCTCAGTTTCGGTATACTCCATATCAGGAGGAAAAACGAACATAGAGTCCCACACAGACTTTGTTAGAAATTTGGCATTATCCAAAGGCCGGAAGTCCAAATCAAATTGTTTTTTGGAAAAAAGAAAATAACCCCACTCTCCGAATGAAGGCACATAGACATGGAACGGGTTGATCTGGAACCCGACATACTTGAGAGTGTTACCAACACACCAATAAGATTTACGAGCATATAAAGGTGAAGTTGATTGGATGACAGCTTTGGTTTCATCCTTCATCACTTTCCCAAGCAAAGTAAAAAATCTGGTCGTATACAATTTACCCAATGAATAGTTACTAGGATCGGGGAAATCGATGATCACGACATCAAACAGTTCTTTAGTCTCCCTCAACCAAACAAATGCGTCTGCATTCACAACTTTAACCTTGCTATGGACAAGGGCCTTTTCGTTAAGCTTCATCAAAGTTTCATTGGTTGAGAATATTTTTGTCATCAAAGGATCAAGATCAACCAAAGTGACTTTTTCAACAGATGGAAAACGAAGGATCTCTCGTACAGCGAGCCCATCTCCCCCTCCAAGAACCAGTACATTCTTGGGATTATCTCCAAGCGCCATGGCCGGATGAACCAAGGCCTCATGGTATCTATATTCGTCAACACTGCTAAATTGCAGATTCCCATTCAAAAACAGTCGTAAATCTTTATCTCCCTGAGTCAGTACAATTTTCTGATAAGGAGATTTGTCAGCAAAAACAATCTGATCTTTATAATTCAGTGTTTCTGCAAATTGAGTTAATTTGTTGGATAGCGCAAAAGTAATGACCAGAACCAATGCCACACCAATACCAGTTCCTTTCAAGGCCCTTTTCCATGGATAATTTTCTTTGATCAAACTTAAAGTCAGAAGTCCCACGGCCACGTTGAAGATCCCGAATAGCAGTGATGTTCTGACAAGGCCCAAATACGGAGCGAGGACAAGAGGAAAAAGAATAGAAGCAAAAAGAGCTCCAATATAGTCCACCGTAAAAACCTTGGAGACCAGATCACTGAATTCATAACGATCTTTGAGAATTCTCATAAGCAAAGGAATTTCCAATCCAACAAGTATTCCTGTCATCGAAACGAAAGTAAAAAGGAGTAGTCTAAAGTGACTGATAAACTCAAATGAGAAGAAAAGGACTGTTGCCGAAAGTCCCCCAATCAAACCGACAATAAACTCAATTTGAATAAACTTCATCATCACATTTTTTTTGATGTACTTTGAAAACCATGATCCGATTCCCATTGAAAAGAGATAAATCCCAATGATCAATGAGAATTGAGTGATGGAATCACCCAACAGATAACTGGCCAATGCTCCTGCGACCAGCTCATAAACCAGTCCGCAAGTGGCAATAACAGCAACAGAAAAGAGAAGGATGAACTCCACTTTAAATCAACCTTTGATTGCAGCAGCAATAATGATGCTCATACCAATTGCGATAGCACCAACAACAATGGCCAATGCATTATTATGCTCTTCAAGAATTTCATGCCACATATCTCTTGGAGTCAAAACATCCAAAACTTTGAATGCAATAGCGAAGGCAATTGTCCCAAGCAGAGTGTAAATAATAGCAGCTGCAAAATGTTGAATGTTGATGATGTTTTCCATATGTTTCCTCCGTAATTATTTATGAAAAATTGCCCGCTGCCCCTTTTGGGCCCAGGTTCTAGTTGGACTTGGACTAAAATAGCTCCTGCCAGTCAGGGCAAGGTAGGTATAAACAGCACAAACTCCAATACATATATATTTGTACATCTAGTCCTCCGAATAAGGTGAATAATCACTGGTCGACCAGCGCTGAACTTCAAAACTTTGTCTTCTCATCAACTTGAAGATGGGATAAATCAAAAGCAAGATGAGTGAAATTACCAAGTTAGAAAAAACAGGTACGTCTTGAACCAATCTCAATTGATAATTTACGTCTCTCGACACGTTACCGCCGACTTGAGTTTTAATGCTCAGATAATATCTTCCGGGAGGAACATTTTGAATGACTCTGGACTTATTATGTCCCCCTTCACTCCATCGTTCTCCACCTGAGTAACCATAGTAATATGAAACCTCAACCGGCATAGGAATCCCCTTCCCTGTTTCTTCATTAACAAGAAGGGGATCGATCCAAATCCATGAGTTATTCACGTTAGCAGAAGCTTGCATTTGTAAATTAGATTTCTTCTTTAATATTTCGAATGTTTCTGTTCTAAGAACTTTGTCATCCAGTGTTTTTCTCTCTCCATAGCGAGTTGGAAAAACTCTGACTTCGTTCATTCGGAAGACTTCCTTTTGAAGAGCCGTTGCCGATCTGAACAAATGAACACCAATGATAAAAACTGCAGCAAAGAAAAAGTACTTGAAGGCCTCTTTGGCCTGTTGCTTGTGAGGAGAAGGCTGGTTTGGTGCAATTCCAACTGGCTCAGGAAAAAAATTGTCTTTCAGCTTGAAAGCAGTCTTGATCCTATCAGGTTCCAGATACTGTCCGTGAGTCCAGATCTCTTCATCATGTGATTTTTCATAAGAGATTGTATAAGGAGGTGCCACAAAATCTTTAACATTAGATTTGTCACCTGCCTTGACTCTCCAATAGAATTCTCCTTCCACATAAAAAACTTCTGAAGAGCCTTTTGTGAAAAGCTTGTAACTCATGCCCTTATATTTAACATCTGTTCCTGACAGATCAGGAAGATCGTAGGAACGTTTGAACCAAGTCCAATGTCCATCAAATTCAAATAACCAGCGATATCCATGATAAGGATTATAAAGAAGGTATTCATGCCAGCGATAGCCATAGCTGTCACCTCTTTGCATGAAACCGATACACTCCCACATCTTACCACCGAGAGTTCCCCTGGTCCCAACAGGAATGGCGGGTTTGACGGTTCTCATCTTAGCATTATGTTCGAGAATCGCGAAGTTCGGATCTGTTGCATCCAAAGTCGCACGACAGCTTTTACAAACGACAGAAATAGTTCGCCCTACAGCTGTGATATTCAGAGTGGCACCACAGCTAGGGCAATTGAAACTTTTTACTACAGGTCGAATTTGTTTTTCACGTCTGCTTGATCTTGTATTCATGGTCTACCCCAACCATGAAAAACTCGGAAAGCTTTTGGGTTCAAGTCTTTGAACTCTACATACTCTCCTACATAGGCCTGAACCCCATCATCTTCATTGAACTCGATTGAAGCAAAACCACCAAAGCGATCAGAGAGATCTACGTTGAGCGACTTTCTTCCTTCAATTCCTCTGAAGGGAAGCTCGCCTTCACTTCCAACACAGACCATGTTTTTAACATCTGTCACATAGAAAGTTTTCCCATCAAGTTTATGATTTGTTCCAGGTTTGACTATGGTTCGATCCTCAAGTTTCAAACCACTGGCCACTGGAAAGTTGATGGCAAGGTCCCCACCAGCTTCAGCAAGCCAGCCAGAACTTCCATCATCGAAATTCAAGTACCATTCATTCCAGTAACCATCTTCATATTTGACGATGATTCTTCCCGCAACAAAGAATGTCTTCTTTTTATAACGCCCGGACATCATGAGCTGAATGGGACTCATATCTTCAGGAAGATCCGCCATTTTTCCAATCAATTCAAGATCGAGATCATGGCGGACTACAGTTGATTTACAATAAGGGCAGACGGCAAAGACCGAAGTCGAAGACCTGAATGGAATCTCTCCCCCGCAGGATGGGCAGTTGATTTTGGTCATATCAGGTCAATTTTTTTAGTAGTTCTGCTTTCTTTGCATTGAATTCTTCTTCAGTAAGAATTCCTTTCTCTTTCATTCCGTGAAGTTTCTCGATAGTAGCAAGAATTTCTTCTTCACTCTGACTGGCAGAAGCGGCACCCCCACCCATATTACCTGCCATCTGGTTGGCCATTTGATTTCCAATCGCCATTCCTGCACCGATACCGGCCCCAATTCCGGCAGCGCCACCTTCGTTTCCGGCAGCTGTCTTGATGGAGTCTGCACTTTCAAATTGAGTATACTTCCCAAGGTCTCCAACCATTCGCATCTTGGAAGCCTTGTCGAGGTATTCCTGAAGCTCTTCTGGAAGAGAAAGGTTTTGAACATAAAAAGTTTTTAGATCAAGTCCGTACTTGGTGAACTCTGGAGTCAAAGCCTCCTTGAGCTTATTTGAAAATTCAGTTTGATTAGCGGCCATATCAAGGAATGGAATTCCACTGTTTCCAAAAAAGCTCGACATCCCGGTCAAAATTGATGAAATCAATTGCCCGTCGAGTTCCTCAACAGTGTACTTTTCTCTCGTACCACTGATTTGTTTGTAGAAAGCTTTCGGATCAATGATTGAGTATGAGAAAGTTCCATGAGCACGAAGCCTGATGTGTCCGTAATCGTTATCTCTTATAGTGATCGGGTTTGGAGTCCCCCATCTTTGATCAATCTGATCGCGAGTGGAGAAAAAATACACATCCGATTTGAATGGAGATTCGAATGCTTTATCCCAATGCATGAGATTGGTGAGTATGGGGAGGTTTTGAGTATTGAGAGTGTGAAGACCAGGTTCAAAGATATCAGCAATCTCACCTTCATTCACGAACATGGCCAGTTGGCTTTCTCTAACAGTCAGTTGACCACCGTTTTGAATTTCACGGTCAATCATCGGAAAACGATAAGAAAGAATTCCGTCTTCTTCTTCCGTCCATTCAATGACATCAATAAACTGCTTCTTAAAAGCATCAAACAATCCCATGTGCACTCCTTCGCAAATTTAAATCTATAAAAGGATAAAACACCGTCTCATCCTTGGAAAGAAAGGATTCAATTTTTTTGATTGATCAATGACGCAATATAACTGAGTCGAAAGTTCGTCTTATTCCCAGACGTAAGAATCTGGGTTGGCCCCATCATCTTCTCTTATCTGGTCGCGAAGACCCATAAGCATTTTTCCAAGAATGTTCTTTCCAGAACCATCACCACCGTCTCCCCAGTAGTCATCATTCTTGGTGTGCTCAATAATTCGCTGGCTTCCAGTTGAAAGAAGGAGTGTTTTGAGTCGTTTGACTTGAGTATATTTGGCCACAAGAGCAGGCCACATGAACTTCTCTTTGACCTTGTGCCAGTCTTTTCTGACTGGTCCACGAGTTCGACCGATATGAGCTGCCGCTGCTGGATCTTCAGTTGTTCTGACCAGCTCCTGAAGCTTTTTATCTTTGAATTTCATAGCTTGATAATAATGCTCACTAGTAGGCCAACGCTTGCCTTCAATCATGATCGGAAAAAGCGCAAAATTAGAAAACTCTCCATAAGGTTTACTTCGGCTGTAGAAATTCACGTCACTAGTCGCAGGAACTGGAGGAGTCACATAGTGTCCTCTTCTTTCAGTTGTTTTGCTCTGAGTTGAACTACAGGAAAGAGTCATAATCACCGCCAATACCATCATTAGTTTTGTCATGAAGCGAAATCCTTTTCATCGATTAATCTGAGTATTTGTCACAGGTATTTTAACTAAGGTTTTCCCGAAATTGCCAAATTAATCCTGTAAATACCTCTACTTTTTGATATGGTATGATCGGAAGAGAGCGCAATACGATGCGCAACAACAAGGATCCTTTATGAAAATCGCAAAAAACTCAGTGGTCTCCATCCACTACACCCTAACAGACAACGACGGAAATCAATTGGACAGCTCTCAGGGGCAAGATCCATTGGTATATCTACAAGGCCACCAAAACATCATTCCAGGTCTTGAGAATGAACTCGAAGGTAAGACAACTGGAGACAAACTTACAGCAACGATTGCTCCGGCCGATGCTTACGGTGAAGTAAATGCTGAACTTGTTCAAGAAGTTCCAAGAGAACAATTTCAAGAGCCAGAAACTCTTCAAGTTGGAATGCAATTTCAAGTTGGAACAGAAGCTGGACCTATGCTTCTTGCGATCACTGCTTTGACAGACGATACAGTAACAGTTGATGGTAACCATCCGCTTGCTGGTGTAACTTTGAACTTTGATGTTGAAGTTATGGAAGTAAGAGAAGCTTCTGAAGAAGAAATCGCTCATGGTCACGTACACGGACCAGGCGGACATCACCACGACTAATTGTCCGATTTCGCACATTCAAAAATTCAGACAAAAAAAAGGGCTTCGATTGAAGCCCCTTTTTTTATACACAAATTGAAAAGAGGGGGTCAGTTTCCTTGCCTACCTTGGCGTACTCAGACCCCCTATTTCAATACTAAGCCGCCCACACTTCCTTGGTCCACGTAGACTTAGTATCCCAAACCCAGTTTTTAGATCTGAGTTTATTGTGTACAAAATTTTCCAACTCTTCTGGAGTCTTTACATCCACCCATAGGGTCATATCCCAGTCACCCATGGTCGATCCGGCCCATTTCACTTCATTCCACTCTTTCAACCACTCCCAGTTTTTGTCTACTGGTGCGTCTTTATTCCACTTCACTTGTACTTGGGCGATCCATCCTGACATAAAATTCTCCTTTAAGTTTTAAAATCAAGTGCAAATCTTATCGTCTGGAAAGCCCATCAATACGGCACTTTTGAGCATTTAATACCTGAGCGGAAAATATTGCCCTCCGAGTCAAGCCCATTCAAAACGCTTGCCTTTTCAACTCTTTGAAATTAAATTGTGGTTTCCAAAATCAAGGGCCGTTAGCTCAGTTGGGAGAGCGCTTCGCTGGCAGCGAAGAGGTCGCTGGTTCGATCCCAGTACGGTCCACCAT
>JBFEVX010000010.1:0-56015 GCA_041546685.1 Bacteriovoracaceae bacterium | reverse complement strand
TTTCGATTTCGGAGATACTCTAGCTTTCAACCATCCTACTTTTGACGAATGGTTTATAAAGCAATTAACTGAAATTGGTCTGGATTGTAATCAACAAAAATTAGATGAAGCCTTTAATTCTGAAAGAGTTCAAAATATACCTAGAGGAATCGGCTCTATTTCTGATGAAACGATCAAGGAGTTTTGGACAGAAGTTTACTCTGGCATCATTACTTATCTAGGCGGAAGTGAAGAACTTTCATCTGCTGGCGGTGAGAAAATGTGGAATGATCATTGTCGTGAAGATAGTTACAAACTTTATGATGATACACTTGAGGCTTTAGAAGAGCTCAAAAATGAGTATTCGTTAGGAATAATTAGTAATTTCGATTTAAGTTTGCATCCAAAGATTGATTTTCTGGATATCAGAAAATATTTCAAAAAGATCTATTCAACCGCTGAAATTGGATTCGAAAAACCCGATCCGAGAACATTTGAAAAAGTTTTTTCAGATTTGGAAATCTCTTATGACAGCGTTATTTATGTTGGAGACCATATCCGAAATGATTTTGAATCTTGTAAGAAGCTCGGTATTGAAACCTTTTTGATAGATAGGAATAGATGTTATCAAAATCATGAAGGTGTCATTTTGAATAAGTTAAGTGAAATTTCAGAAATATTAAGAGGACGAGTACGATAATGAAGGCTTTACTCGTCGTCGCTCATCCTGATGATGAAACAGTTTTCCTAGGTGGATATTTGAGGAAACATTCTTTCTATGATTGGACTATTGTAAGTGTGACACACTCACTAAATTCAAAAAGGGGGGAAGAGTTTCAAAAGGCTTGTGAATATTATAATGCCAGGCCCATTATGCTGGGGTTTCCAGATGAGCTTGAGAAAAGCTTGGGAGAGGATAGACTTAAGCAGGATTTGGCTCAAATTAATTTTAAAGATTATGGACTTGTGATTTCTCATAATTCTGAAGGAGAGTACGGACATCTCCATCATATAGAGGTGGGAAAAGCCGTAAGATCACTTTGTTCAAATGTTTTTCAAATTGGTTACAATATGAATGCTGATTTGAAGATTATGCTCAATGAGTGGGAACTCGCTCAAAAGAAAAAAGTTATTCAGGAAATTTATCCTTCTCAAGCTTCTCATTGGTCGATGAATTTATTCGATTTAAGCCAGGAAAGTTTGATCTCTCCGAACTATCAGGAATTAAGCTTTAATTCAGCTTTTTTAGGCCGTAAAGACTTTTGGAACTATGAAAAAGATGAGTATGAAACAAGTCGGCACATTACAATTGATTCTAAAATCAAGAGTCTTCAAGCAAAAAAAGTACTGGAGTTAGGATGTCACGAAGGTGTACTTACTCAAAAACTCAAGGAACACTCTCAAGTTCTTGCTTGTGATTTATGTGAAGAGGCACTGAGTAAAGTTGTGAAAGACTCTAGCGTCGAGACTTATAAACTTAATTTAAATGAGATTTCTTCAGATGCTAGTTTACTCTCTCGAATAAAATCTGATGAATTTGATGTCATTCTGATGGCAGAGGTTCTTTACTATTTAAATGACTTTAAAGATGTTCTTTGTATTCTTTCCGAATCTGGGGCTACTCTTGTCTGTCAACATGCCGCTAATTTTCATAAGAGAGTTGATAAGGCCTTACTTGAACTTGGTTATCAACAAGTTGAAGATCCAAGGAAAAATACTTTTGGAATTGGGGTATATAAAAAGTAAATATACAATTCTGTTTCGTATCTGTCTGTAAATTGGTTAAGAAAGAGAGAATTTGCAGATGTCTAAGGGTTGTGGAAGGTGTAGAATCATCGAATTCTAATCCTATTAACACGAGAGTCTGATAATGGAAGCTTTTAAAATCATCTACACCGTCCTAGGTGGACTTGGAATTTTCTTTTTTGGCATGAAGTCAATGAGTGAAGCCCTTCAATCGGTGGCTGGTGATCTTGTGAGAAAAACAATTGCGACAATCACCAAACACAGAGTTTACTCGGTCATTGTTGGAACAATTGTAACAGTTATAGTTCAAAGTTCATCTGTAACGACTGTTATGGTTGTTGGCTTTGTGAATGCCGGTTTAATGAATTTGACTCAAGCGATTGGTGTGATTTTTGGTGCAAATATTGGGACAACCATCACAGGTTGGATTATTTCGATCAAGGTTGGTAAATACGGTCTCCTTTTTATTGGGATGGGAATCTTTCCTCTACTTTTTTCAAAAACCAATAAGTGGAGACAGATAGGAAAGGTGATGTTTGGAGTCGGGATGATCTTCTTCGGTCTCGACATCATGTCCAGTGCATTCAAGCCGCTGAGGTCCATGCCAGAGTTTCTGGATATGATTGCTTACTTCAATGGTCAAAACTACGGTTCTTATCTGGCATGTATTGCAGTTGGTTGTCTATTAACAATGATTATTCAGTCGAGTTCAGCAATGCTCGGTATTACGATGGCCTTGGCCTCTACTGGTGTTATCCAATTCCATACAGCTGCGGCATTGGTCCTCGGGGAAAATATTGGGACAACCATTACCGCACTTTTGGCCGCTGTAGGTGGAAATGTTTCTGCTAAAAGATCTGGTTATGCTCACGCAATTTTTAATCTCTTAGGAGTGGCAGTCGTATTTGCTTTTTTCCCACTTTATATACGAATGGTTGATTATTTTATTCCTGGCGATCCAAACTTGGTTGATGCCGCAGGAGAGCTTCCAAATATTGCCGTTCACATAGCTTCTGGTCATACCATATTCAATGTAACTGCCACTTTGATTTTTCTCCCTTTCATCCATTCATTGGCAAGGCTTGTTACCAGACTTGTTCCTGAAAAGAAGGGCAAAGAACAATATCATCTCGTTGTTCTTGGAGAGCCAAGAGATATGATACCGGCCACTGCTTTGGCGCAGGCACAGGCCGAAGTTAAGAAAATGAATGAGATTGTCAGCAGGATGTACAAGATCACTAAAGATATCTTTCTTGAAAAGGGAGAGATGTCACATGGTGAGGCCGTGAGTAAAAGTAAAGATTACGAAAAAATCACAGATAATATTCAAAAAGAAGTAACTGTCTTTATCGTCAAATTGATGGAGAACCCTCTAAGTGCAGAAGAATCCAAACTTGCAAGATCACTTCTCAAAGAATCTGATGAGCTGGAAAGTATTGCTGATTATCTCGATAGACTTTGTAGCTATTCTCTAAGAACTCCGTTGGATCAAATTCTTGTAAAAGAGTCCAAAGAAGAATTTCTAACTTATTTTAAAGAGGTTCAGGATTACTACGATAGCGTTTCCAAAGAGATTCAGTCTGATGAGAAAATCGATATGAGTGTTGTGTTCAGAGAGTCTGAAACTCTTAGATCAAGAGCAGAAACTCTACGATCAACTCACTTGGAAAGAGTATCAAGAGGTGAATACAGCGCTCTTACTGCGCTCACTTACTCAGATATGGTTGTTGCCCTTCGAAAAATCAGAAGTCATACTCAGAACTTGGCCGAAGCTTACGCCAATTAGTCTTTTTAGAACGGTGCTTTTTGCACCGTTCCTTCTTTGAAACAACTGTTTCGTTTTTGGAATGATTGTTTACGCAATTACAGAGATTTGCCTGTCGAGAATCTTGGCATTGCCCTTGCTCTAATTAAATTCAGATGACTCTGGGTGAGGTTGAGCCGACTAAAATTCTCTCGTTAAGTGGTTCCCTTGAATAATCAATCTCACCTGGTTTCTCTCCTTTCCTGAAGGGGAGGCCCCCAACCTCCCTTCCCCCCTTACATTATGGAGTATTATGTACCGATTAAGATTTGGCTGGAGACTTCGTCGAATAGGCAAGACAGTATTTTTATCCAGTAGAGACAAGACGATTGAAATTTCTGAACTTTCACACGACGTTTTGAAATTTCTCTCAAGACCAAGATCTATCGAGGATGTAACTGACCTTATTGATTCATATTTTGCCAAATCAAATAAGAAGATGATCAAAGAGGATATGAAGGAACTACTTTCTTTTTTCTCTCAGCTCGGGGCTGTACGCACCAACTGAAGTTCTGTTATTCTTTCTCCTATATAAGGAGTAATTATGTCTGATGTAATGAACGCTCAACACATACTTGTTGACCATGAATATGAAGCTCAAGATCTTTTGAAGAAACTTGATGAAGGAGTGAGCTTTGAGAAATTGGCCGAAGATTTTTCCAACTGTCCTTCAGGTAAACAGGGTGGAAACCTTGGAGAATTTAGAAAAGGAATGATGGTTCCTGCCTTTGAAAAGGCGGTTCTAGGATTAGGGGTTGGAGAAGTTTCAGCACCTGTTAAGACCCAGTTCGGCTATCATCTTATCAAGCGTCTCGGATAGATTCCTGTCAGAAAGCTGAAAAGCATTATCATTTCGGGCACTTGTGAAAAGTGCCCTTACACTTTCTTACATCACCTGTAAGACTTACACGATTCTTGATTTTCAAAATGACTCGCACCCAAGAATTCCCTATGGTGGTTTTACCAAATCAAAGGGATTCATTTTTAGAGAAGAGAGTTAGGGAGTGTGTATGAAGAAGGTAATTTGTTCAATTGCGATGGGCTTTGCTCTGCTTACGAATGTAGAAGCTGCAAACAAAGTTATTTACGGTGATGATAACCGTCTGGACCCAGAGGATGCAATCAACAACCTGCACGTTGAGATTTCGAAATCCACTGCGGCCCAAATTGCAAATTACAAACTGACTGCACATAAGAGTGTATACATGTTGAAGAACGAAACACTTCAGGAATCCATGAATGTGTGTCCTAGTGAAAAGTTTAGTCAACAAAATGCGATTGCCAGATGTTCTGGGTTTCTTGTAGGTCCGGATCTTCTGGTAACTGCTGGTCACTGTGTTGCCAATCAATCTCATTGCGACGGATACAGCTGGGCGTTTGATTATCGATCAGATGAAATCGCTGACGGCGAAATTGAAAAAAGCAAAGTTTATAAATGTAAAAAAATTCTGGTTCAAGCTCTCGATAGCGCTGCTAAGTCAGATTATGCCCTGATTCAACTCGACAGGGCCGTAGCAGATAGAAAGCCATTGAACTTCAGGACTAAAGGTAAAGTATCTACTGGGACTGGTTTGGTGGTTATCGGCCACCCCAGTGGACTTCCTACTAAAATTTCTGATGGTGCGACTGTTCAAGAAAACTCGCATGATCAATTCTTCAAATCTGACCTCGATACCTTTGGTGGTAATTCCGGATCTGCTGTTTTTGATACGAAAACAGGATCAGTTGAAGGGATTCTTGTCCGTGGAGCTAAAGACTATGTGATGTCTTCTAAAGGGTGTCTAGTCGTCAATAAGTGTAAAGACATGAGCCAGCCTGGTTGTTACGGCGAGTCTGTTTCTAGAATTACAAAAGTTGGAATTGGAAAATATCTTAAATAAGAATTCGAAACCGAGAGACTTTATGTCTCAAAGTGTCCCCATCGAACGAGGCCCTCTTTACGACGCCGTAACGAGGGCCTTTTTACTTCTTGAATGAAAATAAAAAAGAGCAAGTCCTGATAAGCCTATCAAAAGATGGATCTGACGACCAATATCCAACAAGTTCCGATCAGAGAAGTAGAGCAGAGTCTGTCCACTTAGTGAAATGACGAGAAAAAGAGAAATGAGTAACAAGCCACTTCTTCTGCGATCTTTCAGACCTGCTTTTAATTTATTTCGTATATGGGTTGAGCCCAGCCATCCAAACATGAAAAGAAATAGAATATTAAAGATATTGTGGATGAGATGAACTTCATCCAAAAGAGGGTGTTGGATAGGCCCGAATGCCCCCGGGGATGTTCCCCATTTCTTCAGCGCCCAGATCGAAAGACCGCTTAATCCTGTAAAAGTGAAAATAAACAGAGCTGTGTTTTTCTCACTTCTTTTCATTTTTCTTTTTCTCAAGCTGATGAGCCAATTTTGCCAGCTTTAATGTCGATGCCCTCGTCAAGGTGGCTCCTGAAATTGCATCAATAGTTTCAAATTTATCTTTCCCCAAGAAAAGCTTATACCACTTTGAAGGAGCTTTGTACTTTACGGGTTCGTCAAAGCGGACAACTTCAAAATGCACTATCTTGTCATCTTGGAATGAAATCAGCAGTGTCTGGTATTCAGATCTGACGATGTCATTGAGAAGATATGTTGATCTTGTTTTTTTGTCACAATAAGAATTGTAAACAGGATAGAGACCAGGGATTTCTTTTGCTCCAATGGCATCAGATATTCTTTTTTTCTCTTGCTTTGATAGATATCTGAAGTCTTTCTTCGTCGAGCATGACTTCATCGTCTTGGAATTGAAAAAGGGAAGGCGAAGGACAGGGTCTATCCTGTCCTCCGCATTGGAAGTAACAATCAAATTAGCAAGTAAGGAGAAGCTGATTAAAAGTTCCATCCAACTCCGAGCCTCCAGGTATCGTAACCTGTTTTGGCCTTATTTTTTCCAATAGTATAATCTGCTTTAAAAACGACTTTGTCTGTAGGTTTGGCGTTAATACCAACTACAGTATTGATTCTCTCTTTTGAGAGGTCTTTTGTAAAACCGGACTCAACTTTTTCCTGAGTATTGTAAGATTCATAGCGAACAAATGGAGTGAGTTTCCAGTCTTTGTAACCATGAAGAACATTGTACCCTAGGTCCATGTAGTAGCCAGATAGTTCACTTCCGATTCCATTGCTACCGGTTTTATTCAGTTCATTGTTAAGTGCAGTTGTATTGTCGATCTTGGAAAGTACATAGAGACCTTTTACTGTTACACCACCGAATTCTCCCATTAAGTGAAAATCATAGATGGAATGTTTGACATCAGTAGCACTTCCACCGGCCTTTCCAACATAAGCAGAAATTCCTAATGTGAAATTGGACATGGCCTTGTAGTCAGCTCTAGCAACCCAGGCCAAGTCTCTGGCTTCTGCTTGACTGGCTTTTTGACGACCACTTCTGACTCCATCACTGGAAAAGCTGTTTGCCTTGAGTCCTGTAACTAGATCAAGTTCATAATTGAACTTTCCGAAAGCTCCATAAATACCGGTTCCCACTTCTCTCCAAGTCGTAGGAATGATTTTACTTTCAATTTCAGTTCTACTGACAGAGAGAAAAGTAGTTGGTTCATGGTAGAGGTTGGTAATACCAACAGGAATTAGCAGGACACCTGTTTGCCAATTGAAAGCTTCACTAGCAGAGTACTTGATTCCTCCTTGCTCGAAAAAGATTTCATCAGCATGTTCAACTTCTATTTCCGAGAAAAGTGACCATTTTGAATCAAAGTCATAACCAACATAAAGAACAAATCTTAATGCATCGGCCTGTGGGTTAGTTCCGTGACTGGCCTTGGTGTTATTTTCAAGTTCAGTTCTCTTGTTTGTGTAAATGATTTCTCCATATCCACCTAGTTTCACAGCAGATTGGGATTTCTTGTTTTTAAGCATCTCAACTTCTTCAGCAAGAATATTGAGACGTTCTTCTACAGATTGAGACCATACCTGCGTTGAAGCGAGCATGATCAAAAGGGATAAGATGTATTTCATTTTTTGGTCTCCTATACAAAAGTTTTATATATCAAACTTTAGTATTTTGCAAACAACATCCTGTCAAGATCGGTTGCTTCGCGATTTTCTTTGTTTAGTCGTTGTCTTTAAAGCTGTCTGGAATAACGTCTACACCAAGTTTCTGGCCGAGTTTGACGATTAAAGGGATAGTTATAGGTGCACCAGGTAGGATTACAAAAATGCCAAGACCTAGAGTTTTAAGAAAGTCTTGGAACTGCTTATTGGCCTTTTCCATATCTTCATCGGATGCCCTGCCTTGTGTGTATTTGAAGTAAGTTTCCATCATCTGGCGAGTTTGTTCGCGCTCCTTGGAAAGTGCATGACGGAGCTTTTCAAGTTTGTTTTTAAGTTCACCCAGAGTGGCCTTGTCTTTCATTTTAAGAAGAGACTCAAGTGTTTTGTTGATGGCCTGTTCAGTGAACTTTTGAATGGGCATGATTAGTGTAATGTTTTATCGGGAGTCGGAAGACAGTCGTCGCAACTTACATCATTGTGGGATTCAATCTCTTCATCCATCATGTGCTTGAGGGTATCGACATCTTTTTCACTAGCTCCAAGAACGGAAATCAAAGTTTCTGAGACTGATGGAATTTTGACTTCAACATCAATTCCTAACTCTTCCATATCTTTGGCGTATGTGTAGGCCTTTTCTTCTTCAGTAACTTCACATTCGAAGAGAACTTCACCTGATTGTTTTTCGAGAACCTTGATTCTGCTTGACATGCATGACCCTTATGCGAAATACAGTGGTAACGCTAATCTACCAAGCGAGGCAAGAAAGATGAAGGTCTTTTACCTTGAACAAAATGACATGATGCAGAGATCTGTTGAGCTGGCCCTTCAGTCCAAAGGAGTAGAGGTATATACCGCTGTTCCTTCTGATGATTTTGAGCACATTCTGGTGGATTGGGGAGCTGATGTCCTCTTGGTTGACCATCAATCGGTCAACGGAGAGATCCAGCGGTTTGTTTCTACGCAGATTCCTGTTGTTGTCACCTCTGAGGAAGAAGGTCTTAAAGGCGAGTTTTTGGTAGTGATGAAGCCTTTGAATCCCGTTGAATTGGCGTCTTTCATTCTTGAAAAATTCGGCAACTGAGTCGATTTTCTTTTTAGGGTAGAATGAAAGGGTGAACCTTTCAGATATCGAAATCCATATTTCATTTGGCAGTAAGGAAGACAGTGTTATCCATGTCTGGAATCTTGTCGACAATGCTGTCACACCTTTTTGGTTGAAGTACTTTACAACATGTCTTCAAAAACAAATTTTTTTCAAACCACGCTTTTTGGGTTTTGTTGATGGGGAGAGAAACTTCGAGTTTCTTCGTACCAGACTCAATGAGTGTATCGACATTATCAATAACGATGGAAGACATTCGATTGAAAAGAAGCTTGGGAAAGAATGGAATCAGGAATTTTCAAATTTCGTTCACCATCATTTCGAAGTTTTGATGGGGGATGAGTGGAACAAGACAGTTTATTGGAATGAATCATCGGATGATGTGAAGTCAGCTGTCTGCGGATTGAATGACTATACTCATGAGCTTGAGGCCTGGCATCGTTCCAGTGAAGGACGTAAACTGAATCCTGAGTTCACCATGGCACATGTCGAAGGTGAGTTCTTTGAAGGTCCTGGGATGGATATCAAAGATCAGTTTCATGAAGAGTTTACTCTCGATACAGGATTTGGAGACATGGTTCTGCACTATACACAAATAGGTAAAACCTGGGTGGAAGTCTGCATAGATCAAGACGAAGATATCTTTGATCCGGCTATTCAACCTTTATGGAAATTGTCTGGCTCATTTAACATTCTCTTTAATGATCTAGATGTGGACGATTTGAAAAACAAAGTTTTTAGCCATCTGAAAAAATTAGGAAAAGATCCGAATGACCCAACTCTCAGGCTTGGCATGGTTCCCATTGCCAGGATGAATAATGTGGGGTCCAGCCATCTGGGGTCCAGCAATATTGATATCGTTAAAGAGCTTTCAAGTAGACAGGAAATTTGGAAGATAGAAGTGAAGAACGGGGAAAAAATCATTGCTTCAAATGAATTTCCTCCTAAAATAGAAAGGTACTTCGTCTAAAGGAAGAAGAGAGTGGAAAGCAAAGATAAATTGATCATGGGAATCGGTATCGCAATTATTCTTGCGATTTTCTTTCTCACTATCTATTTCCGTTCTGGTCTATTTTAGATTCCAAGTGTCGATCTTCTTGGATCTTCCGGTCCAAGAACATATTCCTTTAATCCCAACGTATTAAAAATAAAATTTGGAACTCTTATTCGATAGAAGATTCCAGTCTCATGATTTTCTGAGTTGATGATGTTTGTCTTCGATGCAACTACAGAGTGAGCTTGGCCTTTCTCGTAAGGAATATAGAGATCGTAGTGATCCTGTTTTGAAAGAAAGTAATTGATGATATGAGTTCTGAGTCTGTTGATGTCTTCCTTGTCAAAACTGGAGACTACAAAACTATCAGGATTATTTCTTTTGATGATCCTACCTTTGAACGGGTCCTTCAAAAGATCACGCTTGTTAAAGACAATGAGTTTGTCTTTTCCTTCTACGCCAAGTTCGGCAAGAACTTCTTCCGTAACATCAAGATGCTTTTGATAATGAGGATCTGATACATCACACACAATGATTAAGAGGTCAGCTTCGAGTGCAGATTCAAGTGTTGTCTTGAAACCATCGATCAAGGTGTTTGGAAGATTGGAGATGAATCCCACTGTATCAATCAGAATCATTGGCGGATGCGTGTCCGGATTCAACATTCGATAAGTTGAGTCGAGAGTCGCAAAGAGTTTATCTTCTTCAAGAATGTCGACTCGACAAAGTCTGTTCATCAAAGAGCTTTTCCCAGCATTGGTGTACCCAACAAGAGCAGCTGTTACGGCCTTGTTTTGTCTCTTCTTTCTCTGTTCGACGCGTGATCGCTCAACGGTTTTGAGTTCTTTCTTTAGAAACTCGATTCGCTCACGAATGATACGACGGTCAAGTTCGATCTGCTGCTCACCTTCACCACCTTTGACACCGACACCACCTCTCTGCCTGCCAAGGTGACTCCAGAAACCAGAAAGTCTTGGTAGAACATATTGAAGCCTTGAAATCTCAATTTGAATTTTGGCTTCGTTGGTATTGGCATGTTTGGCAAAAATTTCCAGAATGATGTGAACTCTGTCGACGACTCCAAGCCCGGTGATCTTTTTGATGTTACGAATCTGACTTGCTGTCAGTTCAACGTCAAAAACGAGAATATCTGTGTCGTTCTTTTTTGCTTCTTCAGCAATTTCTTCAAGCTTACCTCTTCCAAGGATTGTTCCTGGGTCCACGGCTTGCTTGTTTTGTACATATTCCCCAGCATACTCTAGACCGAGAGTTCGAAGTAGCTCTTTTAGCTCGTTCAATGAGCGTTCAGTATCAGCTTTTGTTTTGTGCTCTTTAAGCTTTGGACAGACTAGAGAGACAAGTGATGCTCTCGAGTCGGTGGCAATATGAAATTCATTATCAAGCATTACGCTCCACCAGTATGTTATCGATCAAGCGGGCTCCTCTTGCTTGATAGGCACCAGCAATGAGTATGGTGCGTGTCTTTTCATTTATTTCTTGAAGTGTATCTGCATCGAGAAACTGAAGATACTGCCACTTGCTATCGCGAAGGGCCTCCGCTCTGACTTTAGTGACTTTTTCAAAGGCCTCTGCCCATGGGTTCCTTTCGATGAGAAATGAGATAGCTTTGAGAGTTCTTGGAAGTACCAAAGCTTTTTCTCTATCTGGAGGTGTCATGTATTGATTTCTACTAGAGAGGGCAAGTCCGTCGTGATCTCTCACGATCGGGCACATGTGAAGTTCAACAGGGATTTCCAGATCTTTGACCATTCTTTCGATGACTTTATATTGTTGGTAATCTTTTTGACCAAAATAAGCGCGGTCAGCTTGAGCGATTCTAAAAAGCCTATAGACAACCGTGGTCACTCCTTCAAAATGACCAGGACGATTGAGCCCACAGAGCTTATCTGTCATTCCATTCACGATGACGGAAGTAGTAAACCCATCAGGATAAATTTCTTCTATGGATTGAGGAGCAACAAGAATGATCTCTTTTGTCTTGTCAGTTTTATGAACTCTCATTTCGAGTGCTTTGAGATCGTCCCCATCTTTTTGCATGGTTCTAGGGTATCTTGCAAAATCCTCACTCGGTCCAAATTGCTTCGGATTCACAAAGATCGTAACAACGGTATAGTCGTTGTCTTCCATTGACCTTTGTGCCAATGAAATATGTCCTTCATGAAGGTTACCCATTGTTGGGACGAGACCAATTTTCTTGTCTGTGATAGTCTTTCTGAATTCCTGATACTCTTTGACCGATTCAAAATATTTCATTGTTCAAGCCTCTCGAGAATGAACGAAGCCAATTGATTCTTGGCCATGTGAAAAGACTCGAATTTCTTTCCCTTTTCCAGAATCATGTATTCGGCTTCATCGACATTGAAACCTCTCTGCTCTTTGCCATTGGCACCACTATTGACGAGCGTACCAACCAACAGGTCTACAGGTTTTCGATTGTATTTTTCCATCATGATTTTCTCACTGAGATCTGACTCAGCAGCAAAACCTACAACTTTTTGTTTCTCATTTTTGACTTTCAAAACGTTTGAAAGAACATCTTCATCTTTTTTTATAGGAAGAGATTCAGTCATTTTCTCTTTCTTTAGCTTGCCTTCAGAGAGATCAAACTTGATGTCACTAATGGCAGCAGGTGTGATGTAGTTGTCGAATGATTCTATTTTTTCCATGACTGCATGATTCATCTCTTGAGTCGTGGTAACTCTTTCAAGAGTGAAAGCTGGATGATGGGCAAGGTGATCAAAGTCATTGGTTGCATTTTTACCTGCAACGACATGTACTTTATAACCTTTTTGAAGAGCTTCTTTGGCAAGCAAATAAGAAGTTTTCCCACTCGAAGGATTAGTTAAAAACCTCACTGAATCGAGAGGTGACAATGTCGCTCCCGCAGTAAGTAGGATGGATCTGTTGTTTGTTTGGGCCGTATAAGCTTCGGCCATTTCACTGATTGTTTTGATATCAGCAAGTTTACCTTCTCCGTGATCACCACAGGCCAGTTCGCCACTCATTGTTGGATGAACAAGAATCTGGGGAAGAGTTTTGAGTTTTTCAAGCAGATCAAAATTCTCTTTAACGAATGGATGATTCAACATCTGGGTATTCATGGCAGGAAATACAAGAATTGGTTTATCCTGTGGAATCGCCAGAAAAACTGAAGAGAGTAGATCTGAAGCTTCAGCGTGAACTATTCGGCTCAAGGTGTTTGCTGAAAGTGGTGCGATGATAAAACGATCCGCCCACTTGGCCAGATCAACATGGAGAACAGGAGCATCGCTTTCTGTTTTTGGATATTGGAAATCATCTGTCGCAGAAAAAACAGCTTTGGCACCGAGGTAACGAAATACTTCAGGCACGACAAATTTCTCTGCCCCTTTAGTCAGAATGACTTTGACTGCATGACCTTTTTTGACGAGGTCGCGTGCAAGATCTAATGTCTTGTAGGCCGAGATTGAACCGGTCACTCCCAACAAGATGTTCAACGTTCCTCCAGCGTTTGTGCTAAACACCGCTTTATGTCATAAGTAGGTGAATTTGGCAAAATTAGCTGCGCGTCAAGTAGTTGGATTTAGTTCGCTATAAAAAGTGTACAGGGCCTGGTGAATCAGATTTTGATCAGAAATCACTTCTATCTTGTCGCCCAAGAAGGCCCGGACTTTTTTAGCATTCCCACCGGTCAAAAAGATTTTACTTGGAGAGTAAAGCTCGATCATCTTGTCGAAGATGGATTCGAGATATACTTTAGCGGATTCGGTGATGGCCGATTCTGTATTTTCAGGAAGCTCAATAGCACCCTCTTTGATTTCACTTTCTTCAAGTCTTGGAAGAGCTGCTCCCCATTCGTAGCTATTGAGGTAAACTTGGAGTCCTGGGAAGATGAATCCTCCTTCAAAACCAATTTTAGAAACGCAGTCCACTGTCAGGTAAGTTCCAGCGTCAACCACTAGAGAACGTTTGAAAGCTGTTCGGCTGGGATGTTCTTTCTTGAAAATATGATAAGCAGTAATCAGTCTGTCTTCGCCAAGTGTGTTGGAGTAATGGACAGGCATTTCCAGAAAGGATTTTTCCTCTCTGTAATCAAGCGGTCTGATAAGAGATTTTGGAAAATCGATAGGTTCTCCTACACAGCTGTAGGCACCATTTGATTGCTGAAGTTTCTCATCACTCATGAATTCGTCATGGGTGATGACTTTTTTGAGTCGGCCCTCTTTGAAAAGACCTACTTTGCAGTTGGTGTTTCCTCGATCAATGGTGATGATCATTGGCTTCCTCAATCTTGCTCTTGTTTCTTGTTTCTTCAAGATATGCAGAAATTAGATTTTTCTTTAATTCAAACAAGTCGGAAACCGGTGTACAGAATTTAGGAGGAAGTTCTTTGCCCATTTTCAAGAGGTCGTTAATGACAAGAACCTGTCCATCAGTTTCATATCCACTTCCGATTCCAATGGTAGGAATCTCAAGGGCATCTGTGATTTTTTTAGCCAGGGTCTTTTCAACACATTCAAGAACTAGAGAAAAAATTCCGGCTTCCTGAAGTTTCAAAGCACCTTCCATGAGGGCTTCTGCCGATTCAGAATCTTTCCCATGTGTGTAATAACCACCCATTTGGTGAACTGATTGTGGAGTCAGGCCGATATGTCCCATAACTGGAATTCCATTCTCAACAAGTCTCTTGATAAGTTCAAGATGATGAGGGTGGCATCCTTCGAGTTTGACTGCTTCAGCTTTTGTCTTTTGAAAAAGCTCAACAGCGGCTTCAAGACCTTTATCAAAATGTGTGTAAGTACCGAATGGGAGATCAACGACAACAAATTTGTTTTTCGCTCCTCTTTTGACTGCACTACCAAAAGTGATCATGTCATTCAGAGTTACTTCAACAGTTGTTTCATAACCTAGAACAACATTTCCAAGACTGTCTCCGACCAGAATCAAATCTAATTCAGTTTCATCCAGCACTAAAGCTGTTTGATAATCGTAACAAGTGAGCATTTGAAGAGAATCGTTTTTAGTGACTCGCTTGAAAGATCTGAGCGTTCTGGTGGTGTGAGCTTTTTTCACTTTTGTTCCTTGTAAAATTCATCGTAGACAGAGGGAAGTTTTGATTTTTTCCAATCTTTCAAAACTTGCTGTCTGAGTTCTGAACTAGCGGTCTCATCGACTTCGTTATCGAACTTTCCAGATGAAATATCATTCCACAGGGAATCTAATTTTTTTTGGTACTCATTGTCAAAGATCAGGTTTTGCGCTTTCTCACCACCAATCAAGGCGTTAGGGCTGATGAGTTTGAAAAAGCCCTCTGGACCAAATTTAAGCATCGCGTCGGCGATCAGTTTGACTTCCATCCAGCACTCCGTGAAAGCGACTTCTGGGTGAATCCCTTTCTCGATCAGAAAATCAAAACTCTTCCTGGCTCCATAGGGAAGCAGGGAACAGAGGACCGATTGCTCACTAAAAAGATCGGCCCAGGCCTCGTCCTTGAAGGTTGCCTGAATTTTCTTGGTCAGCCCCAGTTTTGTGGCCAGTTCATCTAGAAGACTCTGTGATTTTCCTTTCGGGTCGCAGAGAACTCCCACCAGCATTTCCTTGGACAGATAACGCTCCCTTAGCTCTGAAGCAATTGCCTTGGGGGCAAGAAGGAGGTGATTTACCGTATCGAAGGTTTTTTCAAACTCGTATCTGAGATAACTGTATCCATGGGCATAGACGAACATCTTCTTCTCAAGATCAATGCATTTTGAAAGCTCTGTGGCTATCAAGTGATGGGTGTCATCAGGTGTGAGAAAGATGAAAAGATCCCCAAGTTTTGAAAGATCATCTTCAAAGGTCAGTGTTTTAAAGCCAGAATCTTCGGCCAATTTTTGATTTAAACTTCCTGAGCGCAACAAGATAGTGACGGCCACACCTGAATCTCGAAGGTTGGCGGCCCAGGCCTTGGCCTGAGAACCATATCCAATAATTGTGGCTTGCGTTACTTGCATCCTTTTCCTTTTTGAAAAGGACTAGCTATCATGGGGATCGATATGAATCAAACTCAAATCTATGACCATCAATTCAATATTCTAAGGGAGGGGATTTCTCCTTTCTCGCGGGCCTTTCTTTATGGGGAAAGTGTTTTTTCCACTATGCGCGTCTCTGGGGGAGAAATTCTATTTCTTGATGATCATCTCTACCGACTTGAGCTGGGCTATCACTGGCTATTTGATACGGAAAAAGTTTTTCCAATGGAAGAGTTGAGAACAGGTTTGAGAAATTTGGCAAAGACTCATCCTGAGTCCCGCTTGAGAGTGACTTTTCATCTCAACAACAATCAGTACGAATTTGTTCCTACTGGCGAAGAACCAGATTTCATCGTGATGGCAACAAATCTTGATCAAACTTTTCTCGCTCAAGTTGCTGACTTGAAGTTAGGAATTTGTGATGAACCTTATGTAAGAGGAGTACCGCATTTTGCAAAGATCGGTTCTTATCTTCACCAGGTTCGAAAATTGAAAGAGTTTAAAGAAAAGGCCTTTGATGATGTCCTTTTTCTGGATGATCATCGCCGTTTGACTGAGGCGTCTACGAGTAACATTTTTTTTCGAAAGGGTGATCTTTTTATGACACCTTCTTTGAGTGAAGGTCTACTCGATGGGGTGATGAGAAAAAATATCATTCGCTACATGAAAGATGCTCGATGGAAGTTCACCGAAGGGCATTTTGATATTTATAATCTACTCGAATCAGATGAAGTTTGGCTCTGTAACTCTTCAGGTATTCGAGTGGTATTGAAAATAGATAAAGAAGATTTTAAACGTTCCGAATGGACTGAGAAATTGAGACAGTTGGTACTCAAGGGAATTGAAAATGACCAAAGTTCTTGAAGTTAAATGTCCTCAATGTGAGGAAAAATTCAATTATTACGCATCTGAATACAGACCATTTTGCTGTGAAAGATGCAAGATGATCGATCTTGGACACTGGTTTTCAGGAAACTACAGCGTGGCCTCCAATGAACCGTTGACTGAACAGGATATTGATCAAGTTCAAAAGAATCTCGAGGAAGAACATGAAAGCTAAGCTCTCCAAAAAACAAAACCTGGAAATTCTAGAATTCATGAAAGATATTGCCACCAAGGCTGGAAACAAACTTGTTCGGTATCAAAAGAAACTTGATACGCTTTCTGTTTCAAGCAAGCAGGCCCAAGGTGTTGCCAGTGAGGCAGATCATGCTTCAGAAGAGTTGATCATCAAAGCGATTCAAAAAAATTATCCAGGTCATTCGATTTTGGCAGAAGAGGATGCTTTTAAAAAATTTGGTGATGCCAAAGAGGCCCTAGATCATTTCAAAAAAGAAGAATGGTGTTGGATCATTGATCCTTTGGATGGGACCCATAATTTTCTTGCGGGGATGGATTACTTTGCCGTTTGTATTTGTCTTGCCTGGAAGGGGATCCCTCAAGTTGGTTTGATCTATAGACCTGTAACAGGAGAAGCTTTTCAAGCGATTCTTGGAGAGGGGGCATTTGTCAGTAATCTTTTGACAGGTAAGCGAGCACAGAAAATTCATGCAACTAAATCATCAAAAAAATTGCGTGAGTCCATGCTGGTCACAGGATTTGCCACAGAGAAAGGTGAAGTCTTCGATCGTGAATTTGATCAATTTCGTAAGATAATGGGGCATAGTCGAGGTATCAGAAGAATGGGCTCGGCTGCTCTTGATCTTTGCTATGTAGCTTCAGGGATATTCAGTGGCTTTTGGGAACGGGGTCTTGCCCCTTGGGATGTGGCGGCTTCGGGGCTGATCTGTCTTGAATCCGGGGTGAAAGTAACCAACTATGAAGGTCAGAAGTTTCACCCATTTCAAAAGACAATCATTGCAGCCAGAAATCCGGTTTACTCTGAATTGATTTCTCTTTTTGGTTAAGGAACTCAATTCCTTCTCATTGTAAAAAATCCTAGCCAGGTTTATAATTTTATTAGGGTTTGGAAGATACTTGAGCTTCCCAAACAAGTTTATTGTTATAAAAAAAGTGCCACTTTTTCCAAGGATGGAATCCGTGTCTGAAACATTGAATCTGATACTCACAAAATTTACTGATGAAGCCATCACAATCACTTCGCTTTTTTTAGTCGTAGTGATGTGTTTGATTGTTGCGTACTGGCTCTACAATCGAAAAAAACTTCATAAACTTTCCCACCAGATTCCAGCGAGTGTGGTGAAGAACTATCTCGATTCAATCATTCAAAATTCAAATGCATTGAAATCATCACTCTTCAGAGGCGGCGGTTTAGATGTTACTGAAGGAATTCCATCTGTACTCCCTACGTCTGATCTTACTGCAGGTCCAGTTTCTCTTGCTGGGGACAATAGTGAAGAGTTGAATAGAAAAAATGCAGAGATCAATGCACTAAGAACACAGATTTCTGAAAAAGATGGAATGATTTCTGATCTTCAAAACAAACTTGCGAATGCTGGATCTGGAAGCGATGAATGTCCAGGTCATATCGAAGAGATTGAAAGATTGAAAGCAGAACTTGCAGCACTTAGAGAGCAACTTGCAGCGGCCGAGGCCAATGCAGGTGGAGGCGGAGGAGACGATGCCGCTCTTGCAGAAATTACAGCGGAAAGAGATGAGTTGAAAGAAAGACTCATGGAATATGAGATCATCGAAGAAGATCTCGCCAATCTTAAAAGGCTTCAACAGGAAAATGAACAACTCAAAGCTTCATTGGCCGCTGGTGGTGGCGCACCCCCAGCTGCTGAAGAACCTGCAGCAGAAGCTCCAGCTGAACCTGAACCGGAAGTTGCTGAAGTTGATGAACCTGTTGCTGAACCAGAGCCTGAGGTTGAACCAGAAGTCGCAGCAGCTGATGAGCCTGAAGCTCCTGCCGAGATTGATCTTGGTGATGCAGGGGATGAAGATGACTTCGATGCTATGCTTGCTGGAGCCGGTGGTGGCGGTGGAGAAGACCTTGGAGGAGCCATGGGTGGAGCCGGTGGTACCGACAACATTGAAACGACTTCATCTGGCAGTCAGGAAACAGAACAGAAATCAGCAGAAGAACTTCTCTCTGAATTTGAAAAGATGCTTGGTTAAGCCTTTTCGAGAGAGTTGTATCCAATAACAAGAGAGAGAATCGTGAACAAAGTCCTGACTTCATTTGCCATTGTATGTTTGGCTTTCACAAATACCATTTCTGCAAAGACTGCACCGGCCGTCAAAGACAAGAAAGTTAAAGCAGAACCAGCTAAAAAAGTGGCTCCAAAGTTCGACAGGACTACTCTCAAGGGACAGTTACTTTCAGGGTTTTATCACCTAGGAAACACTAAAGATTCCAAGGCTGCGTTGAAGAAACAAGTCATCAAGGCCGGGGGAGATTCTGTTCCAGCACTTGTTGAGGTTATGAAAAAAGATATTTATCCGGATAATAGCCGTTGGTTGGCGACGTTGCTTCTTGGAAGAGTGATGGGAAAGAAAGGCGCAGCTTATATCGCCAGGTTTATGGAGCATCCAAGCTGGGTTCTGAGAATGGCAGCTCTTAAGACTCTTCTTGCTTTAAGTGCAAAAGAGTACGGTGGGTACTTTGCAAAGCTTCTTAAAGACAGTTCATTCATTGTAAGACATCAGGCCCTGGAAAATATCCGCTTGCTTGGATTGGATAAGTACGCCCCACATGTCTGGTCGATGCTTTATGACAAGAAAAATTACTATGAAAGTAAGAAGTCAAAGTCTGTTAAAAGAACCAATATCATCAAAAATGTTGTGACAACAGTCGGTGACTTGAAGTTTGAAAAAGCTTCTGAACCACTATTCAAGATGATTCAAAAAGATCGTTACGCTGACATGTTCAATGAGATTGAATACAGTCTTGAGCAAATCACTGGTAAGAAATCTCCAAAAGGTGATCGAAAAATCAAGAGAATGTTCTGGAAGAAGCAAAGTACTGCGTCTTTGACACTTTAGAAGTTAGCTTCCTGTTCTTTGGCCTTCTGCTCTTCGATTTTCTTGAGCCTGCGGTCAACAGCTAGAATTCTTTCAATACGATAGAGGATGGTTTTCTCAAGAATGCCATCACTTCGAACAACTTTCCACCCTTGAAGGAAATCGTTTTCAACCATCTGTCTTTTGAAGACAGTGACTTTGGTGACTTCTCGAGTTCCACGAAAACCTTTTACAACATTTAGAATGAGTTTGAATCTGGCGGCCTTGACGGCGTCTCTACTTCCGAAAGAATCGGCAAAGTTGAGCTCGAGAGTGTTGTCGATCCATCTGGTTTTGATAATTCCAGCTTCCTGGTTTTGAAGAGAGAGGTCATATCTTTGCATGATCTGGAGAACGGCCTGCCAGGTTTGAGAGTAGTCGTTACGAAAAACCTGTGAAGGGATTTCGAACTCTTCTGCAATATATTGAAATTGTTTGTATGAAGAACAGCCTGATATTGATGCTCCAAGGCAGATCATCAGCAGTAGAGTCCTGAAACGGGCAAAGAATTGGTCAAATCTTCCTAAAATCATTATATTAATTTTAATCGGTTGTCGTTTCTGTGACAAATCATTTGAGGAGTAGGAATGTCTGGCAAGGTCGATACATTGAAAAAAGTGTTGAATCACGAAGCAGAAGTTCTGAAAGCTGCTGCTGACAGACTTGAGGACTCTCAAGCCGAGAAACTTTGCCAACTCTACAAGCATTTGATGGAGAAAGGTGGGAGTTTGGTCTTTTCCGGAGTAGGAAAGTCTGGAATAGTCGCTACCAAATTGGCCTCAACATTCTCAAGTTTAGGTCTTCCAAGCTTTTTTCTTCATCCCATCGAGGCGCTTCATGGTGATTTAGGAAGATTGAGCAAGAATGATGTCCTGGTTCTACTTTCAAAATCAGGAACAACAGAAGAATTGATGAAATTGATTCCTTACGTGCCTGTAGGGAGCGAATATAGAGTCGGACTACTAGGTAGTCAGGACTCGAAGATCGGTGAGCAGTGTTCACTGGTTCTCGATTGTTCTGTCGATAGGGAGGCCTGTATCAACAATCAGGCACCAACGACCAGTTCCACACTAGCGATGGCGATGGGTGATGCCATGGCCGTTCTTTTTGAAGAATTTGTAGGGCTATCTAAAGAAGGGTTTGCTGCCAATCATCCAGGTGGTTTGCTTGGAAAGAGTCTTCGCCTCAAAGTAAGTGATTTGATGTGGAAATTGGAAGACTGTCCAATTCTTTCAAAAGGCGAAACACTTAAAACAGTGATTCTTGAGATGACGAATAAACCTGTCGGTGGTTGTGCCATTTGTGATGACAAAAACACACTTCAGGGAATTCTGGTTGAAGGTGATATCAGAAGAACATTCACCAAAGATAATCAGGGACTCGAAACCAAAGTAGAAGACATCATGAATGCCAAACCAATTACTGTTGGTCCGGATGATCTTGCTTATGATGCTCTCTTGTTGATGGAGAACAGAGACAAACCTGTTCATATTCTTCCAGTTGTGGAAAATGGAATTTTTAAAGGATTCTTGAGACTTCACGACCTGCTCAAGGAAGGATTTTCAATCCAGAGTTGATTTTTTGCCAAGCTTTCTGGCAACAAACATCAGGAAATAGATAAAGATAGTGAGGAGTATGGTTCCCCATATGCCGAACGTTTGAAAAAGAGTGGGAACTCTCTTATTTGTTTTCAATTCCAAATCGAGCACGTCAGCTTCGCCAATCCCCAGTCTTTTACTTTCCGATCCATCCTGACTCAAGAGTGACGAGATTCCAGTATTAGTCATACGGACAATTGGAAGATTGAATTCAAGTGCTCTCCAATGGGCGAGGAAGAGATGTTGATAGGGTTCAGCTGTGTCTCCATACCAGGAATCATTTGTGATATTCAGTAAGAACTCCGGCTGTCTCTCTACATTATTGAGATAATTTCGAATGAACGAACTAAAAAGAATTTCGTAGCAAATCGCTGAAGTGAACGGGGTATTGTTAATCGTCGTAAAAAGAGTATAGTTTTTTCCCTTGGCAAAGAAACTGATGTTTCGAAGCACTTTGGCAAAGTATCTATTAAATGGACCAAAAGGTAGATTTTCACCGAAAGGAATCAGTTTCATCTTGTGATAGACATTCTTCAGTTCTGTTGTAGAGCTGAATTGAAAAGCTGTATTATATTCTGATTCGAAGAAGTACTCATCGTATTTGTTTTTGTCATAACCACCGACAAAAAGTTCAGCTCCACTTTCAATGATTGTGTCTTTGAAAATTTTTGGAACGATATTAGGATTTATTTTCATCGCTTCAGAGCTAAGAAGTCTGGGAAATGCAGTTTCTGGCCAGACAATGAGATCCAGCTGCTGTTCACTTTGTTTCAAGCTCAATGTCTTGAAGGTTTCGACCACTTGATTGACCGCAAAAAGCTTACCTTTTTCACTGTTGATCTTGATGTAGTTGCCAATATTTCCCTGAACGAGCCTTACATGATTGGTAGAATCTGTATTTTCTGGAATTTCAATTTTTAAAGCAAAATTGAGAATGAGAAAAATACTGACAGTTCCAATGGCCCACTTATCGATAGCTCTTTTTCTAAGAAAACCAATCAGAGCAAATGCGATCCAGTAACTGATGAATGAAAAAAGTGGTGCTCCAAACAATGGGGCGAGCCCGAGATAAGGAGACAGTTGTAGCCAGGGATGACCAAGGTGAGCCGGAAACTGTTGAGGTGTGAAGTATTCAACCAGTGTGAGGATAAGTGCGAAAAGCATATTTCTTCTGCTAGTTGAGCTGACAAAGTAGCTGCTTTTAAAATTAAACTTCTTAAAAAGTTTATGTCCAAAAATAAACACCCAAAATTGAGGAACAATAATCAAGCTGAAGAGGACTCCGAGAGCATAGTTGAAAGGGAAAGGAATTTCACCGAACTCTTTCAGAGTATGCGGAATCCAATAATAGCCTAGAAGGCAATATGAAATACTGAAGGAAAGAAGTGAGAGACATTGCTGGAAGAGACTTCTTTCTGCATTTTCGTGGATGAATCCCAATGAGGCCAGAAGCAGAGTGATTCCGAGGATCGGAAATAGGAAAAAGTTCGGGGCAAAGGTCATCGGAAATCCGGCGGCGTACAGAAAACCACCTACAAAAGGAAAGATGTAGCGGGGAACAAGTGATGATCTGAAATAATTCTCGGACATTCTTTTATCTTACGTTCAAGGTCTTTGTTTGCCAACGACAACGCACTGGAATAAACTAATATTAATGAATACTTATTCTCATCCAAATACAGACTCGATCAAGAAGACAAAATCCAAAATTGTCGGGAAACTGAAAATTGAGGTTTGTCCGAAATGCGAGTCTTTTTTCATTACCTCGAGAGAATGTGAAGCTTGTGGATATCAATTTTCCATTGATCGAGTTGGTGAGCCTTTTGGAGAGAAATCATACTATGCAATTAAAGACAGTTATTTGTCTGCTCTTCCTGCTCTCATCAGGATTTATCCCAAATGGGAAAAAATTATGAAAGAGACGAAGAGAAAGTATCTTTTCGAATTAAAACGTCGCTTTCAACTCTTGGCCGACGCCTTCGACAACGATCCAAGGACAGGGAGTGAATTTGCTATCGAGGTCAAAGATCTTGTCGTTGAAATGTGTGAGTATGAGATTGCTGAAGATTATTTCCTTGATCAGCGTTGGGGGACTTTACCTCTGTGGTTTCAGATGTCGATCAGTGAAGGTCTTAATGAATTTCATTGGCAAAAAAAATCCCAGGTCAATGCCCGGGATTACAAATCTATATTGATGAATTTGAAGGGGCTTGGTTTTTATCCATTCGCCAAGTGGATTCTTATCTACGGACTCGGAGTATCTCTTGCCCTTTATGTAGCCAGGATCAGCTACTCTTTCTGAAAATGATCTTTCCTTGCTTTCTCGTTTTGGAAGATCTCTTCATTTTTTTCTTTGATTTGACACTGTTTGGATATCTATTGGCGATATCTCTGGCTTTCTTTCTGTTCTTGATGAATTCATCAGCAAGTGTGAATGATCTGTCAGCATCAAGACGACCACCACTTGAACATTTCGTCAGAAGTGTAGCTTCTTTTCTAGCAGCTTTCTTCAAGATCGCTTTGGTTTGAACTGCCGTCAGTTCCGGGTATTGAGACATCATGAGAGCAGCTACACCAGTAACGAATGCAGTTGCTTGACTTGTACCTGTCAAATAACCAGCACGTCCATTTGGAAGAGCTGACTTGATTCTGTAACCAGGTGCCGAGATATCAACTGTTTCTTTTCCGTAGTTGGATGAGTTCAACAGTTGAAGACTCTGGTTGTAGGCAGTAACAGTAATGATGTTCTTTAGACCATAGCTTGCAGGGTAGTAAGCGTTGGCCCTTTGGTCAATGTTTGATTCTTCGTTACCTGCAGCAGCTACTACAAGGATACCTTTCTTTTCAGCAAGCTTGAGAATTCTAAGCTCTTCAAGAGCTGGCTCTGGTCCACCACCTGAGTAATTGATGATGTCGACGTTCTGATTAACAGCATATCTCAAAGCTTCGATAGTTGAGTTAAGATTGTCCTGTCCAGAAGCTTTAGGATTGTAATACTTCAGGGTAAGGATTTTCACATCAGGGTGAATACTTTTTACGATACCTGCAACGTGAGTTCCGTGTCCGTGTGAGTCAAATGGTCTCGATTCAGAAACTCTATTCTTAGAGAAATCCAAACCATAGTTATTAACACCTGCGATCCCTTTAGTGACATGAAGGTTGTCTGAAAGGAATGGGTGTTGTGGATCGATACCGGTATCAATGACGGCAACGACAATTTCTTTTCTCTTTTTAAACTTGTCCCAAACTGGAGCAAGGTTGATTGATGATGATGTGTTGTCAGGATCAACTCCCCAACTTGAGAATCGAGACTTGAGTAGATTCTTGTCGAATCCCTCAAGATTGTTTTTTGCTTTGAGTGGAGAATCATTCTTCAGAATCTTATGGAGAAGTCTTGGTTGTGAAACCTGCTTCCTCGTGAATTCATCAGCTGAAACCGTTTGTCCGTACATGGACATCAAAAGAGCAAAAATGCTTAATTTGAAGGAGAGTTTGTGCATAAATTACCTGTAACCTCTAAATATATGAATAAGTTGTCTAAGTCTCCTCATAGCACCTGGAGTATGATTCCAAGGTGTTATCACTCACTATCCACTTCGCTTGTGGACCATGGGTTGCCTAATATATAAGCAAAGGGCGTACCAAGTTTCTGTTTCTTATATCAATAAGTTAGTCCTGTTTTTCGAGACCTAGGGGTACAACAAATGAAAGGCCGTCTAAAACTTTGACAATTTTTTAGACAGTCACCCCACAAGATCTGTTTGGAAATTAGTCAATTTTCTGGCGGAATTGGGCGGAATTTTGACTCCGACCCTACCGCTCAAGTACCTTAAACCATTGTCTTTTCTAGCGGCCGAGATGGCCCGATTCTTGCTCTTAAAAGAGCAGTTAAAAAACGGTGATATGGAGGTCATTGTGATGAGTAAAACGCTAGTGTTGCTGTTGTGTACTTTCATCGTGGTAGGATGCCAAAACTTCAATTCTTTAAAGTCGAAGACTCCTTCCAAGAAATCAGCCAAATCGGCCAAGCAGTTGAAAAAAGAAAACGACCAGTGGATGCAGATCAAAAAAGATATTGAAGTCCTCCTTGGTAAAACAGATCAGATCAAACTACAAAAATTTCAGGCCAAAGCTGAAGCCACGGCCTTCAAATTTCCTACTTCGATTTGATGATGGTGTAGGAGTCGAGAATCAGACCAAAAGATGCTCCGACTCCTCTCGACCATTTGGCGATCAGATGGCAAGGAACCTTGTACTGATCATCCCAATGATTGATGAAGATATTACAGCTGTTTTTCTCACGAACGAGATCAACAGCGGTTACCCAATGCAGTCCTTTCTTTGAGTTAGGTACTCTGATCAAAAGAGAAACCGGCTTTCTGTAAACTTCAGTTCCATCTTCTCTTTTTCTTTTTACCTGATTAGGCATGCTTTTATTTGTTTGTAATGAACGCTCAATCTGCTTGATGTAATTGCGCTCATTGTTCTCGACTTCAACGTCCCAGTCTACGTTTGGGCAACCATCCAACTTGTTGAAAATGTCATTAAGACCTGAGGCAAGTGTTCCCGGTCTCACTCCAGGAGTGATGTCACTCAGATAATGATCCACATAGGTCTTTGGATCAGCTGCTCTTTTACAGAACATGTAAATGATATTGGAGACGGAGGTCTGACCACATTTTCCTTCGGCTCCCCACCATCCTTCTGAAGGAGGTTGAACAAAGCTCACTGTACCGTCATTACATCTTCGAAGTTTATTTTCTCGAAGTTCATCTTCGTTACTGACATGATCATAGCGCACGTTACAACCATCTACTCGATAGTCGCTCATATGTTCAGGATCAACGCTGACTTTGTCGACTTCACCATCATCTTGAAAGCTGGTTCTGATTTCGCCGGTTGAATCCACTTGTTCTTTTACTGTTGGAAACTCATTGGCCCATGTTGATTGAAGAAAGAGTGTAGAGACACTCAAAAGAAGTGCTTTTTTCCAGTTCACGTGTGTACCCCCGCTAGTACGTTGTTCGTTTGTTCGTTTGTCCCGGCGCTAGTGTAGGACTTATGGGGATTTGGCACAAATTGGGGTGAAAAAAGTATTAACGCGTAGTGGTGAAAAAGAAAAGGCCCCTTATTAAGGGGCCCTAACTCTATAGTATTTGGATGGGCTCAGACAGCTATTCTGCCTCTTTGTTCTCTTTCAAGCTCTTCAGCATGGGTGATACAGAGAGTAGCGAATGGTTGCCTTTCCAGTCTTTTTTCAGCAATTGGCTCATCACACTCTTCACACATTCCATAGGTTCCTTCATTTACTCGATAAAGGGCCTCTTCGATTTGTCTAAGTTTCGCCATGTTTCTGTCTCTCAAACCAAAGCTCACTTGCTGGTTGATAACTGAAGAGGCGATATCTGCTTCATCTGCTAGATCGTCAGTACTTATTTTCAAGTCTTCAGTGTCTTTGGTGTATGAGTCATTCAAAATTTGTTGCTTAAGCTCCAAAAGTTTCTTTTTGTAAGCTTCAATTTGTGTCTTTTTCATAACCATTCCTCCTGAACGTATTAAGAGAAAAAAGATCAATCAAAAAATATTTTAACCTTGTATTGCGGCTCGCCACAAGGCGGGGCAATTGTACCGGTTAAGTGATTCTCTTTAGCTTGAAAAGGGCAAATTTTGCCGCAAAAAGCTCTGCGAGCATTTATCCAACCTCTGCTCTTTGACGGAAAGGTGCCTAGTACATAAGATTTTCCATATTTATTTGAAAGGAGAAAGATATGGATGAAAAAGAAAAGGCCTTGGCGGTCGGACATATTCCAAGTGGGCTCTTCATCGTTTCAGTTAAAGATGGAGATCAAAAAGATGGTTACTTGGCGAGTTGGGTTCAACAAGTTTCTTTCAAACCGCTTTTGGTTTCTGTAGCGATCAGCCCGACACGTGCTGGATATGAGAGTATTGTTTCTGGAAAGACTTTCACTATCAACGTAGTTGGAGATCACGATACTCAATACATGAGACATTTTTGGAGTGGCTACGAGCAATCACCTTTCGGTGAAATTGATCACGAAGTTTCTCCAAACGATGGAATCATCATCAAAGGTGCGAAGTCGACAATCGAATGTAAGTTTGTAAGTAAATCACAACCTGGTGATCATGAAATTCTAGTGGCTGAAGTCATCGGAAGTTACGTAAACAATGATGAAGCTTCACCAAAGGTCCACATCAGAAAGTCCGGCCTAGATTACTGATCTTTGTTTTTGTTAAGGTCGCGCCAACTGCGACCTTTTCTATTTCTTGAATTCTTTTGCCAATAATCCACAGCTGCATTGTGATCTTTGAGATTAGTTGAGAACACATGTGTTCCATCATTCTTTGATACAAAATAAAGGAATGAATGCTCTTCTGGTTGTAATGCTGCTTTGATGGCCTCTGCTCCTGGATTGGCAATAGGGCCTTTAGGGAGTCCGGAAATTTTATAAGTATTATAAGGAGTCTTCTCAAGAAGATCTTTCTTTCTGAGGTTACCATTATAGCGTTCCCAAATTCCATAAATGGTTGTGGGGTCAGACTGGATTCTCATTCTTTTTTTGAGTCTGTTGTGAAAAACTCCAGAAATTCTTGGTCGCTCGAAACTTGCACCTGTTTCTTTCTCCACAAGTGAGGCCATGATAACAACTTCATGCTTTGAAAGGTTGGTGGTTGTAAAATCGAGGTCCTTTGTCTTGGTCTGAAAAGTACTGATCATCTTTTTGGCAACTTCTTTTGCCGGAGTGTTTTTTGCGAAATGATAAGTATCTGGGTAGAGGTAACCCTCAAGTCTTTCTGCAGGAATTCCCATTTCTGTCGCAAAGTCCATATCCTTGGCTACAGCGATAAAGTCATCCTTCTTGCAAATTTCACTCTTTTCAAGAATCTCACCAATCTCAAAAAGGTTCTTTCCTTCAGGAATGGTGACTGTTTCAGTGATACCTGCACCTGTTGTTAGAATATTCACAACATCAATAAGATTACTTCCTGACTTGATGACATAATTTCCGGCCTTAAACTTTGTCATTTGACCGTTGACTTGAGCATAACGATGAAAAATTCTGGTGTTTGAAATAAGTTCTTGGTTACCAAGTCTTCCATTAATACTTGAAAAACCTTCGCCTGGTCTGACTTGGAATTCTTTATCAGGACCTTCATATTTCCAGACAGCGATAGAGTAATAAATTCGTCCACCTGCCAGCAAGATACCAAGGAGTGGAGCGAGAACCAAAAAAATAAAGAGGTTTCGTTTCATAGACACCTTAATAGCTGAGTTTTCCTCAGTAGAAAACTCAGAACAAAGATTTGTATGCCCGTAGGGTATAATTTAAGGATAAGAGAAGGTTGCGTGCACCGCAATTAACTTTTTATAAAATCTTCCAAGATGATACTGGCGGCTACCATGTCGATTTTTTTCATATCGACTTTGAAATTGAATTCTGGAGAATTTTTCATTCTGTCTTCGGCTTCAAACGAAGTCAGAGTCTCATCTTGAAAATGAAAGTCGACACCAGATAGAGAGTTTTTAAGTTCTTCACCAAAAGTTCGGACTCTCTGAGTCATCTCACTCTCTTTTCCGTCCGTGAATAGCGGAAGTCCAAGAACCAAGACATCAATACCTTCATTACCGATCAAAGAAATAAGCTCATCGATGATTTGTTGATCAGATTGGTACACGATACTTGTGCAAAGCAAAGGAAATGGATCTCGACCCGGGCAAAATGTTGCTGTTCCAGTCACCTTGGTTCCGTAATCAACGGCCAGAATATTCTTTCCAGAAAACCGTTTAAAATTGGGGAATTGGCTCAAATTCATAAGGTTTAGTAGCGTCAAATATCCAAGAATTCAAGCCCCTTAGACTATTGTTTCTTGACTTTGGAACATCTGGGGCTATTATAAAGAAGATTCCAGTCATTATTACTCAGTTTTAATTTCCCCAAATTATTCGTTGAGAGAGGACCAACACTTTTATCACCCCCTTTTTATTTTAAATTCCAATTAAATTAAATTCATATATTTTCAGGAGTAGTGCTAAATGCATCTTAATGATCTAAGAGAAAAAGAACCAAAAGAATTGATCAAAATGGCCGAAGGTCTGAAGGTCGAAAACTCAGGTTCAATGAAAAAACATGAGCTGATCTTCGCCCTTCTAAAGGCAACAGCTTCTAAGGACAAGGAAATTTTTGGATCCGGTGTTCTTGAAATTCTACCGGACGGATTTGGATTCCTCAGATCACCTGGATACAACTATCTTCCTGGTGCCGATGATATTTACGTTTCTCCTTCACAAATTAGAAGATTCGGTCTGAGAAAAGGGGACAGTCTTGAAGGTCAAATCAGGCCTCCAAAAGATAATGAAAGATACTTTGCTCTCTTGAAAGTGGGATCGATCAACGAACAGACTCCTGAAGATCACAAGAAAACTGTTCTATTTGATAACCTCACACCTCTTTATCCTGAAAAGAAAATCAATCTTGAGTTCAAACCAACAAACTATTCAACCAGAATCATTGATATGTTCGTACCACAAGGTTTCGGACAAAGATGTCTAATCGTTGCACCTCCAAAAGCTGGTAAGACGATGCTTCTTCAGGATATGGCCAACGCAGTTTCTGCAAACCATCCTGATGCTTCACTTATTGTTCTTTTGATCGATGAGAGACCGGAAGAAGTTACAGACATGAAGAGAAATGTTCAGGCCGAAGTTGTTTCTTCGACTTTCGATGAGCCTGCCAGCCGTCACGTGCAGGTTGCAGAAATGGTTATTGAAAAGGCCAAGCGTCTGACTGAAGCAGGAAAAGATGTTGTCATCCTTCTTGACTCGATCACACGTCTTGCAAGAGCGTACAACACTGTTGTGCCTCCATCAGGAAAGATTCTTTCTGGTGGGGTTGACTCAAATGCTCTACACAGACCAAAAAGATTTTTTGGAGCTGCCAGAAATGTTGAACAAGGTGGGTCTCTCACCATCATCGCGACAGCTCTTATCGATACCGGTTCAAGAATGGACGAAGTTATTTTCGAAGAATTTAAAGGTACTGGTAACTCCGAGATTCAGCTGGACAGAAAACTTCTTGAAAAGCGTATCTTCCCTGCTCTCGACATCAACAAGTCATCTACAAGAAAAGAAGATCTCTTGATGGATACCGCAGATCTTCAAAGAACTTATGTACTAAGAAAAGTACTTCACCCAATGAGTACTATCGATGCGATGGAATTTATTCTCACTAGAGTTGAGAAGACAAAGACCAACGCAGAATTCATGGAATCAATGAACGGTTAGCATCAGGAGAAGGCGATGGCACGCAGGCATTTAAAGTGCCTCGCCCTTCTCCTGGCCAAGCAATATGCGGCTATTGGAGGGCAGGCGGTCATAGAAGGTGTGATGATGAGATCACCGAACGCCTTCGTTGTGGCAGTCCGCAAACCAGATGGAACCATCCGTCTCAGGCGGGATCAGTGGTTCGGACTTTCAAAAAAATGGAACTTCCTCAAAAAACCATTCCTTCGTGGAGTGATCATTCTTGTTGAAACGATGATTAATGGAATTGTGTCGTTGAATTATTCAGCGAACATTGCCATGGATGAGGAAATGAAGAATGAGGCCCGCAAAAAGGGCATTGATGAAAAAGAGTACATTGAGCAGAAAAGAAAAAATGAAACGGTCTCTTATGCCACTTTCTTTTCTATATTCATCAGTTTTCTTTTTGGGATCGGTCTTTTCGTTCTGACTCCACACTATCTGACAGCTTGGTTGGAAGATACATTAGGAGCCAGCTGGGGATTACAGAGTTTCAAGTTTCACGCTCTCGATGGAAGTATCAAAGCAACGATCTTTTTGATTTATATCGGATTGATTGGAATGATCCCGGATATTCGCAGAGTGTTTCAATATCATGGAGCTGAACATAAATCGATTTCCACTTTTGAGCATGAAGAAGATTTGAGTGTTGATAACGCCATCAAATACACTACGTTTCACCCGCGTTGTGGTACGACTTTCATCTTCTTTCTTTTGTTCATATCAATCATCCTCTTTGCGATGATCTTCGCTGTTGTTCCAGTAGGAGAAGGGAAACCTTTTCTTGTAAAGCACATGTTGGCAGTTGGATTCAAGATCGTTTTGACATTCCCAATTGCAGGAATCAGTTATGAAATCATCAAATATCTTGGGTCTCATGCGGATTCAGTGGTCGCAAAAGTCATCAGTATCCCAGGAATGCTCCTTCAGCGTCTGACTACACGTGACCCTGACCCAGATCAATTAGAAGTGGCCTTAACTTCAATCAAGACTGTCCTCTACCTTGAGGAACGATATAACTTGAAAGAAGCTGAAAAGAAAATCATAGAAAAAGATGAAATAGACATCGGAAGCATCAAGGAAGTTGAAAATACGACTCTTGCCTTGAAAGACTTTCTAGAACATTAGAGGAAGACATGTTTGACAAGCTAGAAAAGGTTGTAGATCGCTTCGACGAACTTACTGAGAAGATGGCCGATCCAACTCTTTACGACAGACAGGATGAGTTCAAAAAGATTTCTGAAGAGAGATCTAACCTTGAAGATATTGTGAAATGCTTCAAACAGTATCGTCAGATTAAAGACGATATCGAGGGCTCAAAAGATATTTTGAAAAATGAAAAAGATGAAGAGCTGAGAGAGATGGCAAAGGAAGAGCTCTCTGAACTTGAAGCTCAAGTTCCAGCTTTAGAACAGGAATTGAAGATTCTTCTACTTCCTAAAGATCCACTCGACAACAAGAACGTCATGCTTGAGATCAGGGCAGGAGCCGGTGGGGATGAAGCTTCAATTTTCGTTGCAGATGTTCTTCGTATGTATCAGAACTATTTCCGTGATCTCGGATTCAAGGTTGAGATGGTTTCAATCTCAGAAGGTGATGAAGGAATCAAAGAAGTCATTCTTTCGGTCACAGGAGAAAAAGTTTATTCAAAATTGAAGTTTGAATCAGGAGTTCACAGGGTTCAGAGGGTTCCGAAGACGGAGAGTCAGGGGCGAGTACATACATCTACAATTACAGTGGCCGTTATGCCTGAAGCAGATGAAGTGGATTTTGAACTTGATATGAATGATGTTCGTATTGACGTTTTCCGCGCCAGTGGGGCTGGTGGACAGCACGTTAACACTACTGACTCTGCTGTTCGTGTAACCCACCTTCCAACTAATACAGTTGTGGCCAACCAGGATCAAAAGTCTCAGTTGAAAAACAAAGAGAAGGCCTTGAAGATTCTTAAAACCAGAATCTATGACAAGATGGTCAACGATGCCAAGGCCAAGGAAGCAGCTGAAAGAAAGGGACTTGTTGGAACTGGTGATCGATCTGAAAGAATCAGAACCTATAACTTCCCGCAGGGAAGATTGACCGATCATAGAATCGGTCTGACTGTCTACAATCTCGACAAGATCATTGAAGGTGATATGGGACAAGTGACTGATGCGCTTATCGCACATAATCAGGCAGAACTTCTCAAGGGTGAAGAAGAGTAATGATCAAAAGCCTTGGAGCCTACACAGAAAATTATTTCAAGGATCATCAGAAGTATCTTGAAGAAACTTATCCAGGTCTTACTATTAGAAGAGTCAAACAGGAACTTGAACTTCTCATGATGGAAAAAGGAAGTGTGAACTCTCTAGAGGCCGTATATCTTCCTCATACTGATAATCCCGCAACGCGATTCTTCTCAAGTTTGGAATTGGGGATTCCTCTGGAGTACATAACGGGTCGAGCTTATTTTTATCGATCTGAATTTAAAGTTTCTCCTGATGTTTTGATTCCTAGATCTGAAACAGAGTCACTAGTTGAAATGGCCCTTAAAGAGCTTGGGACATGGGCGAAGAAGACAGATGAAACCCTTAAGTTTATTGACGTAGGAACCGGATCAGGAATCATTCCCATATCTATTCTTCAAGAATTGAATCGTCCGGCAAATGCATATGCTACTGACATCTCGATGGAGGCTTTGAATGTGGCCAAAGAGAATGCTTTCAATTTGAGATTTACCTGGAGTCCAAAAAGTTCATTGAACTTTATTCAGACTGACAGGCTGGAAGGTGTGAAAGAAAATTTTCATATCATAGTGACAAATCCTCCTTACATTAAACGTGAGGCGGACAAAGACATGGTACATGAGCAGGTTAGGGAGTTTGAACCCGGGCTGGCCTTGTGGCTTGATGACAAAGAGTACGACGAATGGTTTTTGAAATTCTTCACACAAGCGCACCACCTTTTGATGGAGGAAGGTGTGTTTCTGATGGAAGGACACGAAAATCATCTTGATAATCTCTCCAAAGTCGGAGAAAAATGTGGTTTCAAAAATGTAGAAGTGCAAAATGACCTGACAGGTCGTAAGCGCTTTTTGATCATGAGGAAAAGTCATGGATAAACTTATTATTGAAGGTCCTAATAAACTAGCTGGGACAGTAAAAATATCTAGGGCGAAAAACGCCTATCTTCCAATTTTGGCCGCCGTTCTTTTGAACGATAAGCCAGTACATTTGAAAAACTTGCCTGAATTAAGAGACATCAGAACCATGCTGACGCTTCTTCAAAATCTTGGAGTTAGAATCGATCAGCGTGACAATGTTACGACATTGGATCCGTCCAATCTCTCAAACCACCTGGCTACTTATGAGTTGGTCAAGACCATGAGGGCATCCATTTTTGTACTTGGACCATTGTTGGCGAGACTTGGAAAGGCCAGAGTTTCACTCCCCGGTGGCTGTGCTATTGGAACTCGACCCATTGATATCCATCTTGAAAATCTCGAAAAAATGGGGGCTGAAATCACCATCGAATCAGGATATGTTGAAGCCACTAAAAGAAATCTACAGGCAGTACATCTTCCTCTGAAGTTTCCGTCAGTTGGTGCCACTGAGAATCTGATGATGGCAGCAGTGTTCACTCCTGGAACTACTGTTATCGACAATGCGGCAAGAGAACCAGAGATTGAGGACCTCGCCAATTTCATCAATGCCATGGGTGGTAAAGTGAAAGGTGCAGGAACATCGAAAATTGAAGTGACAGGAGTGAATGAACTTCGTGAAGTTGAATATGAAGCGATCGGAGATAGGATCGAAGCAGCAACTTATGTGATGGCCGCTTTAATGACCAAGTCTGAAATCAAGGTTGAAGGTATTAACCCTGTTCATCTTGAGTTTGTCATCGACACGCTAAGAACCATGGGTGCGAATATTGATACAGATGAAAATTCGATTCATGTCAAAATCAGTGATTTGAAGCCTGCAAAAATTGAAACTCAACCTTATCCCGGGTTTCCAACAGATGTTCAGGCACAGATGATGGCCCTTTGCTGTGTGATTCCTGGAAACTCAATCATTACTGAGGCCATTTTTGAAAACAGATTCATGCACGTTCCTGAACTCAAAAGACTTGGAGCAAAGATTGAACTCAAAGGTAATACAGCTTTTATTGAAGGCGTAAATGAGTTGAGTGCAGCACCCGTTATGTGTACAGATCTACGTGCCAGTGCCGCCTTGGTTGTTGCGGCAATGAGCGCCAAAGGAAAGAGTGAAATTCGAAGAGTCTACCACCTCGACAGAGGATATGAGCGACTTGATCAAAAACTCGCCGGACTTGGGGTTAAAGTTCAAAGGACCAACGAATGAGCGACTGCCTTTTTTGTAAAATTATCGCAGGTGAAATTCCTTCAACCAAAGTATATGAAGACGAAAAAGTTTATGCCTTTCAGGATATTTCTCCGATGGCCAAAAACCATTGGCTTTTTATTCATAAAGAGCACACTAAAAACGTCAACGAAATGGCGAATGAGAAGGAAGAGCATCTGCTTGACATATTTAGGGCCATCTCGACTGTGACCAAAGAGCAAAATGTAGTTGAAAATGGTTATCGAGTGGTGACGAATAATGGTCCAGACGCCGGTCAAACCGTCTTTCATACCCATTTCCATGTTCTCTCTGGTGAGAAACTCTCAGTATTTGGATCTCGTTGATCCTGTTTCAAAACTGAAAGAATAGATCAATTTTTGACCTCTAGAGTTCAATTTTTGAACTCTCTGATTCATAAATCCTCAAAAGCTCAAGGGAGCAGGAGGTAAGTTATGAAATTGGTACTGTTTTTTGTCATCCTGACACTCACTTCATGTGGTAAGGATAATGTGAGGAAATCTTCTCCCTATCCAGACTATCTCATTAATCAGGACAATCAATCTATTGAAGAAAAAGACTGGATGATTGAACCTGAGTTTGAAACTTTTAATGAAGCAAAAGTCAGTTTCTTGGGTGAAAAGATCAAGACTTTTACTTTTAAAAAAATCAAGTTTGATAAGGATATTCATTTCCATAAAAAATGGACTTATCTGGCGAAACTTCAAAATGATCAGGATAGTCGATATTTTAATTTTCCAATTGATCAGATCGATCGACGATTGAATTTAGTACGTCTGCATTCGATTAATCAGGCTAATCAATTCAATGCTTTTTCTCCATCTGAATTTTTAGAAGTTGAATTGAAATTGAATTTGAAAATGAGATATCTGGCAATGAGAGCATTGAATTTGAAAAATGTTCAGATCAAGTTGATCGTTGTCGATAATGAATTCAAAAGATATGAAATGGCTGAAGCTCCTCTTCTTAAATACGATTCAGAGTATGAAGAATTACAATTGGAAAAAGGAGTATTTGTTCCCAACTATGATTACGATCTGACTTTCAAAATCAAACCTGATGTCATGCACCAGGTTCTATCGGGAAAATTGTGGATGGGTCTCTATGTTTCGAATATAGACTTGGAAACTTCAAAAACCGCCACCGATTACCAAACAATTTGGAATAAGGAATATGACAAGGCTAGAACCTGGATCATGGATAAAAAATTGAATGTATTTGAGGGAGAAAGAGATGTTCAAAAACTAATGTCAGAACTCGATAATTTTCTTGAATTAAGAAATGACGGACAGGTGATGTACTTTCTCGAGAGGAGATCAAATGAGTCGGGACAGTGGAAGGTTTTGAAAAATGGAAAATTCACCTATGTTACTTATATCAGCAATGAAGACTTGGATTCTTTTGAAGTTGAATTAAAAGAGATTCAGGATTGGCGAAATTACGAAGGGACCATGTTAATAGAAGTCGAAGGGCATGTTCAATCGACATCTCTTTCAACAGTCAGCAAAGTACTTACTTCAACTGTTGATGAACCTAGAACTTGTACAAGATGGACCAGATATGACAAAAGAGAATGCATCAGAAAGGACCTATCCTGTCATGTCACTCTCAACAAAGAGGTCGTAAATTTTTCGAGACCATTAAAGAAAGAAGATCTTTCAGATGAATTCGTGCAAAGGGATAACGTTTTTTATACCCTGATAGATCAAGCTAGTGAAATCGTTCTTCCGGAAACAGTGATGAGTTCCGCTGTTATTGGTGTTGTTGGAGTGGGACACTGTCCTTCAAGAAATGAGGCAGGTTTTTCTCTTCCTGGATATACACCAATGTCCTGGGCCGGCGAAGTCGGAATTCGCTATGATTTAAAAGTTGTGGTTAAAAAGCCAGCTTCTTTTCAGTTATGGTTTTGAAGACCTTCGAAAAGCGAATTCAATAGAGCTTTTTGAAGTCTTGAAAGCTGATTGATTCTTGCCATGACCAAAACAGGCGAATTGTTGATTGAAGCCGTCAATACCAGTTCGCCTTTGTGTGGGTCATATTCAGACACATTGAAGACCTGTGTGAAATCATTTTCGTAATGGGCCATCAACTTATCTTCCATTTCCCCACCTTCAACAGGGTTTGGATTTCTGGATCCTTCAACTTTGACACGAACAAGCTTGTTCTTTTCAGTTTCTTTTTTGGCCATCTCAATATCGTTGTAGATGATTTTGAGATCAGTAGCTCCAAGGTTATTTTTGAGGATTGACCAAAGTTCTTCAAAGAAAGCAGTTCTTTCGTTTGGATAAAGTTTTTTCATGTGATTGATGACTTTGAAAAGTTCTTCCAGCAAACTCAAGTTGTTTGCGAGAACCCAAGGCTCATTCATTTTTGCATAAATCTTGGAAGCATTATCTTCGTCGAGGTCTTCGAAGGCCTCGTGAGAAAGCGAAAACTCTTCACCTTTTCTTAGTGGAAAAAAGCGAACCAGTTCGAAAAGGGTAGGCTTGTTTTCTTCTGTCAGAAAAGTTTCGTTGTAGATCAGTCCATTAAGCTCAGCATCTTTAAGCTCTTCAAGATCCATCAATTTGCCACGATCGCGCTCTTCGCCACCAAATTGACGCAAAAGAAATTGATTATCGTTCTTGATATAACCGAGTGAAAAGTTCATGAACTGCTGTCTCCTGAATGTTTTGTGTGTCCGACCATTCTATGACCGTCTGGACGGGAAGTCCATTGATTGGGCAGGCTTCCTTTTCCCTCTTTTTAGCAACGTGCCAACTCCTTTAAAATAGGAATATGAAGTACTTAATCTCCCTTTTTGGACTCTTGATTTTTTTCTCTGTGTCGCGTCGCGCAGAGGCTCAGGATGAGCGCTTTTTTAGAGAGCTTTTTTCTGGTGATCTTGTGAAAAAGAAAAAAGAGGCCTTTAAAGGGAAGCTCAAATTTAGAACGGCAGGTGCTTTTCATAAGTTCGATTTGGATGGAGATGATCGATTCGAATCTTTGATTGCTGACAAGCAAGATGGGCAGGATTTTATTCATGTTCATAACTGGAAGGGGGAGAGAATCTTTTCTGGAAAGATGGAAGCGATGGGACTTAATAGTTGGTTGTATCGAATCTCTGTCAGAAAATTTGCCAAAGATTCCAAAGTTCTTATTTTATATTTTTATGAAGGTGAAACTGAGTATCTCGAATACCGCGCCAATGTCAGATTGTATTTTCTGACAATGGAGTCGAATGATCTTTCCACTCTGGCCATCAATAAGGGACCGGTGATCTGGGATGAGCATGAAGATTTCAAAGATCATTATCATCAACGTCGCTATAAGATTGGTCTGCACGATTACAACAAAGACGGAATCAAAGAAATAGCGATCCATTACCACCTGAGCAGTTGGGTTTACTTCTACAAATCTCCCGGAAAATGGATTGAGCTTTAACCGGCCTTAGGCAGGTTGAAGTCATCGTCATCAGTTTTGTTGTCTCTGCTAGGAAACGCCAAAGTGTTTGATGGTACAATGTCTTCTGTCTTGTCTTGCTCAAGGCTTTTCATGATTCCAAACCATGCGCCGAAGGGAAGGGCGACCAAAAGAAAAAGCAGAATCGAAGTGGGCCAAGCCGGTGCTTCTGATCCAAGTTGTTTTGTCGTTTTGGTTTCCACTTTTTTGAAAGCAGTTGTTGCTGTTGTATCAGTAGTTTTTTGAATCGGTTGTTTATCGGCAACACTCTTTGGTTTGCCTTTTTGAAAGTCATAACCCTTGGCCTGTGAAGGAGGGATGACTTTGTAATCATCAATTGAAATTCCAGTTACTGGTTCAACTGCCGGCTCGCGGGCATCCACCAAGCTGAGAGTTGAAAGTAGAACTAAAGCTAAGAATGAGATCTTTTTCATAAACACACCTTCCATGGCGTCTTGTCGGCATCTTGCCTGAAAAAAATGAGCGGAATTTCAGTTAGTTACGTACTTTTTTCGGCCCATCTTTTATGTACATTTTTCAGGGTCCTAGAGTGGCCCCTAAGTATATGATACATGGCATAAGAACCACAAAAATAGCGGGTATTTCATTCCCGGAGGATGAAGTATGGATCTTCGAATTGATTTAGCAACCACCAAAGATATCGATGCCTTACTCGGTTTATACCTGAGTATTTATGGCAATGATTATCCTCTTGAGATCGGAACTAACAAGGCCGTGATGACCCACGCTCTGGAAAATCCAGAGAAGTTTATCTGGTATGTGATGCGTGATGATTCTAGAGGGGTGATTGCCGGAAGTTGTATTATCGAGATCGATCCCGATTTTAAAATAGGAAAAGTGACAGGCGTTACGGTCAATCGCGAGTACCGTGGTTATGGTGTCGCAAAAAAGCTGATTGCCTGGGGAACCAGAGAGGTGGTTGATGAATGTGGACTTGTGAATTCACTTTACGCCACGTCGAGAACAGTTTCTCCTGCCAGTCAGGTGATGTTGCTTCACAACGGTTATAAGCCTCTAGGTATTTTTCCAAATGCCAGAAAAATCAAATCGTATGAAACGTTGGCACTTCTTGGATACTTCAAAGAAGGTGTTCTTGAAAGAAGAACTCCAGTTGAAAAAATACCAAGTCATTTGGAGAAGATTACAAACATTGTTTGTGATGTGGTTGGTATGGAAAAGGTTGCTCAAAAACTTGAGGCCTGCCCGATTAACAATGATCGTCGGATTAATGAAGAGACTTGTCTGGACGGTGGCTTTGAGTTCATTTATGCACCGAAGTTTGTTGATCGTCGATTTGAACAAACTTTCAATGGAGACAAGGAATCGATGTTCTATCCATTCCATCGTCCAAATCTTTTGATTGCCAGCGAAGACGCTGATATTGAAATTTTCGCCAGCTTCAACAAGAAAGACCACTATTGTGTTTTGATAACAGCGACAAATTCAATTCGTGACCTGAAGGAAAGGTTTAACAAGCTTCTCTTTCAGATGAAGGATCACGGTATTTATTATGTCGAAACACTTGTCCGAATGGATTATTTTGATGTGATCTGTTTTATGGCGGAGAACAAGTTTCTCCCTTCGGCGATCTATCCTGCCATGCGAGAGATTGATGGAGAAATGCACGATTATGTTCTTCTCACGAGAACGATGGTGCCTTTGGACTTTTCAGAAACACAAATTGATGAGAGCTTCAGGCCTTATGTGAATCAGTATGCCAAGCAGTGGATTCACCATAATCTATCAACGATTGAGGGGCAACTATGACACTTCAGGTCCCTGACAGCAGACTTCTAGGTGAAGTGGAGAAGCTTTGCTCAATCAGAAATCCATACTCGTACACGAGTGAGGACGATAAACTTTTCATTAAAGCAATGAAACAGAACATCACCTGGCATCAGGAAAGATGTGAGTTTTATCGTCAGCTTCTTGATCAGGAAAAGTTTTCCATCGATCAACTTAATGGAATTGAAGATCTGCATAAAATTCCACACATCTTTGCAAATTTTTTCAAACGAAACGAAATCAAGTCCGTTTCAGACGAAGAGGTTTCATTGCATCTGACATCTTCTGGAACTACTGGACAAAAGTCTCAAATGTTTTTCGATGATTGGACTATTGGCTCTGCTCAAAGAATGGTGGAGTGGATCTGGGAAGAGAATGGTTGGATTGATGACAAAGAAGATGTGAATTATCTGTTATATACCTATGAGCCTGAAGAAGGTTCAAAGCTTGGCACAGCTTATACTGATAATTTTCTATGTAAGTTTGCTCCTATCAATGAAGTTTTTTATGCCTTGAAGTTTCTCGGAAAGAATAAAGGGCACAAGTTCGATGTTTTCGGTTGTATCGAAACATTGAGAAGATACGAAAAAGAAGGAAAACCCGTAAGGATTTTCGGCTTTCCTGCCTTCTTGTACTTTACTATCAATCAGATGAAAGAACTTGGGCTAGATCCGATCAAACTGAATCCTGAATCTTTTGTTTTCCTCGGGGGAGGTTGGAAAGGAAATCAGGACAAGGCGATCGACAAGCTCGACTTCTATAGAGAAGTTGAAGAAATGCTTGGTATTCCAGATCACCGTCTGCGCGATGGATTCGGTTCCGTTGAGCATTGCATTCCTTATATTGAAGGAAAAAAGCATGAATTCAGAATTCCAACGTGGTCGAGGGTTATTATCCGTGATGTGAAGACTCTTGAGCCTCTCGGTGATGGAGAAGTGGGTTATTTGAACTTCATCTCCCCGTATATCACGTCGGTTCCTGCCAATTCTGTTTTGATGGGCGATCTTGCCATCAGGCATAGTGGTGGTAACAGTACCTATGAAGGTCCTTGGTTCGAGATTGTTGGACGTGCAGGGGTCAAAAAGAACAAGAGTTGTGCGATAGCAGCTTCAGAGCTTCTTAAGGAATTTGATGGAGGTGCCAAATGAAACACCTCTGGTTTGGAGAAATTCTCGAAGGAGTTGAGCTAGATTCGAGACTTGAATCGATCTATTCTGAGGCATCAAAAGCATTGGAAGTCGAACTCAAGCTTGATTACCTATTGGATGTCCTTGATCGATTCGCAAATGATGTTGAAAAAGGCTGTGAAAAACTCTCTTCATTGCTTACTGGAGAATTCAGTGATGAGGAAAAAGAAGAAATCCTTTCTGAAATTGCCAAGTTCTGCAAGAAAGATCATTTAGTTCGTAAAATCAAAAGAGAACTTGGAACAGAAGATCTTAATGATCTTTCCAGAGTTGATTTTGATAGAAATATTTTTGAAACATGGGCGCCTCTTGGTGTTCTCACTCACGTTACTCCGGGGAATTCACCAGGTTTGAGTTTTCTGGCGATTATTGAGGGCTTGTTGGCCGGGAACGTGAATATTCTCAAGCTTTCAAGTAGAGATAGTGATTTTACGATTGAAGCATTAAAAGAACTCTACAAGTACGATCGAAATCAAGTAATTCAAAAGAAAGTTGCCGTACTTAGAATAAGTTCGAAAGAGAAAGACAAGCTCGCTCGTTTGATGAGCGTAGCCTCGGGAGTTTCGGCATGGGGTGGAGAGGAAGCTATCGCTGGACTTCGCGAGCTGGCTTTGCCTACAACTAGATTCATTCCTTGGGGACACAAGATTTCTTTCGGTCTGGTTTCCAAAGAATCATTGAATGATACAGATAAATTGAAAGAATTAGCTGAAGACTGTGTTTTCATGGAGCAGCAGGCATGTTCCAGTCCTCAGTCTGTCCTGGTTGAAGTCGATTCTTTCGACGAACTGGTTAAGTTTACAGAGAACTTTTCTAAATTAGTAGATGAAGCTTCATCCAAAGTCCCTTTCCCTGAACTTTCTATTCAGGAGCAGGCGGAAATAACGAATACAGTGGAAGTCATCAGACTTGAATCGGTCAATCAAGAGAAAAAGGTTTTTCAAGCTGAAGATAAGTCTTGGCGTCTTCTTGTTGAAAATACATCAGGACTTGGGTTATCCCCACTCTTTAGAACAGTCTGGATCAAACCTTTTTCCAGAAAGAATCTTGTGCAAGAACTTTTGCCTCTTAGAGGATACTTGCAGACTTGTGGTCTTGTTGCGAAACGTGATGAGCTTGGAGAGCTGGCAAGTAAGTTGACCAGTGCTGGAATTTTACGTATCACGCCTCCAGGAGAGATGCTTGGTTCTTATGATGGAGAACCACATGATGGAGTTTATGCTCTTTCAAGATTCATGAACAGAGTTAGAGCAGAAATCAAAGGTCTCGAGGATGTTTGGAGATTGAGCTCCCTTTCTGATTCTAAAGATGAAAAGCCACAAGGAGAGATAATGGGGAAGGCCGATTTTCAATCGCAGACCCCTGATGAATCAAAAGCGAAACTATTTTTTAGAAGTGGTGGAAGTTCAGGAGAACCTGCACTCTCGCCATTTAGCTATGAAGATTACCATACCCAGATGCAAGCGGCAGCGGAAGGGCTTTTGGCCGCGGGACTTGAGCCTGCTAGTGATAGAGTCATGAATCTCTTTTTTGGAGGAGGTCTTTATGGAGGCTTCCCAAGTTTCTTTACGATTCTCGAAAAACTTAAAGTTGTACATTTCCCGATGGCAGCTCACGAAGATCTGGGATTTGTAGGTAATATGATTACTAAAAACAATGTGAATGTTTTGATGGGAATGCCTTCCTATCTCGTTCAATTGTTCAAGGCGAATGAAAATTTATTCAAATCCAACAAGACTGTGAAAAAAGTTTTCTTTGGAGGAGAGCACTTCTCTGAAAAACAAAGAGAATGGCTCATTTCAGAGTTTGGAGTAGAGGCCATTCGTTCAGCCAGTTATGGAAGCGTTGATGCTGGCCCTCTTGGGTTTCAATGTCTGCATACGACCGGTAGTGTTCATCATTTGAATCACAACCTGCACACCCTAGAAGTTTTAAAACTCGAAACAGATGAAGAAGCAGCTCCTGGAGAAACAGGAAGACTTGTTTTTACTAGCAAAAAAAGAGATTCTATCAAGATCAACCGTTATGATGTCGGAGATCTTGGGCGTTTGATCGAAGAGCCATGTGCTTGTGGTAGAAAGATCCCGACATTTGAATTGCTAGGTCGCCATGGAGATATCTTCAGAGCGGGTGGAACATTTTTCAATTACAATCGTTTTTCAAAAATTCTCATTGATAAAACAGGATTTGATGGAGAATCTCAATTAATCATTTCCCAGATTGATGGAAAAGATAGGTTGGAGCTTCGTATCGATGAAAAGTTCATTCATGACCCGGTCAATGAAGAATTGTTTTTGAAAGAATACATGGATCTTCATGAATGTGTTATCGATGAAAAATGTCTGGATTTTGCTGTTGTTCCAGTCGATGGAGGACAGTTTCTTCGTACACCAGGAAGTGGAAAACTCAAGAGAGTAGTGGACCAGAGATGAAAACAATCTACTCAATAAACGAGATTATTCAAAGTGCAGCCAACAATTCTCCTTATTATAAGGAGCTGTATAAAAACAGTGATCTCTCGAAACTGGAGAATCTTCCTCTCATTAATCAAGATGAATTCTGGAAAGCAAACAGTTATCAAGACAACAAGTTATTGACCGGTCCAATTACAAATGGTGTTGTTTTCAAGTCCGGAGGTACGACTGGGAATCCGAAGTTCTCGGCCTTCACCAAGTCAGAGTGGGAAACTTTCACTCACGAATTTGGTGATGGAATGGCCTTCAATGGTCTGAAGGAAGGGGACCGAGTAGGAAACCTTTTTTATTCAGGTGACTTGTATGCGAGTTTTCTTTTTATAACGAAATCATTGGAGCTCTGCCCTGTCCCATGTACCCATTTTCCAATGACTGGGGCGATGGATATGGCCGACGTTGTAAAGACGATTGAGGAATACAACATCAATGTTCTTGCCGGTGTACCAACTTCATTTATCAATCTTGCTCAGTATCTATTTGAAAACGACAAGACGTTGAAATTGGATACCGTTCTTTTTGGTGGTGAAAGCCTCTATGAAGATCAAATAGGCATTCTTTCAAAGGCCTTTCCTGGAGCAAGAATTAATTCGGTTGGCTATGCATCTGTCGATGGAGGACATCTAGGTTATTTCTCTGAGAATTGTATCAATGGTGAGCATGAAGTCTTTTTGGATTCATGTATTATGGAGTTGATTGACGAGGATTCAGGAGAGGTCATCAATGAGACGGGGCGAACCGGAAAGTTGGTGTATACCAATTTAACTCGTAAATTGATGCCTATCATCAGATATCCGGTTGGAGACAGGGCCGAATGGGTTGAGATGACTACTGACGGTAGAGGAAAGAGATTTGTACTCCGTGGTAGAAGTGAAGAAGGTGCTCGAATAGGACCAGTTACTGTAAACTCTGATGACCTTCACAATATCTTTCATGATAATGATCTTGCAGACAAAATAAATAATTTTCAATTTGTTCTGGATCGAGAAACTCACAAGGACCGATTGACGGTAAATATAGTCGCTGTCCCCGGTGCAGACCTTGCTGAGGGGGCTTTGCGGGATTTGTTTTACCGTGAAAGACCCATGTTCAAGGAAGCAGTTGATCTAAACCTGATCGCTGGCATCGAGTTTAGACTGGTCGAAACGGCTCAACTTGTTCGAAACAAAAGGACCGGAAAGCTAAGATTGGTTGTCGACTTACGCTGAAGTGGTATCATAGTATCATGCTTCGAATTTTACTCGCTATTTCTAATGACAAAGCCAGATCATCATTTGAGATGGTTTTGGATAACTGTCCGTTCAATGTTTCAGTAATTGAAGCTGCCAGTATGAGTAAAGCAACAGAGAAGTTTGAATCGAAAGGACCGTTTGATCTGGTCTTGATGCTTCATAATGCAGAGAAAATGAATGCCGCTGATTTTTATGTCTATGGCAAAGACAAGAGTGACAAAACCAATTATTTCATTGTGAGTGATGAGAAACTTGATGGTCTTCCTGGAATGGCCGGATTCAACACTGACCGCAAGTTTAATGAGATTATTCCTCTTTCAACATCAACTTCGCAGTTGACACAAAAAATCGCTGAAATTTTCAAAGACAAGACGAATTTAAGTTTCACATATGAAGAAGTTGAATACAAAAAGATCAGAACATCATACTTCTTGAGATTCAACAAAACATTGTGTGATGTCTACGTACAGTTGTCTGAAAACAAATATGTGAAGATTCTCAAGAAGGGTGACATTTATACTCGTGCCGATATCAAGAAGTGGAGCGAGAAGAAAATGAAGTATCTCTATATTGAGAATGGAGACTTCGAAGAGTTCAAAGATGAATACGCCAGGACTCCATTTCTAGTCATGGACAAGGATCTTACTCCTGAGTCATCAGAAGAAGCATCATTGGCGGCAATTGAGTTGGTACATGAAATTGTCAAAGAGATTGGAGTTACTGAAGAAGTGGTGAATCTTGTGGATTACACTGTTTTCCAAGTTGAATCCAATCTTAAAAAAGGAAGTCCTCTCGAGGACCTTCTCTCAAAAATGCATGATAGGAAAGATTACCTTAATGATCATTCTTATATGGTTGCCTATATGAGTGCACAGATTTCTGAAAAGATGACCTGGGATACCGAAGAAATCAGAAAGAAGCTGGCGACAGCCGCGATTCTCCACGATATCACTTTAGATAATCCTGAACTTGCGATGGCCGTGGATCTGGGGTTGCCTGAACTTCAGAAGTTTCCGGCTGAAAGTATTCAGTCATATAAAAAGCATCCGATGGAAGTCGCTCAATTGGTGAAGGAGTCTGATTCTGAGGATATCCCACCGAATGTGGACGAGATTCTCCTTTATCACCATGAGAACCCTGAGGGGTCTGGTTTTCCAAAAGGTCTGAACGCCGATCGAATTTCAGCTCTTTGTGCTGTATTCAATGTTGCTCATGCATTTGTAAATGAGATGTATCGGGTGGATTTTGATACAACTGAGATTCCTCATATCCTCATGCATATGAAAAAGAGATTTGCAGTGGGGCAGTACTTGAATGCCATGACCGGTCTGGTCGAGTCTTTGGATCCAATGACCAACATAATCAATAAAGTTGGTAACTGAGTTCTATCTTTCGTTGATTGAAATCTTCATTCTTCCATCTACACCAATAATTTGACCCAGCTTCATGGGAAGCCAGATATTGTCACCACTGAGTGGTTCGCTGGAAAAAATAAGATGATTGATCTTTCCTGTCTTGGTCGGATTTTCACACTCGTCAGAAAAACTTGGGCAGTTGTCTCTGTCTCCACAATGATTTTTATATGTAGAATAAAAGAGATTTTTTCCACCATGATGAGCAAGCATTGTCTGTCCGTTAGTCATGATAAAAGTAAGATAGGTTTCCGTCTCTCCAGCGTCATCTATTTTGCTGTATTCACCAATAATTGAAATGATTTCTTCAACAGCATTGCGAACGACAAAAGAGAGAGTTTCTATAGGGCAGTCTTTCTCATCAAGTTCAATTTTTTCTTGAAGTCTTGTCAGGAGAAAATAAAACAAGGCCTCAGAGTCTGTGGTACCAAGAATGAATCTTTTGAGTTCAGGTGCAATGTTCGAAATGATTTCATCTCTGACTTTATCAAAGTTCTTGATGTTTCCATTATGGGCGAAAGTCCAGCTACCAAATTGAAAAGGGTGAGTATTTAAGATGTTCACTTTTCCAAGCGTTGCGTTTCTTATATGGGCGATGACCGTCTGGCTGGAAACGACTCCAGAAATTCGCTTGAAGATAGTGTCATCCAACGCGGTTCGATCTGATTTGACGACGTGAGGAGCGCCGTTCACGTAGTAACTTACACCCCAACCGTCCGGATGACGAAGACTTTGCTGTTCAAGAGCATTGTCTGCTTGGACCAAACTTGTATGTACCTGACTGTTAATGACACTTCTAAAACCGAATATCCTACACATATTTTTCGTATCGGAGACCCTCTGTTTTCTCTTGATTTCAATCATTTGGAGTAGTTGCATCTAGGCTATCTGGAAAAAATTGCCGCCTTTAAAGGCCAAAGGTTCGGATATTGCTATAATTTATTCAGATAGTACGTCTTTTTAAAGACAATAAAGGAGCCAACTTATCAACTTTCCAGCGATTGCTTACAGAACATATCAGCAGTTCAAGCATGACTTCACGCTAGGGAAGCTTTTTAAGACCATGGTTAAAAAAATCAAAAAGCAAGGTAACCCATTGAAGAGAGCTCGACTGGTTCATCGAGAGATCGAAGATCAAATGAGTCAACTCTTTCAGGATGATCTGATTAGAGAGAACGTCCAGTGTGGAAAGGGATGTACTTTCTGTTGTCATACCCAGGTCAGTGTCACAAGAGATGAGGCGGAGCTATTGGCCCAAAGAATTATTGATGGAGTAGATGTCGATCTAGAAAAACTCTATGTTCAATCCAAGGCGATGAATAACTCTGGTGATTGGTACAAACTTGATCACCAAACGAGAGGATGTGTTTTCCTTGGGTCTGAAGGAGAATGTTCGATCTATGATGATAGACCATCAGTATGTCGAACCAATAATGTCATTTCTGATCCTGCCAACTGCTCTACGGAGGATGGACAGGAGAAATCTGTTCGTCTGTTGAATACATATGCGCCAGACATGATTATCATGGCGCACTTCTCAAATTCTAAAGAAAATGGTGCGCTTCCGTACATGCTTTTCAAATCGTTGGACAATCGTGTTCAGCGTCAGTCCAAAGATTTAACAAAGTAAAATCCTTCCGCTATTATGAGGCTTTCAATCTCTGGAGGCGTCATGTTCAAAATGTATGGAATTCCCAATTGTGATACAGTCAAAAAAGCGAGAAAAGATCTTGAGGCCAAAGGCGTTGAGTACGAGTTTATCGATTTCAAAAAAGTTGGTGTGGATAAGGCCAGCATTGAAAGATGGAAGAAGTTTTTGGGTGAGTGGCCGGTAAACAAAAGAGGTCGAACCTTTAAACAATTCAAAGAAGCTTTTGAGTCAGGTACTGATGCCGCCAAATTCAAACTCATTTCTGAAAATACTTCATTGATTAAAAGACCAGTTCTAGAAAAGGGAAAATCCGTCTTATGTCTCGGTTACGACACCGAGGTGTATAATGGAATAGATGGATAAACCACAACTCAGAACTGAAAGAACCAACATTTCTTTGATGGAATATAACGATGTTGATGACATTGTTGAGTTCTATCAACAGAATGAAAAACATCTCGAACCATGGGATCCTATAAAACCTGAAGGTTTTTATACAAAAGAATATTGGAACAACAGAATACAATTTTCTCACAATGAATGGTTGGAGAAGAGATCTCTTCGTTTGATCATTCGGGAACAAATCAATCAAAAGGTGATTGGATTCATCACATTCTCAGGTTTTGAAAGAGGTCCATTTCAAGCATGTCGTCTTGGATATAAGATTCATCATGAAAATGAAGGCCAAGGTTTCATGAGCGAAGCCTTGAAAGCTTCTGTACAATTTATATTTGAAGAACAAAACTTTCATCGAATTGAAGCCAGTTATATTACGACAAATGAAAGAAGTGGACGAGTGTTGGAAAGACTTGGATTCGTCAAAGAAGGTGTCGCAGAGAAATATCTGTATATCAATGGAGAGTGGCGAGATCACGTGCTCACCAGTCTCACCAACCACGAATGGAGAGCAGATTGAGACTTTTATTATTGATGATATTCATCTTTTCATTTACCTCCAATGCTGTGGAGGAAGTGAAGGATAACGATATTCTTTATAAGAAAGTGAAACCTTATGTCTATCAGGTCAAAACCAGTCAGAGTGCGGACTCTTCGAAGGCAAGTTATGGGACAGGCTTCGTCGTAGATGGAGAAGAAGGTTTGATGCTGACCAATTACCACGTTGTTTCCACTTACATTCAAGATGAAGATGATCGCTACAAAATTTTTGTTACTGACAAGGATGAGGTTCATGAGGCTGAGATCCTAGACTTTAGTGTGATTTATGACCTGGCATTGATCAAAGTGAACAGAAAATTTAAAGGAGAGCTCCGCATTCGTGAAAAAGTTCCAGGACGAGGAGAGACCATCTACTCAATGGGGTTACCAAAAGATTTGAACATCAGTCTGGTTGAAGGAAATTATAACGGTGTCATCAAAAGCGGTATCTATGAAAGAATTTTGATGTCGACTCCAGTGAACTCCGGGATGAGTGGTGGACCGACAGTCGACAAGTGGGGAAGAGTTATCGGTGCCAACGTTTCGATTCTTCTCAATTCACAAAATATTTCGTTCTCAGTTCCGATTGAAAGAGGAAAAGAACTGCTCGAAAGCTATCGAACAAGAAAAGCCCCTCTTTCGAGGAAACAATATGTCACTCATATTTCCAAACAATTAAAGCTGATTGAAAAAGAGCTCTTTAAGTCGATGAAGGAGAACCCTGGTAAATCCAATACAATTGGGAATTGGACATTTCAGGCTCCAGACAAGACAGGAAAGTGTTGGTCGAAGAATGATTATTCCGACAAAAGAACTTTCAAGTATTCGAGACAGAATTGTTTTCTCCAAGGAGCAGCATATATCGATTCGAGAATTTATTCTGGAAGTTATGAAGTTATGTACCTAGCTGTTGAAAGCCTTTCCAGAAACAGGTTTCAGTTTGCTGATATCGTAGATACCTATTTCAATGGAAAAGATTATCTCCGAAATGTATATACTCGTTCATCAGACAACAAAGAATTAACCAAATATTCTTGTAATGAAGGAATCTTGACGAACAAACACAAGCTAAGTTTTCGTTACGCCTATTGTGTCAACGGTTATGTCAAATATGATGGACATTACAGAATGTATTTTAAAGCAGCGACTCTTGGTGACAAAAGAAATGCTTTAATTGTCAAACTTAAAGTAGATGGCTTCAGCGAATCAGGAATGATGACCTTTTTGAAGAGTCACCTTGATGAAATTCAAAACAGGGAGGCTATGTGATTATTCTACGCATCCAACATCCTTCCTGGAATTCACCTCAAGTTCATAAAGTTGAGAACTTCCCATGTACAATTGGGAGATCTATTCAAAATACAATTGTTCTTTCTGATGATTCAATCTCTGCTGAGCACGCCATGATTGAAAAACAGTCTGATGGAACTTTCATTCTTCGTGATCTTGATAGTACCAATGGTATTTTCTTTGAAGGTAAACGATTCGGTCAGATCATTTTGCGCGACAATGGAATCGTCAAATGTGGTGATATCAAAATTACGACTCTGTTAAGTGATGAAAGGCTTGAGAAAACCCGCCAAATCGAACTACCAGCAGAGTTCAAGACCAAGTCACAAAAGCTCACTCAAAGAATTCTTTTGCTGGGATTGGTTTTAATTCTTCAGATATATACTCACAGTTATTTGATGGACCCAATCGATTCTGAAAAAATGATTGATGTCTTGATTTCGATTGTTGTGATGGGAGGCTTGGTCTTTGGTATTAGTGGTCTTGCTGCTGTCATCACCAAAGTTCAACACAAGAAATATGATTTTTTGAAATACCTCGATGCCACGCTGATGACAGTTGTCGCCTGGCTCTTTTTCATGCTGATAAAAAATCGTGTGGATTTTTGGCTCAATAGTAATTCGCTTCAGTTGATTTTCAATTCTGCTGTTTATTTCTGCTTTTACTGGGTCTACCTGAACAAGATGCTTGAGATATTCTTTGAAGGCAAACACCGCAAGCGTGTTCAATATGTGTTGGGTGGTCTGTTCGGCGTCTTTGTGATTTTTGTTTGGACTGTTACGACTTTCAGTGAGAGGAATACAGGTTTCAATTACAAAGCAAGTTATGTTTATACCACCAGCGAGTTCCCGAGGGAGAAGTACAACTTCTCTGGACTTGATGCACAGATGAAAGAAAGTTTTACTGATATTCAGGAATACCGTAGCGAAAAAATTGAAGAAAAAGAGGAGAGTCGCCAACTTGAGGACTCTCTCTCAAAAGAAAAGCCGGAATAAATACAAAATTTCCCTTTATCTCGACCCATTCCCCCTTTAAGAAGACGGGCCTTTGCGCTATTCTTGTGCGGTCAAAACTGTAATTTTTAACCTGTTGAGTCATAAGAGGAAACACATGGCATCAAAAATTATCTATACCAAAACAGATGAAGCGCCAGCATTGGCCACTTACTCTTTCCTACCAATCATCCAGGCCTTTACTGGTAAGGCCGGCGTTGAAGTTGAAACCAGAGATATTTCTTTGGCCGCAAGAATTCTTGCAAACTTTCCTGATCATTTGAGTGATGATCAGAAGATTGGTGACGCTCTTGCCGAGCTTGGAGAGTTGGCCAAAACTCCTGAAGCAAACATCATTAAACTTCCAAATATTTCAGCTTCTATTCCACAATTGAAAGAGGCCATCGCTGAACTTCAAGAGAAGGGATATAAAGTTCCTGACTTTCCTGAGGATCCTTCCTCCGATGCTGAAAAAGATATCAAGGCCAGATATGCTAAAGTTCTTGGTTCTGCTGTGAACCCAGTTCTTAGAGAAGGTAACTCTGACAGACGAGTTGCTGCTCCTGTAAAGGAATACGCCAAAGCAAATCCTCACTCGATGGGAGCTTGGTCAAAAGATTCTAAAACGCATGTCGGTCATATGAACGAAGGTGATTTCTTTGGTTCTGAAAAGTCATTTATCGCTGACAAAAATATGAATGTGAAAATTGAATTCGTTGGAGCTGATGGGACAACCAAAACATTGAAAGAAAAAGTTGCACTTCTTGAAGGTGAAGTGATGGACTCATCAAGCATGAGTATTTCTGCACTTCGTGACTATCTAGAAAAAGAGATCACTGATTGCAAAAATCAAGACCTTCTACTTTCACTTCACATGAAAGCAACAATGATGAAGGTATCTGATCCGGTGATCTTTGGTCATGCTGTTCAGGTTTACTACAAAGATGTATTTGAAAAATACGCATCAACATTCCAAGAGTTGGGAGTTAATCCAAGTAATGGTTTGGGTGATGTTTATGCCAAGATTGAAAAGCTTCCATCTGACAAAAAAGCTGAAATTGAAGCAGCTCTTCAAGCGACTTATGAAACAAGACCAAAACTTTCTATGGTCGATTCAGACAAAGGCATCACAAACCTTCATGTTCCAAGTGATGTTATCATTGATGCTTCTATGCCAGCTATGATTAGAAACTCAGGAAAAGTCTGGGGACCAGATGGAAAGACTGGTGATACCAAAGCTCTTATTCCTGATAGATGTTACGCTGGAATCTATCAAGCAACTATCGACTTTTGTCGTGAGAATGGTGCATTTGATCCAAAGACTATGGGGAATGTTTCTAATGTTGGTTTGATGGCAAAAAAAGCTGAAGAGTACGGATCACATGATAAAACATTTGAAGCAGAAGCTAATGGAACCATTAGAGTCGTGGATGCTTCTGGAAATGTGATGATGGAACAAACAGTTGAAAAAGGTGACATCTTCAGAGCTTGTCAGACCAAAGATGAGGCCATCAAAGATTGGGTCAAGCTTGGTGTGAATAGAGCAAAAGCAACCGGCAATCCAGCAGTTTTCTGGCTGGATAAAAACAGAGCTCACGATGCAAATCTGATTTCAAAAGTTGAAACATATTTAAAGGATCACGATACGACTGGTCTTGAAATCAAGATCATGGAGCCTTCTGAAGCATGTAATTATTCACTTCAAAGAGTTAAAGAAGGAAAAGACACAATCTCTGTAACAGGAAACGTCCTAAGAGATTACCTCACAGATCTTTTCCCGATTCTAGAACTTGGAACTTCAGCAAAAATGCTCTCAATCGTACCACTACTTGCTGGTGGTGGACTTTTTGAAACAGGTGCTGGTGGTTCAGCTCCTAAGCACGTTGAACAAGTTGAAAAAGAAAACCATTTGAGATGGGACTCACTAGGAGAGTTTCTTGCTCTTGGTGTTTCTCTTGAGCACTTGGCTGAAACAACAAATAATAAAAAAGCTGCTGTTCTTGCGAAGGCCCTTGATGTTGCCAATGGTAAGTATTTGACCAACAATAAGGCCCCTTCAAGAAAGTGTGGGGAAATCGATAATAGAGGATCTCACTACTACGTTGCTTCATATTGGGCGCAAGCGCTTGCTTCTCAGAGTGAAGACACTGAACTAAGCGAGGCCTTCACTGCTGTGGCCGCAAAGCTTGAAGAAAATGAAGGGAAGATCGTAGAAGAACTTCTTGGATGTCAGGGGAAAGCTGCTGATCTTGGTGGTTACTACTGGACAACAGAAGAAGTGGCCGGAAAAGTCATGAGACCTTCTGCCACTCTTAATCAAATTATCGATTCAATTTGATTTGTGAACACTCCAGGGAGCCTCGCAGTTTTGCGGGGCTCCCTTTTTTTTTGAGGTCATTATGAACGAAGAGCTGAAAAAAATATTTCAACAAGGAAACATGGTTGTCTACATTCTCTGGGGAGCATTGACTTTTTCGCAGTTAATTTATGCCTTTTTGATTTATATGAAGCTTCTCGGTGCACCTGAACCAAGTCCAGATTTCTTTTCAGGCAATCTTTTGAGCATAGGGAATATCATGATTCTAGTCTGCTTGGTAGCAGCGCTTCTGTCAGCTTTCTTTTTTAACAAAAATCGTGATGTGGCTGGACTAGAACAAGAGCTCAAAAGTATGAGTACTTCTTTGGATCCCAATCATCAAATGACGCCTGGACAGTTTGAAGCCCTTAAAAATTCGGGCCCTGAGATTATTAAATATTTCAATTTGAGAGGAAGAATTCTTACTCGTTATATTTTATCCTGGGCAATGAATGAGATCCTTGCAATTTGCGCAATTGTTGGAACGATGTTCGGTATGGAGAAGATACACGCCTATTCATTTGTTGCGACTGGAATTGCTTTGAATTTTCTTATGTTCCCTAAAGTCAAAGAGCATATGGAGAGATTATTACGGCCTGGTGTGAACCAGACCGTTTAAGATTTATCTTACGCAGTAATAAGAAAAGATTTTAGCGTTTACTTCCCATTGGCTTCTTACTGGAGAAGGATTCATCAAACCTGGGTGATAGACTTTACCACCACTCATGGCCCAAACAGTTTTTCCTTCACCAAGGCTTACACCACCTGACCAATCACCATATCCGCTGACCATTTCATATTCCATTTGATTAGGAAGCCTGGCCCCGAGTGTCTGGCAAGCTTGCTCTGCTTGTTGAGGAGTTCTGGCTTGATCAACTGAACCGTTAAAACCACCAATGAGTTCGATGGTTCTATTACCAACCCTCAAAGTAGTTGGGAAAGTTGTTCTTTGGAATTGAGTGAACATTTCAGAAGCGATTTGGCTCATGACTACCTGAGGCTTTCCGTTCCCAATAAAGGTAGAAGTTTCTCCGTCACGACCAACCAAGGTAACTGTCACTTGAATGTTACCACGACATTCTGGAGCTAGAGCATAAGAACCGTAAGCAATGTAGTCTAGCTTCTCAAGTTGTTGGTCGTTAAAGTGACCAATACGTTGACCTCTCTTGGCCGCATCGACTATTTTCTTCAGATCATTGACGTGCTTGAAAGAAAGCTTTTTCACTCTTGGATTCAAGTTTCTGTAATACTGGTCAATATATCCTTTAAGTGTATTCTCCAAAGTGACATCCAAGTATTGACCTTGAGTCGCGAGTGCTTGGTTTTTGTCATAAAGAGAATCGAAGGCCACCAGCATATCAAGCGCTTCACTTCCGTAAGCTCCGGCCATCATAAGATCACTGGCGTTTCTCACCATTGTTCTCATGTACTCATTTCGAGTTTGCCCATAAGCATCGTGATACTTGCAAAGATCTGCCCCTCTAATAAATGGAATGGATGGCCAGATGTCGACTCTTCCATCATTTGCAAAAAGACTTGTAGAAAGTAGAAAGGCCAAAAGCCCAAGAACTGTTTTCATTTGATTCCCCAATCGAATTTTTAAGATGCCCTTGTATAACGCTGTGGGCCCAGAAAAGCGAGAATAAATACATGAATTTAGAAAAAATACAGGGAATTCTTGTATGTAACATACTGAAATAACGAAGGGATTTAGTGGGAGACAATCCCTTGGCTTTCTCATTAGCATATTAGCATTGTTTACTTTCAAGGAGAGAGACCATGGTTAAAGGATTGATGATCTTGCTATTCGCTTCGTCTGCTTTTGCTGCAGACAGAGTCGGAGAATATTCCAAATTTTCAATGAGCTATCAAGGAAGCGTTGGCGAGCAGACGGCCAGAGTTGCTGACTATCAAAGAAGTGATGACCTTTATAAAGTCGTTACCAGTTATGCTATCATGGGACAGACGAATGAAGAAGTTGAAATGGTTCCAAGTGATGAAGTCATGACTCATGAAGGTGCTGCACAGACACTTACTTTTTGTCCTCTTTTGAATGGAACTGTTGAGTCATTGGTTATCAACGGTACATCTTATCAGACCTGTAAAGTTGCAGTTAATGATGAAACTCTAGAAAATATTAATCTTCCTCTTCCAAAGAATTTGATGGGAAGTGGTCACTTGTGGCTAGGGGATTTCCCAGTCAATGGAGTTGCCAAGTTTAAGTCAGCAGACGTTTCACTTGAATTGACTGAATTTCATTGGAATAATTAATTAATATTCCGACTCTTCCTCTTCCGAGGGGGAGTCGGTAATTTTCTTAG
>JBFEVX010000147.1:0-8097 GCA_041546685.1 Bacteriovoracaceae bacterium | reverse complement strand
TCCATGCTGGCAAAGGCCGGAGCAACAAGAGAGGCAGCATCAAGCTCTTCAATTGGCTGAACGATGTTGTAAACAAAGTTGGGTTCTGCATACTCAACATTTGGATCACTGTTAAGAGCATCAAGAAGTTGTTTTTCAGACTTGTTACCTAGTGACTTAACAACATGGTAATTTCCAAAAGATACATTCACATCTCTTAGATGCTCAACTCCAAGGGATTTAAGTGACTTCATAAAAGACTTTTGGTCTTTTAACTTAACAATGAATTCACCCGGTACTGTTTTGACTGAGGCCGACGCTGCACCTGCTAATAGCAATGATCCAACGGCCGCTGTTTTAAGCAATTGACCTTTTCTCATCTGACTCCCTCCTTGGAGCAAAAGTTTATTGATTCCTTCAATAGAAACTTGATTTGAATGTTGTGCCTTTCTTCCGTGAAGAAGATTCCATCTAGGCTAAGAGAACGACTCGGTGCTCACCTATAGGAATATTCTTCCATTATAGAGCTAATTTCCTGCTTACACGTTTTTGAGAGAAAATGTTAGAATAAGTGATTGTAGTTACTAGGTTTAAAAGGAAATAACCGAGTATGATCCACGGAAACTCAAACGACCCTGTCTTAATCAAAAGGATTCCCCTGAGAATCTGGCATCTTAGAGATGAGATAGAGGCCATCGTCAAAGAACGTTTGATTGCAAGAAAGCAATCTGGTGATGAAGATAGCAACCTATCAGTTGACGATTTGGTTCAAGAATATAAACCAAAAGGTCCTCTTAAAGATGAGACTGCTGAAGCACCAGCTGCTGCAGCAGAAGCTCCCGCAGACGAAAGTGAAGCTGCCATGGCCGCTGCACTTGAAGTGATCGAAGGTGGCGAAGGCGAAGAAGAGGAAGAGGCAACTGAAGAACAAGAAGCTGAAGCTGCTGAAGAAGCTAAAGAATTGGTCGAAGGTCAATCTGATGCCGAGATCAAAAAAAGTGGTGTGATCATTCAAAGACGTCCCAAGCTGGACGACAAAAGTGTCATTCCAGCGACGGCCATCCTCGCTGAAATAGATATGGACCATATGTATATCTTTTCAAACCACAAGTTCGTTCCCGGTCAAAGTATCGTGATTGATTTTGTGGTACCAAAAAGATTTACCGTCAACGCTGACGTCTATTATTGTCGTGAGTACAATATGAGAAGTCGAATCATCTCAGACAAAAAACTCCCCTACAGAATTGCGGCCAAGTTCACTTTTCTAAAGGAAGGAGAAAGAACTCTCCTTAGGAATTTTGTCACATCAATCGAGCCTGACATGCAAGCCGCTAAACCGGTACCAAAAATGAACAAGGTCGAAGATGATGACGATGATGATTTCGACGAACTGGACGACTTCGATCTCTAAGATCTGACTCCATTTCAACTACTTATGAGTAACAAAGCTCGGTAAATCTTACTGAGTCCCTCGATAAATTCTCTGGTTTTGGTAGAAAGCCGGAATGAAAAACATTGTCCTATTAACCACTATTCTTTTTTCCGCTCAGGTCTTCTCAAGACCTTATTGTGTGGCCCATAGAGCTTTAGGTTATGGTCAGCTTGAGAACTCTCTAGCCGCCCTCACTGCGGCTTCGAGATCTGGTGCGAATGCAATTGAGTTTGATCTTCATCATACAAAAGATGGGGAGACCATCGTCTATCATGACAAAAAACTGGATAGAGATGTCAAAGGTGAAGGTTGTCCAAAAGGACTCAAGGTTTACGAAGTTCATTCAAAGGTCATCAGAAGCAACTGTAAACTTGTTAATGATGAAGTCATTCCAACTTTTGAAGAAGCTTTGCAAGAATTAGTCGAAAGTGACAGTCGTCTGTTTATCGAATTAAAAGACACAATTACTGAAAATGACTTCAAACTGATAAAGAAATATTATCAAGCAAGGCCTGACAAAATTTTTATCATTTCCTTTGATCCAAAGGCACTGGCCATTGTCTATAAAAAGCAAAAGTCTGATATGTTTTTCTCACAAACCAAAACTGTACTTCTAAAAAAGTATGGATATTTTGGTTCACTCGAGAATATCGATGGAATTGATGCCAAGTATATCCACAAGGCCAGAATCAAAAGACTTATCAAGCGTGGAAAAATTGTCGGTGTATATACGAAAGACTCTTCAGATAAAATCAAAAAATATCTTAAGAAAGGTGCTCAGTTCATCACAACCAACGACAGCAAAAAATGTGAAGATATCATCAATCAGATGTTTCCTTAAAAGCTGACGACTCCCCTTTCGGGGAGTAGTTTTCAGCCAGTCTTTTTATAGTCAAAATGATTAATGAAGCTTTTGTTCAAATTATAGACTTTAGCCGTTGTAACCTGCTCTCGAGAAAAATCAGGCGGGTCAGCTGACTTCACAAAAGTAGAAATTAGGAGTTCTAAAAAAATGAACAATGCTAATAGTCCTCCAGCTATCAAGGGAGGACAGATAAAACAAAACATCCCATCACCTCCGGTTCATTGTTTTTTAGAATCTCGTTCAGTCTAAATCATATTAGAACCTACTTGAGTTCAGCTATAGAGCTATTTTAATCAATTTCGGGAATGATGAATGTCAAAATTCTGCAAAAAATTATTGAAAAAAAACGACGTTTCAATAAATTACAATTTGAGAAAAAAACTCGTTTTTTATTCCTGAACTTCAGTAGCAATTGCGAATTTGACAGCTCCAGCAGCTTTTGCAATATCCATGATTTCAACTGCCATACCAAGACGTGAAGCTTGATCCCCCTCAAGTACAACAAGTTGAGTTTTTTCTTGAAGAAGGGCTTCAGAGATTTTAGCTCCAAGATATTCTCTATCGATGACAGTTCCCTGAACAGCGATACTTCCATCAGCAAGAAGGGAAACAACAACAGCGCTCCCCTCTTTCGATTCACCTTTTGTGGCTGTGTCTGGAAGATCAACATCCAACCCACTTTCGAGAGAAATGGATGAAGTCACCATAAATATAATCAGAAGTACCAACATAATATCAATAAGAGGAGTCATATTGATCTCCGCCATGATTTCGTCGTTATCTCCGTCTCCAAGTTTGAAGGCCACTTTTATCCCTTAGAGTTTGTCACCCAGATCTTCCAATTGATTTTTGAATTCAAGAAGAAGACTGGAAATACGTGTTTGAAAGTAATTGAAGAATACAACAGCGATAACTGCAACCAGAATCCCCGCCGCAGTAGCAATCAAAGCTTCCGACAAACCTGCGGCGACAACTGCAAAACCACTTTTTCCAGCTTTGGCAATTGAATCAAATGATTTGATAATACCGACAACTGTTCCAAACAATCCGATGAATGGAGCAGAAGAACCTACAGTACCCAAGATCCAAAGAAAACTTTTGAGTCCTTCTCTCGTTTCGGAAAGTCTTCTAGCAACACGATTTTCCCAAGCTTCACGATCTTCATCTTTTTCCAGTAAGGCCAAATAAGGCAAGCCAATCAAAGGGTGTGCTGAATGGGCCAACCCTTTGGCCTCGTGTAATTTTTGTTCTTTGATGAGCTTTGAAGCTTTTTCACTCAAGCTTCGAAACTGCTTATCAAACTGCATGTAAAACCATATTTTTTGTATGGCCACGGCCCACACTGCCAAAGAGCAGAGAATAAGCGGATACATAATAAAACCGCCGGCCTCTATTAAATGCAAAATATCCATAACCCACCTAGTCAACTTAAAATACTTCACTTTATGATGACGTGACGAAGTTCATTTATCAAGTTAGAATGACTGTTCTAACACGAGGAATGCATGGGACTTAGAATTCAGGCAAAAAAGTCAACACTCTCCAATTGGTTGATAATCTTCTTTGTATTCGCTTTGGCCCTAAGTGCAGGTATATCCGAATTTTTTCAGGCACCAAAAACTCTTAATCAAGAGTTGGAACAATACCATTTTCTGTTTACCAAAGAACAGATGACCAAATACGATAAGATCAGAATTGAAAACAGGCTTGGTGAGTTTACTTTGGCCAAGAATACTCACGGTCATTGGGACCTGACAAATCCCAGACTTTTGCCAGCTTCTGAAGAGCTTGTGACCAAAGTCACTCGCACACTTGAAGGTGTCAAAATCAGGAAGCTTTTCCCAAAAGACCCTATCAATCTTTCCAACTTCTCTCTCGATAATCCATTAATGAAAATCAAGCTGAGCTCTTCAACTACAAATGATGTTGAAGAAGAAGTCCATTTTGGTCTGGTTAACCCGATCGACAACTCGACTTACATTTACTCTGAGTCAAAAGAAGTCATCTATCACGTTGATGCTCTAGCAAACCCTCTAGAGGGACTTGGCCTTTCAGATTTTGTTGATTCAAAAGTTTTCACCATGACAACTGATAATGTCTCTTCTTTCGAACTCTATCGGGGAAGGTCGGCCATTCAGCTTTCTCTGAAAAGAGATAAAGATCAATGGCTCGGTAAAAATGACAAAGCCGTTCTCCCAGAAGAAGTTAACACCTACTTCAACGAGCTACTTGATATCAGAAGTGCTCTGATCCTAGACAAGCTGACAGAAAAATTGGATGAAACATTGGAAAGACTTTTAAAGACTCCTTTCTATTTCATCAAGGTCACAACAGCAGATGGAACGGAGGTAACTTATGAGATCAGTACTATCGTCAATAATCTCCCTGATGTAAAACTCGATAAAGGTCAAATCTATATAATCAGAGCAAGTAACAGAAGCCACCCTTATGTGTTCACTAAAGATTCATTCAAACATTACGGGAAAAGATACAGCTCTTTCAAATCGCTTCCATTCAAGAAGCTTTTTTACTAGGAACCATTCTTGATTTGCTCGGAAGAGCATGATCTTTCTTGATCTTGCCAGGATCAACAAAAACATTGATGAACTTCTCAAAGATCATACTGTTGAATTTTGGAACGATATCTGGATTTCCAAGCATGAACTTGAGACCTTCAACCGGTTTGAGATCTTTTTCAACGATGATATGGCTGAACAGGTCAGCTAGAGAAACGATATTTGCTAGAGTTAATATGGACTGTCCTTTAAGAGCATTTGGATAACCTGATCCATCAAAATATTCATGGTGCTGATGAATGATCTGTTTGACAGCTGTAGTGATTGTCCTGTTTTCCTGAACAATCTCAAGCCCTAACTCTGGGTGTTTCTTGTACTCTTCAAGTTGAGCTTCCGTCATGTCTTCAGGTCGTAGTTCTAGAATTTCTTTTGGAAGTTTCATTTTTCCAATATCGTGAAACATACAAGCAAGGGCCGTATTTTCAATCATAGTTTTCGATTGCCACTCAAACTGTTTGATAATGGCCGATGAAAAAAGAGTCACCAGATATGCATGAGAAAAAGCCGAAGGATCAAAGTCCTGATACTCTCTAAGTAGTTTATAAAGAGGTTCTTCGTTTTCAATCAAGTTGTAGACATTTTCGCAAATCTGTCGACCTTGCTCAATGATGACCGGTTTAAGTCCCTCTACGAAGGCTTCTTCCATAAACTTTTCAGAAACGTTCTTGAGCATATTCAGTTTTTTCTGACCTTCCATCTTGTTCGACTTAATCGCCTTTTTCACAAGGTGGTCATTGAACTTGATATACTTCTTTCTGTCTTTGATATGAAAATAGAGATATTCCACACCTTTTTCATTTTTGTAATTGTCGAGACGCTCTCTTGAAAACTCATCACCAGCATGAAGTATCTTGATGTAGCGTCCACTCTTCAGGCGAATATAAATATCATAGAGAACAGCTTTCAAAGAATAGAAGTCACCAATTTTGATTTTGGTGAAATTGTCATCAGACATTTCAACTTCTTCTTCCTCTGATTGCCCTTTTCTCTTTGGGAGGTTATTAACGATATCCGAAATCCCCTGATGCCCTTCAAGTACGGTAATCAGTTGTTGAATTTCGAATGGCTTGATCATGATTTCATCTACACCATCTTTTTTCAGACGCTCATCTGTGCGATCGTCTTCATCTCCAAGGTCTTCTCTTTCAAGAATAATTACAGTTCGTGGATTGTAATCGTGGATCATTCTTTTCATGAATTTTAGAACTTGATTGGCAGTGTGATTTTGTGTGGCGTAGTTCATGACAACAGCGAAGTACTTGTCATTCATCATTTTAATTTGCGCATCTTTCCCGTTGGTGACAGTGTCCACCGCATAAAGATGTTTCTTGAAGAGCTCTTCTGCCTTCATCAACCAATCTTCATCTGGGTCTACCAAAAGGATTTTTAGCGCCAAATCGTTCTCCTAACGGCCAGAATGGGATTTCTAGCTCATTAACTTATCGGTATTTAAGGGAAAAATTTGAATAAAAGTTTAGAGATAAATAGTTGAAATGAAAGCAAAAAAGGCCTCGTACAAGAGGCCTAATATAGAAGAAATTTAACTAGAATTTATTTAATTTCTTTGTGAACAGTGTGTCTTCTGAGGAATGGATTGTACTTTTTAAGTTCCAAACGATCAGGAGTGTTCTTTTTGTTTTTTGTAGTTGTATAGCGTGAAGGAGATTTTCCTTCCTTTCTAGCTTCTGTACATTCAAGAGTAACGATAACTCTAGGTCCTTTCTTAGCCACGACAGCCTCCGTCTTTTAACTTCAATTAGTGGTCGAACTGAGATACAACAACTTACTAAATCTCCCTTGTGCTGGCAACAGTAAATTGGTAAAAATTGACTATGACAATCAATCAAGATAACTGGAATTACACCTACTATAAGTCTTCAAAATTAAAGGCTTTCATTTCACTTAGTGGTGACACAAGAGACGACGAAGTCCAGATCCTATACTCGGTGACAGTTACTGACCAGGACGATAACGAGCGCTTTCAGGCAAGTTTTGAAACTCTTGAAGCAGCTGTCCTCAAGGCCAATGAGCAGTATGGACACTGGGAATTTGTAGATATGGAACAAGGAAAGTCCGGTGATGACGGGGGTTGCGGAAGTTGTGCAGCCCACTAAAAGCTCTCCCTTCCCTTGACATGAGCGCTCCAAGGCCCTAAATTAGCGAAACTTAAATATTAAAACCCGTCATTGTAACAAGCAATGACCGATGAGAGGTCCATTATGAAACAAGGTATCCACCCAGAATACAACGAAGTTGTTTTCCAAGACGTGTCGACAGGATTTGCATTCAAATCTAGATCGACAATGAAAGCTCCAAAAGATCAAACAATTAATTGGGAAGACGGAAACGAATATCCACTTATCAAACTTGATATTTCTTCTGCGTCACACCCATTCTATACAGGTAAGCAAAAGGTTCTCGATACCGAAGGTCGTATCGAAAAATTCAAGAAGAAATTCGGTTCAGCTTACATGGCAAAGAAAAAATAATTTCAAAAGAAAATTCTTCAATAAAGAAGGCCTGCATTTTGCGGGCCTTTTTATTTCCGAATAGGGCAATCATTCCTCATTCTTCAGAACAAAAGTTCCACATTCGGAACAACTTATCTTACTAAGTAGCTAAAATCTTTAAGATTATTTTTGGCATCACCTCTGCAATACCTAAAGTTGAAATAGATTTATCTAATAAAGAGGAAAGCATGTTTAAAAAATTGAAAATCAAAACTATTATTGTGATGGCCACTATCTTCGGCCTGACTCCAGCTTTTGCGGACTGTACTCCAAAGGCCAATGACTGCTCATTTTATAGAAACTGCGTCCAGAAGAAATTTAACTGTGCAGAGGATGAGTACCCTATTGGGTATGGTGAAAAGTACTGTGAAAGATTTAAGGCCCTTGGTTCCAATGACCTCACCCCTTATGGAAAACTATGGAGAGACGAAACTCTGACTTGTCTTCAAAATGCACTGGTACCAACTTTAAGTGATAGTTCTCCAGTAAAAACTTGTACAGAAGTTGATGAGCTGGCCTTTGATTCTCATCCAGGATGTTATACAAATGTATATATGTCGATTTGTGAAATCAAAAAAGAAGATTGGATGACAATTGTAGGTGTTGTTGACGGAGAAGATTACGCAAGCATCAAGTCATTGAAACAAATTTATTCTGTGATTAAGACATGTGCTGGGGATTTCTTTCTTGAGTTGAAACATATTGATAACGAACTTGTAAGTTTGAACAATAAAT